>CAYWEP010000001.1:0-44231 GCA_964457405.1 uncultured Gammaproteobacteria bacterium
AGCTCTATCATCACTGAATAACCAGCAAGCCATGCACGGTGACACAAATCAGTTTCTTCAAAGTAAAACAGATAATTCGGATCAAATAATCCACCAACCTCTTCAATCACCTCTCGTTTTGCTAATAGACATGCACCATACGCCGAAAAAATCTCATAAGGCTTTGAATATTTTTTCCTGACAAAATCTTTCCCGTAATCTTTATGATATAAAAATCCAGTGTGTAAGAAGAAGCTCCCCACAGAATTTATTTTTTTGTGCAATGGTGTATTCGGTCTATAAAAAAGCAGGGTCGGCTGAACTATTCCCACAGACGGATTACGTTGAAGATATGAAACGAGGCCATTTAAAAAATTCTTAGTAACAATACAATCATTATTAAGAAGCAGTACATAGTCTCCTTTGCTTTTTTTGTATCCCAAATTATTCGCTTCCGCAAAACCAAGTTTTCTGTTTGCCTCGACAATTAATTTTACTCGTGGAAATTTTTTCTTAATCAACTCAATAGACCCATCAGTAGATCCATTGTCAACAACAATAGTTTCGTACAGTTGAAATGAAATAACATTCAATGAATTCAAACATTCTTCGAGATCTTTTTTACCATTGAAATTGACGATTATTATCGATACAAGTGGACTCATTATGAGTAGGATTATATCCGATGTTGCTGATACCATTCAACCGTCTTTTCTAATCCTTCCCGAAGAGTAGTTCTTGCCACAAACCCAAATTCACGCTCCGCTCTTGATATATCCAATCTCCTCCTTAACTGACCATCCGGCTTCGTGGCATCCCATTGTATCTTCCCCCTATAGCCGACAAGCTTCATAATGAGATTAGCAACTTCACGAATTGTTGTTTCAATTCCTGTACCTAGATTTACGGGCTCTACCCCATCATAATTTTCCGTTGCTAATACTATGCCTTCTGCAGCATCTTCAACATATAAAAATTCACGCGTTGCATTGCCAGATCCCCATACAGTAACAAAAGGGCTCTTTTTTTCGTTTGCTTCAATAACTTTTTTAATCAATGCCGGAATTACGTGGCTCAACTCCCTACTAAAATTGTCCCTTGGGCCATAAAGATTGACGGGAAGCAGGTGAATTGCACAAGATCCATATTGCTTTCTATATGCTTCTCCTTGAACAATAAGAATTTTTTTAGCCCAGCCGTATGGAGCCGTAGTCTCTTCAGGATAGCCATCCCAAAGACTTTCTTCTTTAAACGGAATTTGAGGACTCTTCGGATACTCACAAACTGTGCCTATGCTCACAAACTTCTCAACGCCTGCTAGTCGTGCCGCCTCCATAAGCTCAACGCCCAAAATGAGATTATTGTAGAAAACTTCTCCTGCATGTTCACCTATAAAACCGATTCCCCCTATTTGTGCAGCTAAATGAATAACAATCTGAGCATCTCCTATCACTTTTCGACAAATATCCCTTTCTCTTAAGTCGTAATCTTTTGATCTTGGAACAAAAATATGCTTTACCCCGCGCTTCTTAAGTGCCCTGACAACGTATCCCCCTAAAAAACCTCCGCCTCCTGTGACAACGATTTTTTTATCTTCCAGTTTCATTTGTTCCTTTCGATATCTTGCTTAATCGTACTTCTTACCTTTTCTGTAATATCAATAAATTTCTCGCTTCGTTTTTCCCAGGAGAATGCGATAATCTCATCTGATTTAATATCATTCGCTCTCACCGCCGCTGCAAGCTTATCATAGTTGCGAAAATACCCAAACCCTCGTCCATCACAAAAACGATATCCCTCCTCTAATAAATGAAGCAGAAATCGACCTTCGTAAATACATCCAGGAAACCTTTCATCTTTTTGATACCACACCATGAGTATCCTTCCAAACCCAATTTGCACAGGTAACATTTTTTCTTTTTCCTCCATACCATAATATGCACTATCGCTTTGCGTATAAAAAATTGTTCTGTGCGGAAGCTGTGGATAAGACGCTCGGATTGTTGTTAAAAACATTTTTCGCAGTGCGCTTATTTTCACTATTTTGTCTAAATATGTTCGAATTGTAAAGACGTGACTCAACAGATAAAAACTGAATAAAAAGTACACAACAATTGTAAATATTCTATGTTTCGAAAATTTCAAAAGCAGAGAGTATACAATAATTCCCACAAGAATACTTACGCCGATACTTCCGATGTATAAAAACTTAGACTCAATAATCGACGCAAAACCGGCATTTCCCAAAACGAAAACATAGGGAGACAGACTGAGGGGCACAAAAGCCATCGCCCATATATATGCTTCTATAGTCTGTTTTTCTCGCATAATTCTCATGCTTAACACGAGGAGACAAATTATGACTACGGTAATCACATAGGAAACAAGATCATATACTATCGACTGTGCTATGAATGGATTAGGAATTTTATCAGAAGTTAAAAATTGTGGATATGCTAATCTTACCGCTTCATTTGAGATCTGAATAAGAATCTTTTCAGGAACTAAGCTTCCGGCGAAAGACTTCATGCTCAGGGAAATTAACCGATAGGGGTATACAGAGATAGAGGGGCGGGAAAAGCCCGTCATATCAGGTGCAGGTACGGTGAAACCAAAGAAAAGAGGTATCCGGATTAGAATAAAGATAGCGATACTGGTGAGTATTCCATGGGAAAAGGTGCGCAGTAAGTTTTTCCGATCTGACTTAGTGAAGAAATAAAATACTACCGGATAAAAAAGGAAGAGAAATATACCATTTTCGTGAAACAGAAGAGATGCGACAAGTGTAAGCATGGAGATGAAGATGTTTCTTTTTCGATGTTTATCTCGGGCAAGAAATCGCTGGAAAAATATCAAGGAGATAAGAATAAAGGCTGTGGAAATTTCATAGCTATCAGCTGCTGCAACCCACGTAACTGCCTGATGAGAAATGCTATTAACTGCAAAAAATAGTGCTGCAAACAGAGCAATTTTTCTCTTATTCAGCCAAGATTGAATAAAGTAATAAAGTAAAAATGTATTAAAAATATGTAAAGTTATACTCAAATATGCATAGGGTTCAAAAGTAGAATAAAAAAATTGATGTGTAAACCAGACGTATATTAGACCCAGAGGAGTAAAATGAGAAAAAGCAGTCGGAGGGAAAGAAGACTGAACTATTCCTAACCATCCCTTACTTTGATAATAATTGGCTGAAGCTAATACTTCCCATTCGTCTTGTAGAAAAAATGTATCTGACAGATTCCAATAGGCAAGACCAACCGCTAAAACTATCAAGGTTAACGCCAAAAAATGAAAACGTACATTAATCATTTTATCGCTTTTATAATTACGACTACTTTTTCTATTGGTTGCAAAAAATGAGCAAGTCTTGAAGCAAAATCTGTTCGTACAGGATATGTTGTAAAAAAACATTGAAATGACGTACCAAATACTTCGCTGATACGTGACTTTAATCGTGGAGCAGTAAAAAATGCAATATGGGTATTCGGACTAATAGACAGTAACGGAAATCTTACACCAAACATAATATTTACTCTCGTAAGATAAAATATAACCTTGGTGATTATGTCTGATCTGTTCGTGATCTCCTCAATGAATATCGCGCCGCCGGGTCGAACAAGCCGTCGCAGTTCTTTCAGTCCCCTTAACTGGTTTTGTACGGTCTCTTGGTAGTCTCTCCCCACCAAATGGTGGAGTACATCACGGATAATCAGCACATCAAAGGATCGGTTTGCAAACCTCGAATGAAGTAATGACCGTAGCCTAAATGATATGTTCTTCGATACAAGATGATTTCGATATTGGGGCAGAATCTCTGCATCAGTATACGAAGCCTTGGGATAGTGTTCTTGAAGTATTCCCAAAAGTTGTCCTGCTCCTCCACCAAATTCACAAATCTTTATTTTCTTCTTGAAATTTTTCTTCCTTAACCAGTCGATAATATAAGGTATGAGCAAAGAGTCAGTCGCCTGTTTTTTTCTCACATAATGGTCTATTTGTTCCTGGAACTGCCTAACAACTGTCGGATTCTGCATAAGCAAGTATAGCGACTGTCCTTAATTATATAATGATTTGACTGAATCTAATATAAACATTCTTCCCATCTTATCTTTTAAAAAAGTTATAATCAAAGCATCCACAACTCCAATCGTAATAATTGGTTCCATTAGAAGAACCCAGTCTTTGTGTTTTAAAAACCGAAATAGTCCTCTAGCAGCAGCGGGAAATAACAGGTTCGCATAAATGACAAATAAAATTAGCTTTAAAACTTCACTCTTTTTATTGGAATTTAGGAAAATATATTCCGAATTCTTATAATATGGAAGAAAATGCATTTTAACGTTACGAACCCTCTTATCGATAAGTTGCTTCAGGCTCTTTACCGTATAATGAACGTATCCGGGATTAGGAACGTAAGCAAAATAAGGATATCCAGACCTTACACAATTTATTACAAAGTCATGATCAAAGTAATTTTTCGCTTTCCAATTTGGGGTTCTTTTTAGATATTCGACTCTGTAAAACATTCTCACCGGAGATGGAAGTTTCTCATCAAATTTGCATAAGGCATACCCTTTTCTTTTCTCGATAATTTTACTTTCCACTGTATCTAAAAGAAATTCGAGAAAAGGATCACACATTGCAATGTTGTATGTTAGAAAACGAGCAGCCCAGTGCATGTCCGAACTTGGTTTTTCGTCGGTAAATGAAGCAATGATTCGATTATCCGCAAGCATTGGTGATACCATATTTTTTAGAAAATCCTTTCCAGCAAGAACGATGTCTGTTTCCAAGGAAAAAATGTAATCTCCTTGTATGTTGTGTAGTCCCAAAATCCAATTTTTGTAGATATAACCCTTTGGCTGTACGAACACTCTTGCACCAAAACTTTTGGCAACCTTAACCGAATCATCTGTTGAACCGTCATCGACAAAAACAATGTCAATTTTATCTTGAGGATAATCTTGATTTTTCACTGATCCCAAACACCGCCGGACCCCTTGTGCATCGTTGAAGGCGACGAAAATGAGGGATATTTTTGGCCATTTGATTTTGGACATATCTTGTGTTTCTTTAATCATTGTTTAACTGAAACATTTTCTTTCTTGCTTAACAAATAATTCCCTAGTAATAAATTCTCTAATTTTGAAGAACGAAATGTGCGAAGCGCATCAAATGGGGTGCAGACGATAGGTTCGCCATGAATATTAAACGAGGTGTTTAATAAGGCACCTATACCCGTTATTTTCTTAAACTCGTTAACAATATCATAATATTCCAGGTTCACCTTACGGTCGAGAATCTGTGGTCTGGCGGTATAATCGTACGGATGCAATGCTGCGATAAGTTCCTTTCTTGCTCTCTTTTTTGTTTCATATGCAATCATCATATGGGGAGATTTTAGCCCGTGGGGCCTTACGAGATACGCATCTGCGTCCTCTTCCAAGATGACAGGTGCAAAAGGCATCCAAAAATCTCGACTCTTTATCTGATCATTAATAGTTTTGATAACTTCTCGATCCGAAGGATTTGCCAGGATCGATCGATTGCCGAGTGCGCGCGCTCCGAACTCCATGCGGCCGTCAAATCTGGCAATGATTTTCCCTTCAGACAATAGTTTGGCAACTACTTTGGCTGGAAAGGCTAGTTTTGTTACATGTATATTCTTATTATTCTTCACAAACGTGCGCACCGCCATGTCAATTTCTCTGTCGGTAAATGAAGGCCCAAGATATAATGAAGACAATTGTTTTAGTTGGAACGGGTATCCATGTTTTCTACAGAATGTTTCATATCCATAATACGCCGCACCAATGGCAGTCGATTCGTCTCCACACGACGGCATAACAAAAAGTTTTTTTACCTCATCCAGACGACTGATCTCCATATTCGCTTTGACGTTCATAAATACTCCACCACCTAAAACAACCGTATGAATGTTTGTTTTTTTAATTGCGTTTTTAATAAGAGTAGTGAGAATTTGCTCTGTAAATATCTGGATTCCTGCGGCAATTAGATCGAATCGTTTCCTGGCTAAATGCTTTTCAAGAAACCGATAATACGAAAGCGCCGGGATTTTTGAGACTATCTTTAAACCGTCAACCCACATAAGATCATGAAAAACATTGACTATTGATTGAGCTGATTTCTGATGCGCATACGGAGCCAATCCCATTACTTTGTATTCATGCTCATTTGGTTTCATACCTAAATATTCCGTCACATATAGGTAAAGCCAGCCCAGAGAATACGCATTGGGTGTTGATGCTATTTCCTGCCATCTGTTTTCCCGAACTGTGTAGATTCTGCTACACACGGTGTCTCCCATTCCGTCGTTGGTCACCACCAAAACCGGTTCTCGTTTCTCTTCCTGTGCAAACGGGCTCATAAAATAAGCACCGATTGCATGTGCTTGATGGTGGTCCATAACGTTAATCTCTTTTTGATTTTTGTTAAAAATACGCGCAATAAATACTCGATGCGGCCTCTCCAAAGATAACCAGAGAAACCACAAATATGCTGTCTTAATAAACAAGTCGTAGCACCAGTAGAATGCCGGAAAAATTCCCATTAGAGTCATCACGAGTGATCTCATACTTCTGATAATGTGAATAACGGTTCGACTTACTGAACTCACGGGTTGAGGGGAGGACCCATGAATAAAAAGAGAGAGATTCTTGAAGCCAAAAACAACGGAATCGACATCACTAGGCGAAACTTGTGCTTTATTGAGGCAATAATTAATTGCATGCTGTGGATAACCCCATTGCCCCTTCTTTCGGGTAAATCTTTCTTCCGAAGCACAAGCAATTATTTCACCATTTTTTAATAGGGCCGCTGATGCAACATGCGATTCATTAATGCCTAGTACATAAATATCTTTTCCCATAATAAATTCCCCTACTTTTTATACCCTAATTTTTTACTCCATACAAAATAGTAAGGATATTTACCAAAATTTAAAACATTCGAGACCATGATTGATTTTCTACGCAAAAGAGAAAGAATATATATTATTTTTGCCAGCCTCCAAACTTGAAAAAATACCCGAATATTCAAAAAAAATACCCGATTCATTCTCGGCTTATATTGAAATGCCTCTACAAAGAATAAACCGGCCTTTTCTATCATGCCTATAAACACATTTGGCTCTGAGCCCTGTGAATTTTCAACAAAAAGTACAGATCCATTATCGTTTAAGTGTTTTTTAATGTTTGAGTAAAAAATTTTATGAATGTTCCAATTATTATCAATATAAAGGATATCTTCACTATGGGCCGTTTTAGAACCGTTAAAATGCGGAGGATTAGAAACAACAAGATCCCATTTCTCTTTTTCGGGTATATTTTTAAATATATCAGACTTATATAGCTTAACTTTTTTCTCCAGATTATTTCTTTTAACAGTTTCTTCACATGCCTGAATGGCCAAAGGATTAATATCTATGAGACAGAGAGTATTGCATAATCCATGAGCAAGAAGGGAGAATCCTATGAATCCGGGTCCACTTGCAAATTCGCAAATACTATCTACTCTCCCGATTTTTTCTCTTGTTATTGCTATAAACTCTTGAGCAAAATATCTGCCTCCACCATCAAGTTGAGGTAAATAGTAAACGGTAATATTTTTGTAATTGACTTTTTTCCAAGTCAGATTATTTCGCAAATTAAATGTTACGCTTTTCATCATAATATACAAAGCTAAAATCAGGCTTGAACATGAATGATAGTATACTGTGTTTGTTGGCTAACTTAAAGCAACACCTCGCGATCTAGAAGCGATCGAAACCCCTAATCGCCTTGATGGAACAGTAAAATTCAGTTCCTTCTGTGGATGAGATACTACTTTCTAAAAGGGGCGAATTTCAGTACAATCAGCGATGAAGAGCTAAAAGACGCTGAGTGGGCTTATGAAGAATAATCCGGTAATTAAGGCTACTTCCACTATAGTGTATATTAATTATTCCCCATATGAAAATTCGGGTCATATTCTTGATTTTATCAAAGAAAAATTTCAACGCGTGATAGTTTTTTATTTTAATTTTTATTCACTTAATAAGAAAAACGAATCAAGTTCGCTGAGAATTTTTAAGCGTGGGAGGCTTATCAGGCAGCAAAGGCTTTTTCAGATTCCTTCCCCCTCCAATATCTATATTCTGTTTCTACTTCTGCCAATTAGGTCATTCGTCAATTTTACACAAATTCTTTACTACACACATAAAATCCGGCTTCTTTATAAATCTCCATTTTTGTATTTTACCGTTAATGCATTCACAGCTTGGGTTGGTATTATATTGCGTAAAATCAAACTCATCGATAAAACAATCTTTTGGGTTTGGGATTATTACCCAATGAAGAACAATAATAAAATTGTTATGGGTATGCGTTGGATTTATTGGCAATTTGATAAAATGGCCAACAAGTCAGACCGTATAATATTTTTAAACAGTCGCCTAATCCAATTGAGAAAAGACGCGGGTGTTTTACCTAAACATGATCATTATCGTATAATACCAATTGGGACTGACCCAATTAAAACTGTTAAGCAAAAAAATCATCTACGGCCAATCCTAGGCTTTATTGGTGTAATAAAGCGCAGTCAAGGACTCGAAACTGTATATGACGCAGCTCCATTGCTGACAAAAAAATACTCAAATATAGAATTAGACGTCGTTGGGTCTGGGCCTGACGAAAGCTATTTTAAGAAACGTGCAAAAAAAGGCAACTTAAAAACTCATTTTTATGGATTTATCTCTGATGAAAAGGTTGTCATGCAAGTGGTGCAAAAATTTGAAATAGGCCTAGCTCTTTACATTCCTAATGAAAGCAATGTTTCTTATTATGGAGATCCTTCAAAAATAAAAGACTATCTAAGTCAGGGTATTCCAGTTATTACCACTGACGTATTTCAGTTTTCTCGAGAAATTCATAATTTAAATGCCGGAATTATAATACCCCATGACTCCCCTCAAAAACTTCTTCTTGCAATAGAAAAAATTATAAGGAATTATTACGAATACCAGGTCAATGCATTAAAACTAGCAAAAAAATATGAATATAGAGCGTTATACCCAAAATTATTTAGTGATTAAGACAGCACGTTTTTTTATTCCCAAACGATAACAATATTGATAGATTAAAAAATCAGACATGGAACTAAAAAATAAGAAGATTTTGGTTACTGGAGGTGCGGGCTTTCTGGGTTCAAATATCGTCAAACAATTGATCCAGGAGGGTTTAGATTCAAAAAATATTATCGTTTATCGTTCCAAAGAATTAGACCTTCGAGAAAAAGAAAACTGTATAAAGGCCACGAAGGGAGTTGACATCGTCATACATGCAGCCGGCAATGTTGGCGGTATTGGCAAAAACAATATGTATCCGGCTACCTTATTTTATGATAACCTTATAATGGGAGCACACATTCTAGAAGCATCCAAGATAAATAAAGTAAAAAAAATTGTTATAATAGGCACAATATGTGCGTATCCTAAATATACCCCAGTCCCCTTCAAGGAAGACAATCTTTGGATGGGCTATCCGGAGGAAACTAATGCTCCCTATGGGCTTGCAAAAAAAATTCTCTTAGTAGGCGCCCAAGCATACCGGAAGCAATATGGGCTTCAAAGTATCTATCTCTTACCCGTAAACTTGTTTGGCCCGGGCGATAATTTTGATCTAGAAAGTGCTCATGTTATTCCCGCTCTTATCAATAAAATCTCTGTTGCTAAGTTAAAGAATAAAAAATATGTAACAATTTGGGGAGACGGAAGCCCAACCCGTGAGTTTCTGTATGTAGCAGATGCTGCTCGCGGAATTATCCTTGCAACTAAAAACTACAGCAAGCATGAACCAGTTAACCTTGGAACGGGAAAAGAAACATCTATTCGTCAACTTGCAAACCTCATTTCAAAACTTCTAGGGTTTACCGGTAAAATAATATGGGATACTAGTAAGCCAAATGGTCAGCCAAAACGATCCCTAGATATTTCCAGAGCAGAAAAAGAATTTGGCTTTGTTGCTCGGACAAACTTCACTGATGCTCTTAAAAAAACTATAAGATGGTATGAAAGAACACAAAAAATATCAACTAGGCAAGCCTACGTAAAAACTTAAAATGTTGATGTTTTATATTTTCATCTAAAAGGTGTTTTCCACCAGAGAAATAATATAAATCTTATTGTAAGAAAAAACCGAATGCTGGAGAATAAATAAACTGGGACTTTTTAAAAATTTAGAAACACTGATAGGAAAAATGATAACCGGCGGATAACCGAAGTTGAATTTGAAAATGTAACCATCTGAACATTGTTCTGATAGTTTTTATGAACACGTACATACTCTGCGAATTCAAGCCATTTCCACCTATCATCGCCAACCGCCAATATAGCGTTTTGTCAATCTTGGCCAAACCGGCAATAAAAAGGAAAATGATGATACGATAAATCCGACTAGGTAAATTGACATATGAGAGTTGGGTTATCGTAAAGTACCGCTACGACCTAACCTTTATAATATTCTATGACCAGCTGTTTTACCTTGGGCTGCGCTGTGCCTCCCTAGAGGGCCAGCCTCGAGATCTGTTTCGTTCTGTATACTGCTTTTTTGTGCTACACAAATGACTGAGCTACCCCAAGGCAGAGACAGGAAGTTGATCATAGTGCCCTCAAGCCTTAAAAGTTGAAATAGAAACGCCTCAAAAATAGGGTGCATGGCCTTTATATCGCTCGAGGGGACGCTTTTTGGCAATATCATTTGAAGGAGACGCCTCGCAAGTACGAAGGGAAAGATAAAAAAATTTGCGCTTGTGAGCTTTTTCACATAGAATCCTACTCGAGACAGTTCGAGATGAAGTTCTCTTTTGGAAAATCTATGCTCTGTAAAGTCAACTTTGTCGTGCTCCCCCCGCATCCAGTTATATGCAGGTTCACGAATGAGCACGATGCCTCCTGGTCGAAGTACTCGATAAAACTCTCCGAGTGCTTTGCGATAGTCACCTACCCACCGGTGATATAAAACATCTAGACAGACAACAATATCAAAACTATTACTACGAAATGGGATGTCGATGATATCTCCTTTTTGAACTGTTCCCAATCGTTTCGCCAGTCTCAGCGCTTCAAAAGAGACATCAATGCCTATGACGTCCCCAAACTGTTTGAGATAGGAAAACGCAGACCCAGTCCCGCATCCGGCGTCCAAGATTTTATTCACGCTCTTTTTGAGTACAAACTCATCAAGGAGAGCAGTATTAATTTCGGCCATTCCTCTATACCACCAGAACTTCCTCTGGTTCCTGTACATGTTGATGTACTCATCCTTTCTCATACGTTTCGAATATGTTAGTATAGCATGGTTGAAATACACATATGAAGGTTGCATTTGTTGATCTGAAACGACAAAACAGAATTTATAAGAAAACTTTTTCTCGTATATTTAGTCAAACATTGGATGAATCAGTTTTCTTGGCCGGGCCCGCAAACGAACGCTTTGAGCAAGAATTCGCAACATTTTGTGGAAAAAAATTCTGCATCAGCCTCAATTCTGGTACCGATGCTATTTTATTCGCCCTTCTCGCATATGACATCGGACCTGGCGATGAAGTAATTACCCCGACAAATAGTTATTTTTCTCCTGCCATGATGATTTCTCAGATTGGCGCCACTCCAATTTTTGTTGACGCTGATCCCAAGAGTGCACTCATTGATGTCAAACAAGTTCAACGTGCAATATCCAAAAAAACTCGCGCAATTATGCCGGTTCATTTATGTGGTCAGTCGGCAGACATGGATCCCATTATTACTCTTGCAAAAAAACATAATGTAGTAATTATTGAAGATGCCTGTCAGGCCCATGGAGCAAAGTACAAGGGCAATGTCGTCCCAGTAACAGAAACAGGTGCATTTTCATTTTACCCAGGAAAAAATTTGGGTGCTTTTGGCGATGCTGGTGCTGTAGTCACTGATAGTAAAAAGGTCCGAGACGAAATATTAAAACTTCGAAACGACGGTTCCACAGAAAAATATGTACATACCCAATTTGGCTACAAAAGTAGACTAGATACAATTCAGGCAAAAATTCTGTTGGCCAAGCTCCCTCATCTTGAAGCATGGAATAGAAATCGTCGTAAAGCTGCTTCAGTTTATAACAAATTTCTTGCCACAATAAAACAAATCACTCTGCCTCAAGAAATGCCTTATGCGTACCACGTCTATCACCTTTACATGATTGAGTGCGAAAATCGTGATGAACTACAAGCGTACCTTGCGAAAAAAGGTATTACTACTGTTATTCATTATCCAACTCCCATACACCTGCAAAAACCTTACAGACAACAAGGATTTCACCCGGGCATGTTCCCTGTCGCGGAAAAAAGAAGCAAAAGAATTTTATCTCTTCCTATGTATCCTGAACTACGAGAAACTGAAATCCGTTATATCTGTCAAACGATCCGCTCTTTTTACTCATCTGGATGAAAAAATCAAATCCAACATACCGACTCTGTCCTTTGTGCGGCAATACCTACGTGACGCTTGTAGCTAAAGCCACAAGTTTGCCGCCAGTATCTCCAAGGCAAATTCAGGTAACAGAAAAATATTTCGGTTTGCACGGGGATTTGGTCCGCTGTCAAAAATGCCAATTCACCTATGTTGGTGACAAAAAGTATATAAAGAATCTCTCCTCTTTATATGCCAAAATGAGTGACCAGGTATATCTCCAAGAAGAAAAAGAAAGGCGTTTAAGTTTTTTGAGAGTTATCACTACTATCGAGGCTCTACGAAAAGGCAAAAAAGGAAAATTACTTGATATTGGCTGCTGTACGGGCGGTCTTTTAATAGAAGCCAAAAAGCGGGGATGGGTAGTTGATGGCCTCGACCCTTCTTCCTGGGCCTGTAAAACCGCAAGACACCTCCATGGTTTATCGGTCCACAACACTACTATAGAAGCATATCATTCCAAAAACAATGTTTTTGATGCTATCACGCTTCTTGATGTCTTGGAACACGTTGAAGATCCTGATATGTTGATCAGACGGGTACGCTCTATGTTAAAAGAAAACGGCATTTTCTGTATCGTTACACCCAATTACGGCAGCTTCACCGCAAAATTGTTTGGAAAAAGATGGTGGGGAATCCGCTTAGCTCATCTGTCTTATTTTAATAGAAATGACATTAACAGCCTCATTAAAAAAAACGGTTTGAAGATACTTCATCAAAGTACATACGTTCGTTATTTTACCCTTTATTATATTCTTATTCGGCTATTTGCCTTTATCGAAAGAATGAACACAGTAAAGTCAGTACTGAAGCATATCATCATTCCACTCGCACTTTTTGATACATTTGAAATATATATTGGCAAAAGGGGTAAGTTATTATAACGTGTAAACTATGTTACGCCACCGGACACCAAAAAAGGTTATCATCATTATGCCCGCGTATAATGCCGAAAAGACGCTTGCCAAAACACTTGCTGACATCCCCAAGGGCGTCGCCGATGACGTTATTCTCGTAGACGATGGAAGCCACGATAAGACAGTCGCTGTGGCTAAAAGACTTCGCCTGAAAACGATTGTTCATCCCCAGAACCGAGGATACGGCGGGAATCAAAAAACCTGCTATACACTCGCCCTGAGTGAAGGTGCTGACATTGTCGTCATGATTCACCCTGACTATCAATATGATAGTTCATTAACAGAAGAGATCATACGGCCCATCCAAAATCATCGTTTTGATATTATGCTTGGATCAAGAATTCGGACGCGTCAGGAAGCGCTTGCCGGCGGCATGCCTCTGTACAAATATATCGCTAATCGCTTCTTAACGACTATGGAGAACATCATTTTAGGTCAAAATCATTCGGAATATCACACCGGCTTTCGCGCGTTTCACCGAAAAGTTCTTACGAAGCTGCCTTTCCATAAATTCTCTGACGATTTCATTTTTGATCAAGAAATTCTCATCTCTGCAGTCTACTCTGGTTTTCGTATTGGTGAAATTCCGGTCCCGACACGGTATTTTCCGGAGGCTTCGTCTATAAATTTTGCGCGGTCAGTAAAATATGGCGCGGAAACACTCTGGACATTAGTAAAATACATACTGACCTCGGCAAAGATATATCACGCCAGAATATTTCCCGCATAATATATCTGAATTCATGAAACGCATATTATTGCATGACTGTCTCTACCTATTCATTATCTCAATCACCACCCTTTCTATTTGGCATCCTCTTACCAAGCTCACATTACAATGGGAATCATATATGTTCCTTAATAGGGAGGGCTACCTTCCTCTATTTACCAACACGTGGAGTTCATTTGCAAACTTTGAAGTTCAATCTATGCTTGCTGGAGCATTTCTTTCCAAGTATATCGGCTTAAATATGGCGCTCTATTTTTGGGTCGAAATATTTTTTATCCTTATCATAAACATATCTGTATATTTTCTCGTTAAAACACTTACCGACAAGTCACTTACTGCTTTTATTGCGGCGTTTCTTTTTACTGTTTATTTTTTTGGTATCGGATTTTTTCTTCCGAACTGGTACGCTACGTTTGTTCAACGCGTGATATTCAATCTCCCATTATTACTCCTGAGTTTTTTGTTTTTACACCGATTTCTCGCAGAAAACAAAGTTAATTATTACATTATATCAATATCATTATTCTTTCTTTCCATCTTTTTAGCTCAGTTTGGAATTTTATTTTCTTATTCTATTATACTTTATTCAATCTATTGGGAAGTGCTTCGGTCATTTCGTATTCGCTCTCTCCTTCGAGGTTTATTAATATCCTTCCCTTACGTTGTTATTGTAATTTTCTTCTTACTAATCCAACAAAAATTTGGGGAAAATGTTGGTTCAAAATATAATTTATTCTATTTTTTGTTTCATCCTGGAACGTATCACTATGTAGAAGGGGTAGCCCGCCAACTCGTGTATATGTCGCAATATCCTTCCGTTGTTCAAGCCATGAAGTCAGGGCGTCATCCATTGGCATTCACCGACCCAGTTTCAACATATAAATTCGTTTTTCCTATCTTATTAACCTATGGCATGGGCTCCATTCTTATATGGGTAAGGGGGAAAGAGTATCGGCCGCTTCTTTTAACTATTGTTTCCGGTATTGTTATTAGCCTATTTATAAATATTCTCTTAGACCGATTTGACTTTAGGAGCGCAGCGGGGGTGAATCGGTATTATTATTACCCATCTATCCTCCTCTCAATGTATTGGGCCTTACTTTTAACCACAATTGTCAAAAGGGGAAAGTTTATTATCATTGGAGGCGCTTTGTTGGGATTTTTTCTCGTTAATGCGGCGCTCTTTCGGCAATTTTTTGGCGATTTACATCAGTATTCCGTACCAACAGCGCAATTATACCAGTACATCGTACGTAATTTTGATCAATTACCCCCTCATTCCTATGTCATCGTAGGCCCTACCGCTGATTTTGGCCCTTATGAAACGACGTTTATAACGGAACAGCTTGGCGAAAAGCGGGGTATAACATTTAGCACCGAGAATGCATCATACCCGAAGGGAAAACCGCCGCCAACTGCAATAGACGTATTGAAACTCACTTATGACAAACAGTGTAGCTGCGTACAAAAGGAAATACTAAAAAGGAACTGCAACAATAACGAATGTACCTGGTCGTCTAAGAATAATCTGGACTAGCCAAAATGCAATGACGAAAGGAGCACCAAGTGTCATCCAAAAAATACTCCAAAAAACCGCGGGAAGATTCATAACTGAAGACCCATCAGCTCGCTTGACTAATTTTTGAAGTGCAGCATTGGTGCCACTTGTCGCATTAATAAATGTCTGGAGAATTCCAGTCGGATGATGTTCAAGCGACCAATAGTCAATTTTTATGATGCGAAATCTTTCTTGACGGAGAAGTTTTGTAATGCTTTTGGGGGTAAAGTGCCAAAGATGATACTGTGGTACGAGGTGAAACCAACGATTACCAAAGAATCGATATTCCAAACTATCTATATTAGGAACAGCAACGACAATGCGACCCTCTGGTTTAAGATTCTTCCTAGCCGCAGCTAAATATTTCCATGGTGAATTCATATGTTCCAAAACCTGCCAAAAGCTTATGATATCAGCGTTTCCGCCTCGCATCCGCAGAAATTGCTTATCGGAAAGAGCGTGTATACCTGCTCTCATCATGTGTTTTCTTGCCGCTTTTGAAATTTCTACACCAATCTTTGTTTGTGCTCGAATCGTCTGGAGATATCCTCCATCACCGGCTCCCACATCGATCCAGGTATTCTTTTTTGCGCTCGAAACGTAGCGAGTCCTAAGTAAATAAAAAAATTGCTCAATAGGGATAAACAGTTTTCGTGCAAGAGAGGATGAAGCTTGATAATACTCATCGCTGTATATCGATTTCGGAAAATCCCTACGTTTCGCAAGTGTGCAGCTGCAGCAGTAGAAATACCGCATGTCTCCGAACAGAGAATCTTCAAATTCTCGGCCACATAGTGGACATAGCTTCATGCGTGCTATTTTACTACAATAGGACTACATGAATCATAATGTAAATCGAGTTGGCCTGGGAACATACCCTTTTTCTGGTGTCTATGGTCCAATTTCACCAGAACTAGCCAAACTGATAGTTATGCAGTTTATTGAAAAGAAAGGGTATTATATAGATACAGCACCGGTTTATGGATTCGGGCAGGTCGAAACACTACTTGGAGAAGCACTCCGTGACTATTCAAGAGAAAGCTATTATATCGCAACAAAATGTGGATATATTGACGTTGAAGGAAAAACCTTTCGGTCGGTGCAAAAATCGGCAAAGTATAAAGACATAATTGCTGAATGCGAAAAATCTCTTAACAGGCTCCACACTGACTATATTGACCTCTATTTCGTTCATTGGCCAGATCCAAATACTCCATTCGATGAAACAATGAAAGCTCTTCTAAAACTACGGGCTGATGGCAAAATACGAGAGATAGGAGTATCAAATGTAAACTTAGAAGAACTTCAACGGTATAACAAGGGAGGTGCGGTCAGATTTGTGCAGAACCGGTTCAGCCTTTTAAACAGAAGTATTTCGAAAGAATTCGAAGAATATATGATCGATCATTCTATACAGCTTGTGCCTTATCAAGTTATTGATCGCGGTCAACTAACGGGCACGGTATTTGAGAGAATCGGGAACCTTCGTGACGGTGATATTCGGAATGGCAGAAGTGATTGGCAACCAGAAAAGTTAGAAGTTATATCAGGCTGGGTAAAAACTTCGCTATCACCCATTGCTAGGCGATTAGGCATTACCCTTGGTCAACTGTCAATCGCATGGGCATTACATCAAAAATATCTGGGCTTTGTAATAGTTGGATTGACAAACCCTGAATACATTAAAATCAATCTAAAGGCAAACTCAATTACATTAAGTAGAGAGATAATTGAGGAAGTAGATGAGGCATATAAAAAGCTCGAAAGCACTATTCAATCACTGTACAAACAGTCAATACGAGAATTTAGGGGCCTGTCTGACTAGACATCTTATACAATGCTTCAAAAAATGTACTCTGAATTGGGTGATGGCGCTGAAAAATTGTGCGCCACTTTTTAGGAATAGGATACTCTTTTTGTGTAATATGATCGTTATCTTTTGTACGGGATCTTAGCCATTGCTTCGTATAAAAATACCCCTTCGTCAAACGATCAACATGAGCAATATAATTTCGTATCTGTTTACGCGTCATTTCATGGAATGAACTCACGGTAAGAATATGATCGAAATATTTTTCAGGCAGATATTCAATCTGATGAGCCATAAGAAATCTTATCTTCGCAGACTCGAACTCATTTTTAACTTTCTTAAACGATCCGAATGGTCTAAAGTAAAAAATTTTCTCTCCAAAAAAGACTTTTGACAAATAATCCTGCGATATAAAAAGGGCTGGCGGAATATCTATGATAGTATAAGAAATTTTCGGAATCGCTTTGAGAAATACATAGGCCAGCCTTCCGTACCCCGCACCGATCTCGGCTACATCCATACGCTTATTTAAGTCAATTTCTTTCGTTATGCTGTAAAACTCGTGAACAGAATTACATAAGTCCTGAGAGAGAGATCTTTTTTTATAAGCGACAAGAAAGGGATTACCGATAAGCGGCTCTTCTATTTTGCTTAAGATTTTTAGAATGTCCTCTCGGGAAACGTACTCCCATAGCGAGGCGATAAAAATTTTATATATCAGCGCAGAGACTATACCAAACGATTCCGCATATATAATGCGAAGAAATAAATTAGGGGATTCCTTATCAAAACGCATCTCGCTTCTTGGGTTAATAAAATGACTTTCAAAAATTGGCGCAAAATTTCTTCTTCTCATCTCTAAAAGAATCGGTGATAATTGATGTCTTAGGATACCTAAAATTCCCCAATTAAAATACTTCAAGTTAATCGATCTTTTAAAATTATCCAAACCACCAGAAAACAGTCGTTGCGTATGAGTTCTTCCTGCCTCTATCCAATAATTTGAGGGCTGATACACCTCTGGTGCTTTTTTGAGTTCCTCTAGCATTTCTGTCAATACCTTTTTATTCATAGGGGTGATGACTTGTTATGTTATCCAAATTTTCCAAATGTAGTAGAATTTTCGTATCGCCCACCAGGCTTTCTTTGTAAAGGTTCCGGAAACAGATGAAATACCAATGCGTGATCGAAAATGAATTGGGATCTCAATAAAATTAACGTTTCCTTTAGCTGCAACCAACACCCATTCTGTTGCAAAAATTCCATCTGCAGAATTACATTCTGTGGAAATATGCTCCCATGCTTTTTTAGAAGTTAGTCTAAGTGTACACCCAAGATCTGTAAGCGGAGAACACGCATATAGATACGTAACGACTTTTGCAAGAAAGACGTCAAGAATTCTTTTAATATATGACATATCAGAATCCTTGTGGACAAGCGAAAGATGAGTTCTCGATCCAAAAACCATAGGAAAATCGTCACTATAGGCAAGGAGCTTGATGACATCACGACCGTCAAAGGAACCATCTGGCTCAGCGACAATCAAAAGATCACCCTTCGATGACGCCAGTCCCTTTCGAATGGCATGACCATAGCCTTGCCGATTTTCATGAACTAGAATTGCCCGAGTTTTTTTCACTTCCTCTCTGGTTCCTTTTTCCGCGTTATTATCAACAACGATAATTTCATCAACATAACCCGTGCCATCAAACTCCTCTATTAATTTCCGTATTGACTTTTTTTCCCTGTAGGTGGGGAATATAACGCTGACTTTTTTTGATTTCCACATATTACTTTACTTTGGTTTCTTTTACACAGTTGCAGGCGGCATCATACGCTATCGTTAAAACATGTTCATAGTCCGGTATTTTAGTTTTCCAATCTCTATAGGCCATGCTTTCGGTATCATATGTGACAGTACCATTTCCGAGTTGCTCCGTAAAAAAATGAGCCTCTTGCACCCAGAATTCTGGATATGTAGCAACCACAAGCGTGCCAGGCTTGAGCATATCACGGGTTTTTATCACATGTGAAAATAATGCCTTTGTGGATTCATTCCATTGAAATGTCCGACGGAATATATAATCGATGACAGTTACATTGATAATATAGTACGCTATAAGGATACCGATACCGAGTAGCCTGCGAACGTCCTTGTGTCGAAGAAAAACGTACCAGGTGAATATTCCCCAAAAAATACCTAAGAAAAAGTTAGGGTAATATAAATATCTATTGGAATCTGGCACTATGACCGAGTCCAACCTGACGTACGCGTTGAGAAAAAAAATTGCTGGCACAGAAGTGATACACGTAAGAAGGAGTGCTCTGAACTTTGGAAGGAATTTATAAAGGGTAACGAACGCGATGATGTAGACGAGCAGTACAAAAGGGATACTGGCTGCTGCATGACGAGCGTCTATATCTCTGAGCGGACTTTCAGAAAAAAGATTGGGCAAAATAGAGCTATATTGAGACCAATGTGCAAGTTGGAGTGCAATTGCACGAAAATAATCGTATTTGGCAGGATTTAAGACAAATTCAGTTAGCGTCCTACCTGGTCCCCAGTCTCCGTAAGTTGATCGTTGCAACAAAACTATACTTGTACTTGTAATAAAATACGCTGCTCCGATAAGTATTCCTTTCCACGTCTCTTTTTTCCAAGAACGCACCGTGCACCACCAGATAGGATAAAGTACAAAAGGAGGAGTCAGAAGAAGCGCCAAGTGACCAAGCTTAAGACCCACAAGATATAGAACCAAAGAAAATGCGAATATTTTTTTCTTTCCTGTCGTGAGAAATAAGTGGAGAAACAAAAAGCTAGCGAGTACGAATGGTATATTGGTAACGCGTTCTAGGAAAAAACAATAACAATGAGTGCCATACATATTCCAATTTCCGAAATAGCTAGTCCCTGCAATAAGTGTCGAAACAAAGGCTATACTGGAAGATTTTGTAATGACGCGTACCAAAACATAAAAAAGTAAAACAAGAAGCAATATAAATACCAATTCAAACCATAGATAGCCGCGTATATTGGCCCCAAAGAATTTAGGTAAAATTGCTCCTAAGATAGAAGCGTCTAACTCTAATCCCGTTATCCAGTGCCGTTGACCCCAAAATCGCTGTTGTTCAGCCGCAAGCATATGAACAAATCCGTCGCTTCGAATAACAATCTCCGGCAAAAGCCGCCACGTGTATCCAGTAAGCACAATAGATAAGAGAAGGAAAATAATGTCCAAAGACTTACCTTTAAAAAGCATAGTTCTTATCTTTATTCTTTTCCTTTCAGCCACACCTCACGGAGACAGTTGCATGATCGTCTATAGTGCAAACGGACGACGTTTGTTGAAGACAATGCGGTCCGTTCCCACATGCTGGTCTCTGAAAACGTGTTTTCCTCGGACATCACCGTTACTCCGAAAGGCTTCAGCTGTTCAGTAAAAAATGCTGCCTCATAAACACCCACTTCATCATACGGCGCAACAATTAATGTGTTTTTCGCAAATCCGCGAGCCTTCGTTTGTATATAATCATACACCAATTTTGTCGGTCGATTAAAACGCATACTCAGAAGATATGCATCTCGTATAAGAACCATATTCATGAGGACGTACCCTGCGACAAAAAGAGAGGCAACTATCCGAAATAGTTTTTTTCGACTTATTAGAAGCACCATAATAAAGAGAGTCCAAAACAAAGACAGAAACATCGTCGGGTAATATAAGTATCTATTGGCTCCTGCTTGGTACAGTACGTCATACTGTCCAAAAAGCGCATTTACATAAAAAATACTTATAGTGCCAAAAACCATTGTTACTAGAAACGCTCGGTACTTTGGGAAAAAACGGAATATTATGTAGGAAACCAAGATATAGAGAGCCATAATATATGGCGTTATCGCCTCTATGGCTCTAAAATTGTCGGTTTCCGGCTGCAATCCTTTTAATTGAAAGATATCAGCAATGAGCAAGGGATATTCCGTCCAATAGACGAATTGACGTATAATTTTTTGCGGCCAAAGATACACCTCGGGATGAAAAAAGAAGTCAACTGGCGACCACTTAAGTTGAAACCCGGATTCATGAACTCGTTGTATAAGGACAAAAAAAATGGTTATCCCAACATACGTGGCACCCAAAAGCCAATTTCTGATTCCCTTCCCTCTTTGCAAAAATAATGCCCAGCAAACGGGATAAAAGAAAAAATAGGCAGTAACAAATACGCTCCAGTGTCCCACACCAATACCCAAAAAATATAACATGAGCGAGACTATTCCGTCCCGCCTTTTTCTATTCTCTAAAAAACGATGAAGATATACCGCCGCAGGCAACAAAAAAAGGACAGGAATAATGCGTTCGAGAAAAAAACAATAGCAATGTGAAGAGTACATACCCCAGTTGCCGAAATAATTGGTAGCAAAAAAAACTGAGGCGATAAATGCGAAGATAGGCTTTTTAAATATCGTTATCGCGAGCCAATAAAATAATGCGTGGGTGGCCAGCATGACAATATACGCCGTCCACCAATACAGCGCGATATTGATCCCGTAGAGTTTAGAGAAAAACCAACCAAGTGACACAGCAGACAGCTCAAACCCGGTATAAAAAAAGTCGCGACCGAAAAATTCCCGCTGTGTCTTGGATATAAGGTACACAAAACCATCTCCCCGTATGACTTGCTCTGGGATAAAACGCCATACATAGGCTGACAGAATAAGGAGAAGGAATAGGTAGACTACATGAGTGCGCTTAGCTGCGTTCATTACAATTGGGTTTTATACCAACGAAGTGTTCGCGATAATCCTGTCTTTAAATCTATTTTTGGGGAATAGTCAAGAGCCTTTCGAATCTTTGTTAAATCTGGACACCGTCGTCGGGGTCCTTCCAAAGGATAATCTTGCGGGTAGCCAACTGATTTGATGGTGATTTTATTTAGAAAAAGTTCGCTGACCATTCGAGCTAAATTCATCATATTAACTTCAGGATAGTCATTTCCCACATTATATACCTCTCCGTTCATTTTCGACAAAAGCACTTTGAAGAATGCGGTAACCGCGTCTGTAATGTAACAAAACGTTCGGGTTTGATTTCCGCCAACATGTACTGGAAGAGGAGCCTTTTTTAGTGCATTCGTAAGAAATGATGGTATTACTCGATAATCATCGAGTCGCATGCCCGGTCCATAGACATTAAATGGCCGCACTATTTTGACCGGTATTCCAAAACGCTGGTGATAGATAAGACTCATTGTTTCACCTAATCGCTTTGATTCATCGTAGCACGCACGTGGTCCAATTGAGGAAACATTTCCTGGATATGTTTCTGGAGTTGGTACAAAATTTGGATCAGGATCTCCGTAAACTTCACTCGATGAAAAAAATAGAAAACTCTTTACTTTTTTTTCTCGTGCCAGCTCAAGCATATTTCTCGTGCCAAGAGTTGCCACTTCGAGCGTTTCGAGCGGATACCTCATGTAATACACGGGAGAGGCAATTCCAGCAGCGTGAATAATATAATCAATTGGTCTGTCGTACACTAATTTTGTTCGGACATCATGCTGAATAAATAAAAAGTCACTATCTTTTCCGAGAAAACTGCCATGCTGTTTTGTGCCTGTTATGTAGTTATCGACGCTGATTATTGTGCATTTTTTCTTCAAAGAACTGTTAAGATGCCACAGAGTATAAAGCAAGTATTTACCTAAAAATCCGGATCCTCCAGTTATAAGAATGGTTTTTCCAGAAATATCACGAGCCTCATGTTTTATCTCTTTGGCAATTTTTTTTACGTCTTCTAGGATAACTCTATTGGTCATATGACTTTCGGGGTGGGAACAGGAATGATAAATTTTCCTCCGAAATCCTTATATTTTTTATGTATAGTCATAATTGAATCTGCAAAATTCCAGGCCAAGATTAAAACATAATCTGGTTTTTGTACGTAGAGTTGTTTTGTCGCAACCACGGGAATATGAGTTCCCGGCGTAAACAAA
Organism: uncultured Gammaproteobacteria bacterium; assembly: GCA_964457405.1. Classification (GTDB taxonomy): domain Bacteria; phylum Patescibacteriota; class Microgenomatia; order Levybacterales; family UBA12049; genus CAYWEP01. The sequence continues at coordinate 23,485 of CAYWEP010000001.1, forward strand.
CCGACTTTAAATGGACTATCATCAACAATAAAATCGAGTGTTTCTTTTCCTAGATGAAAGTAGTGAAGTAGCGTGGTTGATTTGGCCGGCGCTCCATACGCTGCTATACGCTTCTTCTGTTTTTTGAGCTTGGTGAGCAGCGTCGTTAAATCTGTTTTGTTTTTCCAGATTTTTTTTGCAAACACTCTATATGTGTCAATGTCATGAAGCTTCATGCGCTCCTCCAGGTCGAGAAACCTCTGCACTGACTTCTTCGTAGTGAATTTCGCGCCTTCTAGGCATACGAACAGTCTTACCGACCCGCCGTGAACCGGTGTTTTGACAACATCGAAAATCCGCATGCCGAAACGCCGAAAAAACCGGGCAAGCGGCCGGAGAGAGAGATACGAAAGGTGTTCATGATACACGATGTCAAATAATTTTTTTTCAACCATGTCTCCGTTATACGGTGCCTCTATGACAAAGACGCCTTCGTTGTCAAGAAGCTCATGGACGGCGCGCATTATCTCATCCAAATCATGAATGTGTGCAAATACATTGTTGGCCGTGATGACAGCTGCCTTCCCATGCTTTTTTGCAATGCGTTTGGCCACATTGACGTTGAAAAAACTGGATAACGTTGGAATTCCTTCACGGGTGGCGCGGGCCGCAACATTTCTAGCAGGATCTACTCCCAAAACTTTTGCCCCCAAAGCCTTAAACGGCCGCAGCAGTACCCCATCGTTACTTCCCATTTCCACGACTAAATCACCCTTTTTCAGCTGGAAACGCGAAAAAACCGAACGCGCGTACTCTTCAAAATGAGCGACCGTCACTTTTGACGTCGACGATACCCAGACGTAGTGACGAAAGAGAATCTCCGGATTAACCACATGGCTTAATTGGAGCTGCCCGCAGCGAGTACAAAAATTTACCTTGAGCGGAAAAAAATCCTCTGCCTTACGAAGCTCGCTTTTTTTCAGAAATGAATTTGCCGGCGGCGTTTGGCCGAAATCAAGCACTTGGTGAAGCTTTGAATTTCCGCATAGCCGACAGGAGGTAGTGACCGTGACTTTTTCCATTTTCCATTTGTATCATTACGGGACAATCGTGACGCGCATGGTATCTTCCTCGTAGGCATCCTGTTTTCGCTTCTCCGTGGTAAAAGCATACAACACAGTGTCTTCCAAAAATTTCACGGCATGAACGATGTCGGGACCCGTGTAAACTAAATCACCGGGTCCCAGAACAACCATTTCTATTTTTGCCTTCGGGTCATTTGCAGGCTTTTCGGAATATTCACACTTTCCGCTTTCCACATAAAGGCAATGGGAATCCCTCTTGTGATAGTGGTTGGACCGTACGGTTCCGGCTTTGCTCGTGATACGCAGGACAACGCGAAAAACAAAACCGTCCTGATCAACAACTCGGGCAATGCCGCCCCGGTCGTCGACAAATTCGTCCGTAACATGCGTCACACGGATAGCCATAGGCAATCATTATGCAAAAAATGACTTCCGAAAGTCAATGATCGATTGCTTGATCGAGGACTTTTTCCACCACCATTCGTTCGCTTTATACCATTGCACCGTTTCCTGGAGCCATCGTTCAAAGCCGTGTTTGGGCTTCCAACCGAGCTTTCGGATTTTTGTGTCATCGAGCGCATAACGAAAATCGTTTACTGCACGGTTCCATACAAAATCGATCCAGGATTTATCCTTTCTCAGAATTTTGAGAATATGGAGTGTAATCTCCAGGTTTGTTTTCTCTTCTCCGCCGACGCAATAACTTTCCCCGATTCTTCCTTTTTTCAACACGATATCAATGGCCCGGCAATGATCCACCACAGCAAGCCAGCTGCGGATATTCTCGCCCTGACTCATAAGCGGCGCTTTTTTTTCGGTCAGAAGTCTCGTGATAAATCGGGGAATCAGCTTTTCCGGATCCTGGTACGGACCGTAATTATTTGCGCAATTGGTGATTGTTATCGGCAATCCGTACGCGGTATAGTACATTTTGACGAGTAAATCCGATGCAGCCTTAGACGCGGCATACGGGCTGCGCGGCTGGAGGGGTGATTTTTCATTAAAGGGCGGATCGTGCGGTCCAAGCTCTCCATACACTTCGTCGGTCGATACGTGGTGAAACCGCTTCCTTCCGTGGCGCAGACATGCGTCCAAGAGTACCCCCGTTCCCAAAACATTCGTCTGAACAAAAATCATGGGGTCCTCAATCGAACGATCCACATGACTTTCTGCAGCAAAATGCACAACGGCGTCGGCTTCTTTTATGGCAAAATTTACATCTGCCCTGTCATTGATGTCGCCTTTCATGAAGGTATAGCGGGGATTTTTTTCAACGCTGTGAAGGCTCTCTCGTCTTCCCGCATACGTCAGTTTGTCCAAATTTATGATTCGGTCCCGGGGATAGCGCCCAAGCCAATAGAGTATAAAATTTGCGCCGATAAAACCGGCGCCGCCGGTCACTAGAAGAGTTGCCATTCCAAAAAAAATTCTAGCCGAAAAAGACCGAAATAGCAAGCCGGAAGCCCCGACTAGAGGCGTCCTGTGGCTATTTTCCACCGAAGCTTGAGCATACTGACAAAGGTCCTCCAAACGACATCGATACCGGTATTTTTGTTGTCGCCGCCATAGCGCGGCCGATAGGGTGCGGAGGCCTCACCTATTTTCAGGCCCTTCCGTTTAAATTTGACCAGACTCTCAACCAAAAGAAAGATACCGCCGCGTGCATCAAGCCGGAGTTTTTGTACTTCTCTGGTCTTCCAGATGTATACCCAGTGAACATCCTCGTGGGTAATACCAAACAATGCCCAATAAAGAATGAGCGTGCCGTAGGAAAGAACTGTTCTGTACAGACTATAGTCAATACGCCGGCCCCGTATACCCAACACCAAGTCATAATGCTGCATAATTCGTATGCAGTTCACCATGTCGCGAATCAGGTCCTGACCGCCGGCATGCAGATATGCTACATACTGCTTTCGCGCCGCTCGTAAGCCCGTAATCATTGCCTTATTGAATCCGCCGTGCCGTTGGTGTAGAACGCGCACTCTTCGGTTTTTTTTCGCGAATGACTCGGCAATCAGAGGAGTCCTATCTGTTGATCCGTCATCAACGACTATCACTTCAAAATTGCGCACTGCCCGGGGCAAGTCTCTCAGGGTGTCCCGGAGCACAAACCCTAAACTTTCCTCCTCGTTGAATGCCGGAATAACGACCGAAAGGCTTATGCGCTTATGCAATGGTTTATTTGACTTCATATCCTGGTTCGTATTTTATGTTTTTCCGGTTATAATTTCCCACCACAAGCAGAGAACACTCTTCAGTGTCCGTATAATTACCTTTATTTTCACTGCTTTTTGCTCTCCGCCCATCCGCGATCGGTACTGAACCGGTGGCATCTCGAGAATTTTGAGCCCCTTTCGCCGGAAGCGGACAAGACTTTCTACCAGTAAAAACACACCGCCGGTCGGGTCGAGCTGAAGTTTTTGTATTTCTTTTGTCCTCCAAAAATATACCCAGTGCGGATCTTCATACCGGAGTCCAAAAAGAATAAAGTACAAAACAAACCCGCCGTAGTGAAAAAACAGCCGCAGAGGACTATAGTCCGCCGGTTTCCCCCGCCCGACAAGAATGAGATCATACTTGGAAAGATGCGTGTAGCAATTCCAAAAATCATCAATCAAATTCTGGCCGTCCGCCTGCATGTAGCCGACATACTCCTTCGTAGCCGCGGAAATCCCCGTGATCATCGCCTTGTTGTACCCTGCGTTCGGCTGATGTATAACGCGCACCCTCCTGCTCCTTTTTGCATAAGAGTCAGCGATTTCACCCGTCGTGTCGGTCGATCCGTCGTCGACCACGATAATTTCATAATCTCGAAAATATTTAGGTAACTGCTTGAGCGAGTCTTTCAGGACAAACCCTAGGCTCTCCTGTTCGTTGTATGCAGGAATAACGATAGCGAGACTTGGATGTACCAGCGGACGCACCTGGCGTTTCATGAGCGTATTATAAACAAACTCGTTTCATACACAAGCAGAGGCTCCTATGAGTGCACCGGAGAAGTTTTTTGTGCTACTATACGGCGTATGAAAAATTTCCAGAATATCCGCAACAAGGCGATATCCCTGTATTCAACCAACCCGTGGGAAACCTTCCTTTCACATTTTAAATTCTGGGAGGAGCCGTATGAGGTGGTCGACCGCATGATCCCAGAAACCGGCACGATCATTGAGCTGGGATGCGGCGAGGGCCTGTTGTCAAACTATCTGGCTCTGTCGTCTCCGAAGCGAAAAATTATCGGCATTGAAATAGTCCCCGAGCGCATGGAACGCGCCAAAAAAGGACTGCCCAACGCAGTCTATAGGGTCGGGGACATCGTCAAAACTAAATTTCCCAAAGCAGATGTGTTTATTCTTTTTCATGTTCTGCATCACTTACCGGGGAAACCTGCACAGGAACTGGTGTTGGAAAAAGTAAAAAGGGCCCTCAAGAGTCGGGGGAAGCTCATCATCGTTGAAGTCCATATCCAGCCATCGGTAAAGTATCTTGCGGCGTGGATTGCGGATCACTTTCTGGTCCCCTGGGTGTTTGAAAAACGGTTCTTCACGCGAGCGTATTTTCGAAGCCAAAGAGAATGGGCGACGCTTCTTGCGAGTCTCGGCTTCCGGTCGCGCATTTCCGAAGAAATTAAAGGTAGACCATTTCCCAATATTATCTTTGAGTGTTTTCCCCGTTCCTTGTAGGCCGGTACCCCGTAAAAAAAGCAACGGCAAAACCGAGGCCTCCGGCAAAAAACTTTGTCACCGTCATAACGACTAACCCTGCGGTCAAAACCGGATGGCGGAGTATAGTCGGAAAATGCCGGACATAACTCCCCCGCAGGGGACTAAACTGCAGCAAAGAAACGAAACGGTGCTTGCGAAAGTAAAATAACATTTGTTTGCCGTACCAATAGTGCTTGCGATAAATATCCCCTAAAGACCTGGGTTCGCCTAGATGCCGTTCAATTGCGCGAATTCTCCCCCAACGGAATCCCGCCGCTACAAATCTGTTGTGGAAGTCATAGTCCTCCGGGCCGTACAATGATTCATCAAAACCACCGATATGTTCCCAGGATTTCTTCGTAAAAAATCGGACCGCAACGATAAGTGAGTCATCTATATACGTGTTGCGTTCAAGCTTTCTCACTTCTGCCCAAAAACCCAAACCATCTGCTGAAGTATTGTGAACTGCAATGCCGTCCAATTTCTGCTTCTCACTTGCTTCGACACATTGACGTATGACATCGGGATCTACCACAAAGTCCGAATCCACACGATAGAGGTACTTCCCCTTTGCATGACGGCTACCGAAATTTATTTGCGCGGATCGCTCTGGACCGTGCGTATAGATCTTCTTCGTGTATCGCTTTGCGATGTTGACTGTTTCATCTTTTGATCCCCTATCGACGACAATAATCTCAACGTGTTTATATGTCTGCTGTTTGAGGCTCTCGAGCGTCTGACCTATAGTTGAAGCAGAATTAAAACTTGGGATAATGACGGTAACCAATGGCAATCCTTTCATAGCGCGTTTCTGCCAATGCCAAAAACTTTCTTTCCGACCTTCTTCAAAAAGAAATTCCTGCCGTCGACAACGACCGTATCTCCCGACACGAAACTCCGATACTCCTCTGCGAGCTGTGCATGGTCGCTTCCTACAACAAAAATATCAACCGGTTCCTTCTTTCCCGCGGTAACGTTCATCTTTTGAAGCTCGGCCGCGGTAAACAACGGATCATATACTGTAACGGGAATCTTCATGCCTTGTAAGATGTGTAAAAGCCGCATCACCGGGCTCTCTCTCATGTCCTTCACGTCTTTTTTATACGTGATCCCATAGACAAGCACCCGCATACCGGCCCGGTAGACATCGGCAATCTTTTTGGCAGTAAAGTGAGCCATGGATTCGTTGTCGATAAGTGCCTGGGTGATAAGCGGCAATGACACGCGTTTTTTCTTCCCGAGCTCCACCAAATACCACGGGTCAACCGGTATGCAATGGCCACCGACTCCTAGGCTCGGATAGTGCGCATGGAACGACCATTTCGTTTTTGCCGCTTCTATCACCTCAAGGATGTCCACATGAATTGATTCAGCGAGCTGTGCACACTCGTTGACAAGCGCTATATTGACTGCCCGATACGTATTTTCAAGCATTTTTGTCATCTCCGCCGCTTCAAGACTCGAAACCGCGACAACATCGGACGACAGGACGCTCTCATACAGCGCCTTTGCAAGATCCAGACTCTGAAGGTCGCGACCACCGACAACCTTGGTAATATTTGCGACATTTTTCTCTGTATTGCCGGGATCTATTCTCTCGGGGGAACATGCGAGAAAATACTTGCCTGCAAATTGTCCGAATTCCTCCCTGGTCGTCCCCGGTGCCACCGTGGATTCGTTGATAATAAGCTTTCCCGCAAGCGAAATCTTTGCAAGTTTCCCTGCAACATCCCGAATCGGTGTGAGATCTGGCTGTTTTTTTTCATCAACGGGGGTCGGTACGCAAACAATATATACATCCTGACTTTCCAAAGGCCTCCCATCGATATGCTCAATATTGAGAGCGCCGTGCTGGACCAATCGACGAAGTTCAGTTTCCGAAACGGCCTCAATACCGGAAATTCCCTTCATCAGTTGGTCTAATTTCTTCCATTCTCCCCCAAACCCTGAGACACGAAAGCCCTTTTTTGCAAACAGAACCGCAAGCGGCAAGCCAACATACCCCAGGCCGATAACTCCGATGGCAGCCTGTTTCGTAGCGATTTTATTCGAGAGTTCTGCACTCATAGAATAGTTATTGGCGAGAAAACAGAGTACGAAAATAGACGATGGTATCTTTGAGGCCGTCCTTCAGATTGACGGATGGGTGCCAATCCAATAGCTTTTCCGCCTTGGCAATATCCGGCATCCGTCGCGATGGATCATCCGGCGGCCGCGGCAGAAAAGAAATTCTGGAGGAAGAACCCGTCAGTGAGAGGACTAAACTTGCAACATCCAAGATGCGCACCTCCTCTGGGTTGCCGAGGTTGACTGGCGATCTTTCACTGCTCTCCATAAGTCGCACCAATCCATCCACCAGATCCTTGACAAAGCAAAATGATCTGGTCTGCGTACCGTCGCCGTGCACGGGTAACGGGCTTTCCGAGAGGGCCGATATCACAAACCTGGGTACCACACGGCCGTCTTTAGGAGATGAGTTGGGTCCGTATGTGTTAAATATGCGGGCAATTCTTGTCTCGAGGCCGAATTCCCTGGTATAGGCGGCAACCAGAGCTTCCCCAAAGCGTTTCCCTTCATCGTAGCCGCTTCGAACTCCAATGGGATTAACGTTCCCCCAGTACGATTCTTTCTGTGGGTGTTCGAGCGGATCACCATAAACCTCACTTGAAGAGGCAAAAAGAATTTTTGCTTTTCCTTTTTTTGCAAATTCAAGAATGTTATGAAGCCCCAGACTATTTACCGTAGCCGCTTCTACGGGATGAGCACTGATGTAGTCGACACTTGCTGGGCTTGCCAAATCGTATATTTCGCTGATGTCAAAACGCGTCAGATCAGCAAAAAAACGCTCGTTCCGTATGTCACCCTCAACAAACTGAAATGAAGAGTTCGTTTCCAGAGAAGCAATGTTGCTCCTGTTTCCCGTAGCCAGATTGTCAACAGAAACCACGCTGTTCCCCCGATCTAAAAGTGTACGGCAGACGTGGGAGCCGATAAACCCCGCGCCTCCGGTAACCAACACCACCTTGTTCTTCGCCATGGATCCTATTGTAGCAAACAGCCCCATAAACCGCTATGGACCTACTTGTGGTATCGTATGCTTGCAAGCAAAATCCCTTTCGGTATATACTCGTGCTCACATGATTAGCGTTATCGTTCCGGTCAAAGACGAGGCACGATCGCTCCCTATTCTTCTTTCGGAACTTCGCCAAGTGCTCCGCAGCATTCAAAAAACTCACGAGATAATTTTCGTTAATGATGGGTCGCGCGATGATACAGGAGCCGTGTTGGATCGTCTTGCGCGGGGCGACGGGCGAATCCGGGTATTTCATTTTCGTGCAAATTTTGGCAAATCCGACGCACTTGCATTCGGATGGAGTCAGGCCAAAGGCGAGATCCTCGCCATGCTTGATGCGGATCTACAGGATGATCCGAAGGATATCCCTCGTCTTCTTTATACACTGGAGAAAGGATTCGATTTGGTTTCGGGGTGGCGCAAAAGAAGGCAAGACACGCTCTCGAAACGTATCTCAAGTTATTGCTTTAACATTGGTACACGGCTCCTCTCGGGCGTTCCCCTTCATGATTATAACTGCGGGCTAAAAGTTATGACCGCGGCTGTTGCCAAAAATCTGCAGCTTCATGGCGAACTCCATCGGTTCATTCCCATCCTCGCAGCAAAACAAAAGTATCGGGTGACGGAACAACCGGTAACCAATCGCGCACGTCGCTTTGGCACATCGAAGTTTGGCATAGGCAGAAGTTGGCGCGCGATCATTGATCTTCTCACGGTCCTGTTTCTCACCCACTATGAGGGCAAGCCCGCGCACTTCTTCGGGCTCTATGGGTTCCTGCTTACGGCAATCGGTTTTGTGATGAACTCGTATGTCACATATATTCGACTGACTACGGGAACGGTCGGACACAGGACCCCGCTTTTGCTTGCGGGAATCCTTCTTATGGTCATCGGCGTTCAACTGGTCTGTGTCGGACTTATTGCCGAACTCGTAACCTCTGTTTCTCGGAAAGAAAAAGATTATTTATAGAAGTACGTCAACACCTTGCGTACCGCAGCAATAACATCCTCAACGTCACTATTGGTTAATTTTGCTGACAGTGGCAATGACAGCGTTCGGTCTGAGTAAAATAAGGCATTTGGAAAATCAGATGTATGAAATCCAAATCGCTTTTTATAATATTCATGAACGTGAAGTGAAAGAAAGTGAACTCCAGCGCCAATATTTTCTTTATGAAGGGCTTGCAAGAAAAAATCTCTCGATATGTTTAACTTTTCCGTTTTGAGAAGAAGGGTATAGAGATGCAGTGCATGAACTCTATCTTTTTCTGTTGGCGCCGGTAATTCCACTGGCAAGTCGGCAAATGCATTGTTATATCGATTCCAGATTTCAGCCCTCCTCTCTTGCATGGCTGGGAATCGTTTCAATTGATGAATACCCATGGCTGCTTGTAAATCCATCATGTTGTATTTATACCCAGGCACTTCAATTGTGTAGTGCTTGTAACCTTTATCAGAATATCTCTTCCATGCTCCTCTACTCATGCCGTGGAGCGCATACATTTCTATCAATTTTGAGAATTTCTTATTCTTACAGGTTACCATTCCTCCTTCTCCGGTCATGAGATTTTTAGTGACATAAAAAGAAAAACTCGTAAAGTCGCCAACTGTGCCAATTTTCTTTCCCTTATATGTGGCTCCAAACGCATGGGCAGCATCTTCGATGACAAAGAGGTCGTGTTTCTTTGCAAGCGCCATAATATCGCTCATTGAGCACGGCCTTCCATATAAATGCACCGGAAGAATTGCTCGCGTTTTCTTCGTAATGCGTTTTTTAATTTGGTCAGGGTCAATATTCCCAGTTTTTCGATCAACGTCAACAAATATTGGCGTTGCACCACAGTGAATAATGACGTTAGCAGTTGCAGAAAACGTTAACGGTGTCGTAATAACCTCGTCACCAGGACCGATACCTGCTGCAATGAGTGATAGATGCATCGCTGCGGTGCAAGAATGAACTGCCTTCGCGAATCGACTTCCTAAATATGCGTTTACATCATTTTCAAATTGCGTAACTTTCGGTCCGGTCGATAGCCATCCTGAACGCAAACTTTTTACAACTTCACGGATTTCCGCTTCTCCTACTAATGGAGCGCCAAAGATGAGATACGAATCTCTCACTGGTCTTCCTCCTGCGATTGCTGGTTTTACTGATTTCATGTTTTTTTCTCAAGCACCCAAAAAAAGCTTGGTAAAAATGGGTACAACAATGCGTATATTTTTGCAGGCACAAAGGAGAGGATACCAGAGAATGGATGGCTAGCAAAAAACTTCTTGGGTTCCTTCATAACAGCAAGAGTATAATCATTGATGGTAAATTGTGCAACTAAACTTCGCAAGTCGCCCGGCGAACGCAACGTTTCATAATAGAACGGCACAAGTCTTTTAGGGATCCAGGAAAGAAAAGGAATGTGGTAGTGCGGCTCGATAATCGAATATTTTTGAGGTCCTGAAAAATAGCAAAAACCCCTCTTTTGAAGCACTCTGTATACCTGCCGCAATAAAATTGCGGCATCGGGTACATGTTCATATACATGATTGAGTATGACAACGTCAAATGCAGCATTCTTAAACGGAAGATGAAGTGCATCTGCGTAGCGATATGTTATGTTTTTTTTCATATGTTTTTTTCGCGCAACAGCAAGTGCATGGGTGTCAAGATCAACTGCAACTACCTTTTGAAAAATCCGGGAAAATTCTACGGTCATTCCCCCTGCAGAGCAGCCTATTTCTAAAACATGAAGATTCGTTAGTTTTTTGTTACGTTTTTGACAATAATCACGAAGAATAGCAATTATTTTCTGTGCCTTTTGTTTTCTTTGATCACTCTCTAGCATAGAGGGATCGAGCGAAGAATAGTGAAGTTGATATCTCATTTATGGATGCTCCACGTAACAAAATAAGAAAAATCTGGATTGGGAAAAGATCGATCAAGAGATCTAGCTATATGTAATAAAAGCTTTGCTCCGGTTGGAAATATTTTTCCTATTATTACTGACGGCAGAAGAACTAGCGTAAGAAATGGATATCCCTTCCTGTAGAAAATTTTTCCTCCTGCTTCATCAATTCGATTCTCAAGATCCTTGAGATGAAATGCGATACCATATGTTTCAACTTTCTTTTTCCGCAATAAGGTCCTATAGAAAAAAGGGATAAATCCACCCAGCCGAACGATACTTACGCCTGTTTTATTTGGCTCAATTAGAATGAGTCGCCCGCGAGGTTTAAGTACGCGCAACATTTCTGACAATGCTCCCGTTTGATCTTTTTGAAAAGAAAGATACATTAGTGACACGACGCAATACACACAATCAAATGTGTTTTCTTTAAAAGGAAGCTTTTGCATGTTACTCGCGACTGCTTTCCCTCGCCCTTTTAATCGACGGTTAAATAACGCAACAAATGTTTTTGATATGTCTACCCCGGAGACAAAGACTTTTTTTTGTTTTGTTATGTCTGCTGCGATTCGTCCCCATCCACAACCCACATCGAGTACTCTTGTTGCTTCTGTCGGCATTGCGTGCATTATTTCCTCGACATGAATCGCATGGATTATCTCATTGACTATCAACGGAAATGACTGCTCCATAACTGATTTCATCGAATCACCAAACAGTTTCGCCCGTGATTGCCAAAGTTGTTGAATACTAAGCATTGTGTGATGTTAGAAAAAAGAAAAGTTTATGATAATGTTTTCCAATAGTCGTATGGCTAAATTTGGCCTTAACTCGTTTTTGCGCTTCTTTTCCTAATCGTCGCCGTAATGCAGGAGAATGAAACAGCTGAAGAACCGCCCTTTCAATTGCCTGTGGATTTTTCTGAGGAATGAGCATACCACTTTTTCCTTGATCGATCGAAAGCGTGTTTCCGGGAAACCGAGTGGCTATAACAGGCTTGCCGCAAGCCATTGATTCAATGAGAGCCACCGGCCGATCATCTATGTTGCCTTCATGATCTTTGATTGATGGAACAACAATAACATCAGCCAAGCTATAATAACGACTAATTTCACCTCGACCAATATTTCCAACAAAATGTACATGGGTTGCAATATTTAATTTCCTTGTCTCCCCTTCAAGGAGATCACGCATATCACCATCTCCGACTATGACATACTGGGCGTTAGGAAAATGTCGGAGGATAGCCGGTACAGCCCTCAGAGCATAAATAATGCCTTTTTTTTCAACTAAGCGGCCAACTGAAACAAGGATAAGTCCAGTGGGGCTTATTCCAAGTTTTTTCCGCAGCGATTGAGTGTCGCGGGTTGCGTGAACGGTTTGAAGATCAACCGGATACGGAATGACTTCGCGTCTTTTGGCTTGTGCACCAGTGAAACCAAGCTCTGTTAAGTATTGAGGGCTATCTGCACATACAATTGCAGCCCGTTCAGCCGCCCAACGGGTAAGGAATGAAAAAATCGCATTTTTTTGCGCCACATAAACATCTGAACCGGGAAGAGTGACGGTAAAAGGAATGTTCCGTATCAACGAAACGACAGCTGCAATAATGCCGTTTGGGATAATCCAGTGAGCTGATATGAGATCATATCTTTTGTTTTTCGTTAATCGAAGGAGTGTAATAATTCCACAGATGACCAGAAAAGGAATAAGGAGATATGAAGAAAGTCGCAGATGAGCCCCCTGTCTGAGTGTTTGCGAATACCCAAGAACATGAAGTCGGTCCGGCCAAATGTATTTATATGAAATGATTGGATAGGGAAAACTCGAGGGCACAAGCTCAGAATGAAATGGAGTAAGAACCGTAACTTCATCCCCCGCATTTTTAATACCCATAACAAGCGGGTGCATGAATGCCGCCGTCACATCATCAGGATATTTGGGAAATGTGTGGGTAAGAATACAAATATTCATCGTGCTTACTCTATTCCTTCCGCTTCTACTCGTATAGGATACTTACGTAAACATGATGTTTCATCGTTACCGGTAATTTTGAGATATCGAACCCGGTCAGCAGCAAATATATATCGAAGTTTTCCTTTTTCACTATGAGGTTTAAACCAATTATAGGAAGCAGTTTCTAGTAAATTACCTACAAAAGATTGCGCCCAGTTTTGACCATCCACGGACATCAGTAATTGTCCATTCTCTGGAAGCGTACAGTCTTCCTCTATAAAAGAAATTGTTATGTTCATGAGTTTTTGTACTTCATCCGGAAACTCGATGATAACCTTTTCACCAATTACTTCTGTTTGAATACCCTTTATTGAGCTGATTTCTCGCAAAATTTCCGGCTTCGTGTGCTGCTCGTCATTTTTCCATACTTTGAGAATTGGCACACCGTCAATGACTACTTCATAGACTGGCTGGAGGAAATGCTGGCTGTAACGATAATTAAAATATCTCGTCGCATCCCCCTCATGAGTGACTCCTATAATGTATTCCCCTTCACGCTTCGGGCCGCTTCTGTATAAATTACTAAATTTGATATCGGACCGGAACTCACTTCTGGGGATACTACTCATGAGCTCAAATCCGAATGCCACCTTTGCTTCTGGTTCTGCGTGTTTATTTATCCATTTCACTCCTTGTCGATACACGTTCCCCAGCGAGTTTCCCCATCCGGGAATATTGCGCATTGCTGCTCCTTTGAATCCGCCGATGAGAAAGTTGAAGTAGAGACTTTCATTCGGATGCATCCGAATCATTTTTAGAGTAATCGGAAGGAATGAGAGCATAATAATTACTTGCAAACAGTATGTAACAAGTAATTTTTTCTTTCTCAGTGATCTTTTCCAAATGACCAAGTAACCGACGAACCAAGTAACTATACTTGTCGCTCCAATCCCTGCTAAAATTGCCATCGGCGGAATGTATTCCATAATCTGCCGCACACCGCCGTAAATAGAAGTGAATGGAAGAGATACACGCATGATGGGAACGAGGAATAGAAAAAGGATGAACAGACTGGTTTTATTTTTTTCTTTCCAACTGTGCCGCAGTACCCACCATATGCCCAAAAGCGTCAAAAAAAGTGTCCCAGGAGGAGTTATAAAAAGTATCCACTGAAGCGCATACGTATTGAGTCCCCCGACATAATACCCAGGAGGCATTATTGGGCTTGATGTCGTTCCTATACTTCGATAATATCCAAGACTTAAAAGTATATTTTGTATAGGATTTTGCCAAAGCCAAGGCCAGCTTGCGATATATATACCGACTGCAAAAATCGGAATCAATAAGAAAGCTAAATGAAACTTTTTTGAGCCGGCTCGTATCTGAAGGAGAAAACGACGAACGCCATAGATAATTATCCAGAGGACTATCGTAATGGGGAGAAACACTACATTAAGTTTTGTGCCGAGCGCCGCTCCAGCCAAAATTCCTGTTGCCAGCATCAATCGCGGAGACTTTTGTACAAATCCAGTGTAAAAAGATAGTGCTGCTGCGGTCAGATACACTGCCTCAGGGATGTCTTTTTGCACGTTAAAGTGTGATTCCCCATAAAATAATGGGTAGAGAGTAAGCGCTAGGATCGAGGTAAGTGCTGCAAATCCACCATAGTATCTCTCCACCCAAAAAAAGAGAAAAAGAAGAAAAGCGGTAACCAAGGTAACACCATAGAAATGATATGCTTCAAAGTCTCCAAGAATACCTAATCGTTGATAAAAAATATAATTAAAGAGCGATGAAGCAACATCACTAAACACCGGATGGTCCCCGTCGCGACGCATCTGGTAACCGAAATCAAAACCGATCATCTGATAGAAACTGGATCGATGTCCTTCTTGGAAAACTGCTTGGTCATATTGCTTCTTTCCGGTAAGAAAATAATAGAGGTATGTTTGGCCACGCGTTAAGTGACTCGCCTCATCCCAATTCACACCGTACTGTGGCAGAGTCCATATACCAATGACGAAATATATGAGAATAATCAAACCAGCAAGGAGTCGATAAATTTTTTTCATACAATCAAAATAAAGCTACTCTTTTACGACGTACACCTGAGCCGCCTTTATCGTTCTATAACAAGGATGATCAAGAGTGAGATTAATATCGACAACCTTAGCGAGTTCTGCCGCAAAGAGAAAAAATGGCTCTCTATATATAAGTTGATCATTATAGTCGTAACCACTGGCTGGAAAGATCCTTGGCCTAGTGAGCGTATCGCTCTCATAGAGTTGAATTATTCCTACGTGATCATTGATCTCTCTGCATAAGAGAGGATTGTCGTTTTCAAGTTCTATCCGTAAGAGTCTTCGTGCTGTCGGCAGCGTTACTCTGACAGATAAATCTTTTTGACTTATGGTAACGCTCGAAAGTTTCTCTTCCTCCATATCTTTGTATTCCTCTTTCACGTGATCGCGATCATTTTTCCATACCTTAAGGATTGTTACGTCATCTACCGCGACTTGATAGACTGGGTCAACGAATGTTTCCAATTCCCGAAGTCTATACCTATCGAGAAAATCACTTTTATTTGTTACGGTCATAATATATTCACCCAGTCGCAGGGGGCCACTTTTGGTTCGATTCTCAAAAATTAAATCATTGCGTACCCATATATATGGTACATTGGTTTGCTGTTCATACACGAGGGCAAGTTTTGCTCCCTGTTCTGCGTGCTCGTTGATCCACACAATTCCCTGACGATACGGATTACCGAGTGTCTGCCCCCAGTCTGGAATATTATGCTCTTTGGCCCCCTTTAAACCTCCTATAAGACTATTAAAATACACCCCCTCGTTGGGGTGTATGGAAATCATTTTTAACGTTATGGGGAGAAATGAGAGTAGGGCAGCTGCTTGCAGGCCCAGTGTTAAGTTTGCTCGCTTCCTATTGCCTACTAATAAACGAAAGATCCAACTCGCCCCGATTCCTGAAAGTACCGCCATCGCCGGTATATATTCCATAATCTGACGAACCCCCCCATAAATAACTGTGTGCGGGAGCATCACGCGAACAATAGGAACAAGAAGCCACGATACTGCAAAAAGAGTAAAGTCTTTTTCTCTTTTTGTACCTTTCAAAAAAGGAAGCGCTATTCCTGCAGCGGCATAAATAAGAATAACGGGCGGGGTAGTAAACAACAGATAGTATAAAGAATATAACGAAAAGGTCGCACCAGCTGTTCTCCCCATATAGTTGTAATAAGAAATCGATAATGCAAGTAGTTTAGGCTCAAACCAAGCGGCGGGAAATGTCACAACCCAAAGAAAAACAGCAACGAAAGGAACGGCGAGAAAGGTCAGGAAGAATGCCTTGTGTGACCGCAGAATAAGAATGGCTCGGGATAATTTTTGTGGATATAAAATAAGGCATCGAGATATGAGCCATAAAAGAATGGTTGGGAGGATAAAAACAGCGTTAAATTTTGTAGCAAAAGCAGATCCAAACATGAGCGCAAAGAGCCAGACGAATTTGATTTTTTTCTGCACTACGGCTTCATACAATGCCATCATCGCAAACGAATAAAAAACAGCTTGTGGAACATCTTTGACGTTATAGTGCGACTCAGCCCAAAAAACTGGAAAAAGAGCAAGTGACAGCGAGGAAACGGCCGCGGCTATGGTATCAAAACGTCGCTTCATCCATATGTACAGTCCAGCTACCAATGCTCCAGAAACAAACACAACATAGTAGTTATACGAATGCACATCTGGCGCAACCCCCAATTTAACAAAAAAAATATTGTTAAAAAGTGCCGCCATAACATCGGAAAACGCGGGGTGCGTCCCGCGCTTTTCAATTTCCCATGTGTAGTAGAATGGGAGTGTCCTCTCCCAGTGTTGGTAGATACTTCGGCGTATGACACGACCAGTTTGTTCATCTCTGAATTCGTAGCCAAAGTTCAGTTTATAATTTTTCAGATCTAGCTCGGGAAGTCCGGAATAATCTTGCCTTCCCGTGAAAAGAAAGCGGAAAAAAGCCTGCCCCCTCATAAAATGAGCTGGTTCATCCCAATTCACGCCATAGTTTGGTAAACTAACCAACCCCGTGACTACATATAGAATGCCAAGAATAAGTCCAAAAAAAGCCGGAAATTTTTTCATGCGTTCGTTACGGAATCTTCCATAGTATGGTCATTTTACAGCAAATAACCGCTTCTTTATAGTGGCTATTGATTCTCTATTTTTACTATGGTAGAGTACATTTATGAAACGAATTCTTGCAAGTATTGTATTAACTTCTCTCGTTGTAGTTCCTGCCTTCGCCCAAATACCAGAGGTTCTCCCTTCTTCAGCGCCTTCCGCGATCTCCTACCAAGCACCAGACGTTACCCTTTTACCCACTCATCCACTCTATAAACTTCAACTCATTTGGAATAGACTCTCAATACTTACTACCTCTAATCCGTCCGCGAAAGCAATGAAGTATATAACGCTCGCGGATAAAGATCTTATTGCTGCAGACAAAATTATGGGAGGAGAAAATGATGCACTTGCACTTCACACGGCTTTTCGGGGAGAGCATTATATGACGCTACTTGTAAATACGATGAAAAACGCAGCCTACAATTTCGGTTCACTTGACATGAGTGTCACAAAACGCGCTCACGAGGCATTTCCCTATCACCAACAGCTCATACAATCTATGATTAGTAAAGCCTCCGGAGATACAGAGCGAAACCTGCGAAATATTTTAGAATTCTCTCAGAGAAACGAGCAGCAAATTACTTTGCTTGAACAGGAGTATTCACTGGACGAAAACGAGTAAACAGAAAAATTTATTCCTCACGAATCGCATAAACAGCCGCGGCCTGTATTGTTTTGTAACAAGGATGATCCACAGCAACGTTGAAGACGATAATTTTTGCCTCTTCTGCTGCAAAAAGAAACGATGGCTTCGTATAGGTAATTCTGTCATTAAAATCATAGCTACTGGCTCGCAGTGCTCGTGGTTTGCCACCCTTTTCTTTGTATAAGTGAAAGCTGCCAACCACGTCATTAAATTCTTCACACAACGTTGGATCTGCATTTGCAAATTCTATCCGGAGAAGTTTACGGACGTTGGGAAGCGTAACAGTAATTGATTGATCTTGTTTGAGAAAGTGAACATCAGCAACTTTTTCTTCTTTCATATCTTTATATTCATCTTTTACGTGTTGCAAGTCGTTTTTCCAAATCTTGAGAAGTGATACACCATCGACTTCGACCTGGTATACGGGATTGAGGAAGGTATCCATGATTTTGAACCGATACCAGTCAAGAAAATCACTTGTGTTGGTCACCGACATGACATACTCTCCTTGACGTAAAGGTCCACTTTTAAGACGGCTATCGTAATAAATATCCTTACGAACCCAAATGTGTGGAAGATTTGCCCAAAGTTCAAAATCAAGGGAAAGCGTTGCGTTTGGCTCCGCGTTTTTGTTGAGCCATATGATACCTTGTCTATGGGGATTACCGAGTGTCTGCCCCCAATCTTTAATGTTTTTTTCCTTTGCGCCTTTGAGTCCACCAATGAGCGAGTTAAAATACACTCCTTCGTTGGGATGAAGCCTAACTAGCGTGATTACCAAGGGAATAAATGAGAGGAGGATCAATGCTTTTGGCACTCTGATAAGCTTGCTGGCTCCGATACCTGCGAGGATTGCAAGGGCGGGAATGTACTCCATTATTTGGCGAACCCCTCCATAAATAGCTGTTCCCGGGAACATCACGCGTGTTATCGGCACCAAAAACCAAAATACCGCGAGAAGAAGCGCATCCTTTTCTTTCTTATGGATTTTTAAAAAAGCACTCGCGACGGCAATAGCGGAAAAAATAAGTATTACAGGAGGTGTCGTAAACAAAAGATACGTCAGTGGATAAGTCCAATCATTGCCAACAGGTGACGTACCAATCGATTTATAATATGAAAACGATGCAAGCAGTAATTTGGGCTCAAACCATGACGCCGGAAAGGTAATAATCCAAAATAGCACCATTGCAAATGGAATGAGAAGAAATGAAAAATGAAGAGGAGGACGTTTTCTTGTTACAACAAGCCACAGAATAATGGTGGGAATGACAAAAAGAAAATTGAATTTGGTTGCAAATGCCATGCCCGCCAATATTGCGGACATCCATATATACTTTTTTTCTCTTGTCATCACCGCTTCATAAAAGGAAAAAAGAAAGAGAGAATAAAAGACGGCTTCGGGAATGTCTTTAACATTGTTATGTGATTCCGCCCAGAAAATAGGAAATAATCCGAGAGAAAACGCGCTCACAAGCACAGCGAAACTTCCAAATGTTTTTCTCACCCAGAGATACGTCACAGCCACTAAAATCGCTGCTACAAAGATCACATAGTAATTGTAAGAAAAAACATCCGGAGCAATACCGAGTTTGACAAACAATACGTAGTTAAAAAGGGCAGACAATACATCGGAGAATGCAGGATGTGTACCTCTTTTTGCAACGTCTTCTGTGTAATACAGAAGTCCCCCCTCCCGGTGCTGGTAGATGCTATGGCGAGTCGTTTTGCCTGTTTGTGGATCGGTAAATTCATATCCCCAATCCTGCTTGTAGCTTTTTAGGTCGATTGCAAGAGGATCAGAGTGCTTTTCCCCTCAAGAAGAAAGCGCAAGAATGCCTGACCACGCATAAAGTGCGCTGGCTCATCCCAATTAATTCCGTAATGCTTAATAGTAAACATGCCGAAGGTGAAATACAGAAGAAATAATAGAATAGGAATCTTGAGGGCTTTCATGGTGTATAATTTATTGTACCATTTTCATATGACTGACATTAAGCAAATTGTCTTCCTGACGCGCCCCATTGCTCCTCCCTGGGATGAGGCAAGTAAGAACCTTGCATACTATCTTGCTCTCCACGTACAAATTCCATCTATTCAATGTATTCTATTGACCACACAAACAAAACTCGCGCTCCCTTCAAACATAATACAAGAGTCAATTCATACGACAAAAGCATTAAACCTGAAGAGCAAATTTCGCCTGCTTTGGTACCTCATCAGAAGCGATATAGATTGTGTTCATGCTCTTTTTGTCTTTACCCCAATAACCGGCATGATCATAAAAATGCTTAAATTATGGAAACGATTCAAAGTAATTCAGACAGTGGCTTCAATATCCAGAAATACTTACTTTCTTCATTTCACTGTATTTGGAGATGAAGTCGTCTGTTTTTCAAAAACGACGGCTGCACTACTAAAAAGTCTTGGAGTTCAGCCTCATGTTATCCCCCCAGCGGTTTCCCTTGAACGTTTTAAGCCTAGCAAAAAAAACAAAAGCATTGCATTCTTAGGAGAATTACATAGGCAGAATAGTTATGCTATTGTTGAGCCACTTATAGATTTACTACACAAAAAACTGCCTGACTATCAAATACTTTTGGGTTTTCGAACAACAAGAAAACCACGCAAAGAAGGCGAGCTCGTGATGAAACTCAAGCGAAAATTGACTGGTGTTAAAAATATTGTGTTTATGGATATCATCGAAGACATGCCGACGGTTTTAGCAAAAACAACACTTGTTATTCTCCCCGCTCGCAGCGTGACAGAAAAATTCGATTATCCCCTGGTACTCTTGGAAGCACTCGCCTGTGGCACTCCTATTGTCATTTCAAACATTGGACCCCTTGGAGAACTTTCTTCGTATCCGGGGGTGTTGACACCAAAAAGTAATACTCCTCAGGCATTTTTAGATACAATAATCCGATCACTTACGTCCTACCCAAAACTCTCAAAGTCTGCACGAACGACTGCTGAAGTCAATTTTAACATTGAAGCTATTTCAAAAAAATATGAAGCTCTCTACAAAAAAGTACTCATCTAAATTTTTACTTGCAGCAAAACTTCAAAACATTATGTTGTCTCATGGTGTGGAAGTTATGTTTATGAAGATGTACTCTAATGATCTCGATATTGATATGGTTGTTATTCATCTTAAGACCTATCAAGTCGCCATGAGTGCCCTGCAACAAAATGGTTGGCGTATGAA
>CAYWEP010000001.1:44241-59379 GCA_964457405.1 uncultured Gammaproteobacteria bacterium
TAAATCTAAAATCCGCGAAAGAGACAAAGATTTTTTTATCCATAGAGACTTTCAATACTCTATTCACCTTCACAAATATTTTTCGTGGAATACTGTACCGTATCTTGATTCATTACGGCTTTGGCAAAGAAAAAGAAAGGAAAATAACGTCTTCCTCCCTTCCCCTGAAGACGAGCTCCTCATCATTACCGCACATTCCCTTTTTGAAAATATGTGTATCGTACCAGAGGAACTAGCTTACGGAAAAAAAATTCTTCAACAAGCTGTCGACAACGTGTACATGCACACTCATGCACGCCGATTTAATTGGTCAGTTGGTGTAGACATCGCGCTGCATACGCTAAAAAATAATGAGTCTCACCTTTCTGTCGCAGAGCTTCTGCACGTTCGATTCGAAAAACTTTTTGGTGATATTGTGCATGCAAAATTCTCCTTGATCTTGAACGAATTGCTCGCTTATTCAGTTATTGACTGGCTCTGGTGCTACCCGAAGCGTCTTCAAAAAGAACATGCTTTTTCCTAAAATTATCACTATCAGCGGCATTGATGGAAGTGGAAAAACAACGGTGGCGAAACTTTTAAAAAAAGCGTATGAAAAAAGGAAAGTGAAGGCAAAAATATGCCATACTGGTGCTCCCCTTGGCACAAAATCAGAACCAAGCGGCCGTATGAATGGCATCATTGGCTATATTGCTTTTATCAAAGATTATTTACAAATTATCCTTCAATATTTTATGAACATCGGTCGTTCAGATGTTCTTATTTATGATCGTTTCTTATATGACACGCTCGTAAAGATCGCATACAAAACAGAAAATCCTTTGTTATTGAATCGCTATTGTCGTTTTCTTCCTATTTTTTTTCCTGTGCCTCATGTCGCTTTTTTTCTTTCACTACCTTCTTCTCTTGCATACGAGCGTGATCATGAACATTCTCAAGACTATCACACAAAAAAGTCTGCCCTCTATCAATCTCTTTTGCAGTCTTGTAAACTGCTAACAATCGATGCAACGAAATCGTCTTCGGAGATCGTTTCGATCGTCGAGAATATACTAAAAAATTCATATGCAGACTGACGAATACAGGAATATTTTTAAACATCAGGATAGTCATTGGTGGTATCTCGGAATGAGATATATCAATGAATCTTTTTTGTTGCGATATGCACCAAAAAAAAAGAACATTTCGATACTTGATGTAGGGTGTGGTTCTGGCGCAGCATTAAGGTATCTTTCAAAAATTGGCAAAACGATAGGCCTCGATGCTTCAAATGAAGCTATCAAATATGCCAGAAGGAGAGGCAAGGTAGTTAAAGGAGATATCCAATCACTCCCTTTCCCATCAGCAACTTTTGATATTGTCACATGTATGGACGTACTCTACCATCAATGGGTTAACAATGAGGATAAAGCCATTGCCGAGATGCATCGTGTATTAAAAAAAGGTGGTATTCTTCTACTTCGAGAGCCTGCATTTGAATGGCTGAGAAGCAACGAAGACGCCGTTGGGTATACCACCCGCCGTTATAGAGTAGAAATAATTAAACACAAGTTGCAGAAATCATTTCACATACATAAGCTTTCCTATGCAAATTTTTTCCTGTTTCCACTTGCTTTTATAAAGCGTCTTCCTATAATACTTCATTTAAAGGATGTACAAGATATATCAGAAATTTACCATTTACCCGCACCTGTTAGTATTTTATTTACTTCCATATTAAAATTAGAAGCACATGTATTACCATTCGCTAATTTCCCCATAGGCACATCCGTCATATGCGTAGCTCGAAAAAAATAAACTCTATAGCACTTCTACTTATTATTATCCTCGCGGCGACATTTCGGTACGTCGGTATTTGGCCGGGGTATCCTGACAATCATCCGGATGAGGGAACAAGTTACAATACCGCCGTCTATATGTTTTACCATAACTTGAAACCTGATAGGGTTGATTATCCGGCAGGCATGCCACTAATCCATTTAGCTATATATATGAACATCTTTCTTCCCGTAATAATTGGCAAATTAGTATTTTTTCATCCAAACTTTTGGAATGATTTTGTCAACGGAGTAGATGTCATAAAACAATATGAAGCATTCATTTTTGGTCCAGGCAATATATATGCCCTCTACTGGTCAAGGTTTATCGCAGTAAGCATTGGCGTACTCACGGTGTATTTGCTCTATGCGGTCACAAAATACATGTTCACTGTTCGTGCAGCACTTATCGCAGCTTTTTTCCTCGCAGTTAATTACCGGCACGTATTAGGAAGTCACTTCGGGTTACCGGACGTTCATAACGCGTTTTTTACTATACTTGCTTTATCTGCGTGTGCAGCGCTTATCCACAAGCAGACTTGGAAACGCTATGCCCTGGTTGCAACGCTTATAGCGGTCGCAATATCTATTAAATTTCTCTACTTTATATTATTCACGTATGTATGTACCCAAATCCTCATTGCCTATAAAAAGGGGGGTTGGCGCCATTTCTTTAGTAAATATTTTATTTTTTCGCTCTTCCTCATCCCCCTAGTCTTTTTAATTCTTAATCCACATCTCTTTGATGATTGGCAGAAGTTTTACTCCAGAACTAGATACACTGCATTGCGTTATAATATAGGCGAATTTTTCGTTGCTCCATACCCATATTTTTATTTATTCCATTGGGGAATCGGACCTTTGCCAAGCGTAATGGTGCTTTTGGGTGCTGTAACAATGATATACAAAAAGTTCCGGTCATTTCTACTCATCTCTTCTTTCATTATCCCTTTTGCAATTTCTATGATTTATTTCAGTATTGGTTATATATATCCTCGAAACTTTGTTACCATCATACCTCTTCTTATGATATTCGCCGGATATTTCCTTGATAGTCTCTATAGCTACCTGTACAAAACCCATCATAACCGTCTCTTGCCAATAATAATGGTTTTTTTTGTTCTTGCTATCAATACCTCGTCTGTCATTAACTCCGGGCTGTTGAGTTTAAATTACCAACTACCTTGGAATACAAAATATTTGGAATCCTGGGTTCTCCAAAATATACCAGAAAACACAATCGTCTATGCCAACTCTTTGTATATATCTGGAAAAACAAGAGAAGCGCTCAGTAATAAAAATAGTCCTATTCACGAAATAGACTATAAGGGTCACCCAATATCCTTGTCAGAAATGCAAAAGGAAGGTGCTGACCTAGTGATATTTAATATGGCCAATTATCAGGGAATTACATACTGGTGGAGACAATCTCCCGAGTGGGATTTGTTTCGTTATCCAGATGTACCCTTCGACTATATTACCAATGGCTACTTCGGATTGGTTTTACAAGAACTTATGCCCTATACAGTCTATGAGGTTTTTAAACCATGGCAGGCCTCGTACGAAAATAGCTATCTTGTGTTTAAAATTCCGCCTAAGATAGAATCCATAGGTAAACAGATAATTACATTTCAATTTAACACTCCGAAAGATGAATGGATGCTAAGGGATACTGTTTTTAAAGATTCACCCTCATATGCATGGGCTTCATCTTCTGGTCACATCGCGAGTGGTGCTCTAAAACTTGGTATCGGCAGAACGCCCTACACGGCTGCACGACTTGAGTCTCAATCGTTTCCGATTATTGAAGGAAGATATTACACAATAAAAGCCTGGATAAAAAATGATCAAATCCCTCCAGATAATAAAAAGTATGATGGATTCATACGTGTGGATTTTTATACAGACGAGCAATCTGCTATGATGAATTCCATCTATAGTGCCATATCAGATCGCGCGCCAAATTCGGGTGAATGGCAACAAGTTTCTTTGCAGGCTAGGGCTCCAATCAATGCTAAATTTGCAACAGTGGGTTTCCAGCGTGTTAAACAATACACTGAACATGATGCATACATAGATGACGTCGAAATATATGAGTCCCCTGATGGTCCAAATATAACGCTTCCGCAAATTCCTTATATTCAGCCGACCATACGATTAGAAAACATGTATTATAATTCATTTTTATAGCGTCATCGATGAATAAATTTATTTTTTTAGTGATTCTTGTCTTTATTCTTGCTTTCATACTTCGCTTCGCTGGAATTTATCCCGGTTATAATCCCTACCATCCGGACGAAGGAACAAGTTACAGTACCGCAGTATATATGAACCTGCAGAGCTATAAACCGGATCGCTTTGACTACCCTGCGGGTATGGCATTACTTCACGCGATAATCTTCCGGACCGTATTTATACCAATAAGCCTACTACATCTATTTATTACTCAGCCGGACAGCATAGGACACTTTGTAACACTTGACTCTGAATTTTTTGATCTATATGGGAGAGCACTTTTTGGTAACCGTTCTATCTATGCTATGTATTGGTCGCGATCTATTGCCGCAACCATCGGTGCGCTCGCCGTTATTCTTTTATATTTTGTCGGAAAAAAATTATTCAACAAAGAAGTTGGCTTGTTTGCTTCATTCTTTTTAGCTGTCAACTATCGACATGTATTGGGAAGTCATTTTGGTCTTCCTGATGTTCACAATTCATTGTTTGCACTTCTTGCTCTGTATGCCTCCTATCTGATGCTAGAAAAAAATACCACGAAGAGATATTTATTTGCTGGCATTACCGCAGGCATTACTTTTTCTATTAAATATCAACCATTTGCGTTTCTTTTACCGCTATTTGTTCACGTAGTCTGGACTATTCGAACGAAGCGTCTTTCATATTTCATTGGAAAACAAGCATGGGCTGCGGCATTTGGGGCAGTAGCGGCATTTGCAATTATAAACCCTTACTATTTTGCCAATATTAAAAACGCCTTCTTTAGAAATCAACAAGATGTGGGACGATACCAAATGGGCGCGAGGGCCATTCGCATTTATCCGTATTTCTATCTTTTCCATTGGGGAATCGACAGGATTCCTGCACTTTTTGTTTTAGCAGGAATGCTCATCATGTTCTTTCGAGACAGGCTCAAATTTTTTCTCATGCTCATGTTCGTAGGCTCGTTTTTTGCGTTCATGACGTACTTTAGTAATGGTGGCATTTTCCCAAGAAATTTTGTAACTCCCATGCCATACGTAATGCTTTTTGCAGGCTACGGATTTTACGTAGTAATAAACGCAATAAAACCTCTGAAAAAAACTTCTCTCCTGATCATTGTATTACTTCTCGTCGCAATCAATCTACGTCCAATCAAAAATATATTATTGCTTGACGCCCATTTTATGAAGCCGTGGAACATAGATATGATTGCTAACTGGGTTGATCAAGTGCTACCCGAACGCAGTACAATCCGCACGTACCAATTGTTTTTTTTCATGAACTATAAAGGTCAAGATGCATTAAAGCAAAAAAATATTAACGTATTAGACTGGGACTACACCAAGGGCCCAAATTCTCTGGCGGAATTTTCTCTGGAGCGGACTGACTTTGCCATTATCATGCTCCAGTCATTTCAAAGTATTACTTATTGGTGGAGACATTTTCCCAGACAAGCATGGCTTCTCAACTATAATGACGTGCCTTACAATTACATACTTGAAAGTTTTTATGGACTTACACTCCGAGAACTATTACCACATACAATCGCAGAATTTTATAAACCCTGGCAGGCGGCAAGTGAATTTGGTTTTTTGGTGTTTAAAATTCCTCGCCCCCCTCTTTCTCTCAATCAACGTATTGCACATTTTTCTTTTAATGAGTCGAATGATCTCTGGAAACCTGTTGATCCATTTAATCTTTCGCCAATGACTCCAGAGTGGGAATCGGGATTCATGAGAATTTCTCCAGGTGGAGGCGATGCGACAACGCGGATAGTCTCTGATCCAATCGCAATTATCGGTGGCAAGCATTATACTGTTTCCGGCTCGGTGAAAAACGTTACCGATACACCCGAACAAGAGGACGGTTTCTTACGAATTGATTTTTATAAGGACTCTGCACCAGAAACTCTTGGCGACCTAAGCCTGGATGTTGCATTATCAGAGAGAGCTACCGCCTCAGGAGAATGGAGCTATATTCAGGCAAGCGCGAGAGCACCGATAGAAGCATCGTTTATGACGATAAGCTTTCAGCGCAAAAATCCAGCATACCCGTATACCAGCTTTGTTGACAGCGTAGAGTTGTATGAATCGACTCCAGCTAAAGAATCGTTTCCAGAGCTGCCGACATATCGATCAGGTCTCCAGTGGCGCGACGCATTTTTCCCTAGCTTTTTGTAGTAGTAGCATAGAGGCTCAGAGTTTTATCGACAATCGATTCCCAGTTATAATTTCTTTTTACGAGCGCTAAGCCGTTTATGCTCAGAATTTTAAAAAGCTTTGGATCTTCCATAAGTCTTTCGATAGCCTCTCCAAGTCTCACGGGATCTTTTTCTGGAACCAGTAATCCATTTTTCTCGTGCTTCACTACAGTTGGAATACCACCAACATGAGAAGCAATGATTGGCTTACCAAAACTCATCGCTTCAACAAGAACAACACCAAACCCCTCTGTATCGCCCCATTGGTCGACGATTGCGGGAAGAATAAAGACTTCTGTTTGCTGGTATAACGTGGTAAGCTTTTTTGGGCTAACTTCTCCATGCATGTGAACCTGTCCAGATATATTTAGACGTTGGGATTGTCTTACGAGCTTGCCAAACAATGGGCCATCTCCTGCTATATCTACCCGTACTGGTACTCCCTTCTTTTTTAAGAGCGAAATCGCCTCAAGAAGATATGAAACTCCCTTTCGCTCAATAAGCCGGCCTACAAACAATACTCGCATTGGTTTATGAGAATGAATCAATGTTTTTGCTCCGTTTGTGGATAGAGCAGATGAAAAAGGAATAATTTGCACATGAACAGGAGCAATCTTCTCAATCATATTTTTGGTAAAAGTAGAATTTGCAACAACCGCATCTGCGTAATTGAGAATTATCTTTAAAAGCGGTGCTCCAAAGGGAATACGCTCAAGAAGAGTGAACTCTGCTGCATGAAAAGAAAGAATAAGTTTTGCCCCAAAAAGCCACTTAGCCGCAATACCGAATAATCCATTAGGAAATGGCCAATGAACGTGAATTACATCAAATCTGAATCTTCTACGAAGTCGGAATAGGCCATAGAGACCAAAAAATACATATAACAACACAACGCTATAAAGCCATTGTTTCTCACGAAGTTTCGAAACTGCTCCTTCCTCATGTGTGAGAATTTCTGCTGATTTTGGAGCGTATCGGAAGCGCAAGACAGGAACGTCATCATATATATGATCCCGAAGGCCTTTATACCCAGGCACGTATACAACAATTTGCATCCCCCTCTCTTTAAGTCGCAGAACGAGCTGGGCAAGCCAGGGGACTTGATTGTCTCCTAAAAATCGTGGAAATGTTGAAGTAATAAGCAAAACCCTCATAGGAGTATTATAAACGTTTTGACTAGGCGGGATGAATATAGCTGTATGTGGTTAAGACGGCAAGACAAATGGCAACATAAAAATATAGTCTATTCAAAAAATTGAGCCAATATTTTTTATCCAAGAAAAATAAGACAATATATGGGACAACTATAATTATGAACAACTCTCTATACTGAATTGACACAAGTCCGAACGATTTTTGAAACAATGTTTGCATAAGAGTAAAACCAACAAACAACAAAAAGACAAAATATGAACCAGTAAATTTCCCTTTCATCTGGCGCAAAACAATTGCAGCTGCTATTGCCAAAAAAGGGAAAAGCGGAATCAGATACCAACCACTCTGACCTTCTTTGGTCAACGAGAAGAGAAGAAATAGAAAATATATTATCGAAGGAAAAAGGAGGAGAAAAAAACGTTTTATGTCCGCAAGAAGCAACGCGAGGGCAAAAAATCCAAAATAATACCAGCCATCGTAATATACTTTATTGATAATGACAGGGGTTGACAAAATATTCCAAAGGGTTTGTGGCCCGACTTCTCGCCCGCCTTGGACTGCAATAATAGTCATAAACGTTTTCCAATCGTACGCCCAACCATAAAGAGCATACGCCCCAATACCCAATATCGTGGTAGCAAGAAATGCTATTAGAGCTGATTTTCGCGCTTTTTTGTAAAGAAAGAGAAGAAAGAGTGCGATGGGGAGTGTTATCCCTGCCTCCTTCGTCCAAAAAGATGCAACTGAAAAAAAACCCAAAATTACTGCACTTCTCCTGTTCATTTTTTTGGTTTTTTGAAAAAAATAAAGAGCACCCAAAATAATTGGGGTGAGAAAATTCTCTGCAAGCACCACTCTGCTTTGAATTACAAAAATTGTCACTGTTGAATATATAAGTAGTGCCCACAGTGCAGTCATATAATCTGTCAGCCGATAAGCCAACAAAAAGACAAAGAGACTGGTAAGCGCTGAGAGTGCTACCGGAACGAGTCTGATGGTAGAAAGCTTGATATCTGCAAATGTCCGCTCCCCATTGAGAAAAGCCCACCCACCGACCAAAAGACCCGCGAGGGGAGGGTGATCAAAATAGGGTTGCACAATCGGAAAATGAATAGTATTTATCGTGACGTCCTGCCTGTTTTCGTAGGCAAAATGCGACCACGAAATAGGAACTCCTTGTGTTAAAAGACTGACCCCGAGAAACGAATAGGTATACTCGTCACTTGTCGCGCCTCTCTGTGGATATACGTCGTAATTATGGAGGCGAAGAAGCAATCCTACAACCAAAACGAGCAAAACGATAATCTTTTGGGATTTTTTCATCTGATTGTCTGATGAAGAACTTGGAGCGCTGTTTCTGCCGTCTGATCCCATGTGTACTTTCTGGAAAGTTCTCGGGCGCCTCGCTGTAGTCGATTATATAAAAACCGATCTGAAAGCATTGATAGTACACCAGCAGCCATAGACTGTGGATTTGGTGCTACCAAAAGGGCACTGGATCGATGCCGAGCAATATCGCGGAGACCCGGCACATCGTAGGCTACCGCTGGAGTACCGACACTGCCGGCCTCAGGTACAATAAGTCCCCAGCCTTCTTTCACCGAGGGCACGAGGAGTATGTGCGCTCTCGCCATAAGCGCAAATTTCTTTTCCTGACTGACAAACCCAAAAAATTTCACCCTGCCGAGCGATGTATGCAGGTGAAATTTCTTCTGTAGTTTTTTGCTGTATGCATCCTCTCCCCCTCCGACAATCCAGAGTTGTATATGTGGATAATCTTGGGAAAGTGATTCCAGGACCGACGCCAGACTCTCAACTCCTTTTGTTTTGGAAAGTCTCCCGACAAATACCAGGGTCGGAATTTTTTCTTTTCTATACCGGGGGATTTTTGCGGGCAGCGTCAGACCCATCGGCAAAACCGTAATATTGTCCGGTCGCACGCCCTTGGCAACGAGATCGAGTTTCGTCGAGGGTGAAATGGTCACAAACGGGACCTGCCTATATAGCGGAAAATACCAACGCTCAATAAGTCTACCGGCTGCATTCAGAGGGAACGGGAAAGTGACATCCCACAACTCATTGGCTACTTCGCAAATCAGTGCGATTTTTTTGACACGCACGTACAGCGGCGTAAAAAAGGGAATGCCGTGAATCTCATCTATTACGATATCAAATGTATTCCTTTTTTGCCTTTTATACCACCGGTACGCGGCAATCTGAACCGGCACGTGCGGATTTCGGATTATAGGAGAGCCACCGCGGACTATTTTTACCCCTTCGTGTATTTCTTCGTGTGGTGAACCGGAAAATTTGCTCGCATACTGTGTCACTGCATGGCCTACGCGTACCCAGCGCTTGGCCATTTCATGAGTGAGGACTTCAGCACCGCCCGAATTGGGATTTTTTACGTCACTCCAGTTAAAAATAAGTATATTCATGGCAAATTTACACGAAAATCAAGTTCCGGATCGTACCGCCACCGCCTTCTGTTGGTCGTATCGTAATAACGTAAAATTCGCAGACGGTAAAAAACCGCCAGCGTATCCCATAGCACATTCCAAATCTCTTTTAAAACCTTTGCTGACGTGATCGTGCTCACGCCAGAAAAATCAAGTTCTATCGGTGCTTCGTATATTCGCGTGTAACCCAAATGATGTGCAACTGCGAGCATTTCTATATCAAAAGCAAACCGTTTCACGAGGAGCCGGGGAAGCACATCTTCCAGCACGCGCCTTCGGAATACCTTGAGCCCCACCTGAGAGTCACGAATCTGTAAACCAAACAGCATCCGAATTAATTGCTGATACCCCCAGGACAAAATTTTTCGATACCATGGATACCGTACCTTAGATTCGGGGTGACGTTTGCTCCCAATCACAATATCCGCATCGTGCCACCGGAAATGCTCCAGCATCATGGCAATACCCTCTAACTTGAGATCGCTCCCTGCGTCGATAAATGCGACAATGTCGCCCTTGCTTCGTGCCATACCGTATCGTACCGCATACCCCTTCCCTCGGTTTGTTGGGTATCCGATGACGTTAATATGGCTCTTCATTGTTTTTTTGGCATTTTCAAATGTCTGATCATCCCGGCCATCAGCGACAACAATTATTTCGTAATCAACTCCTCCCATTGCAGACAACGATGCGTCAAGGCGGCGAATATTGTCTATGATGGACCGTTCCTGGCGATATGCAGGGACAATCACTGAAATTTTTTTAGGAACGCGTGACATACAGATAGAGATAATATAGGCACAAGAGCACCGATACGACCGTTGTTACGACCAGTGAGATGGTAATCACAGTCATGATGCTGCTGTGGTAAACAAAGAGTAAGCCTGCCTGCACAATCGCCCCTCCAAGGACAATAAACACGGCCTTTGTGCGGTGGATAGATAAGAAAAAATTTACAAAAAGAAATATGAGCGAACAAAGTGATAAAAACATGCTAAACGGCGCAAGGAAACGGGAAGCATCCAGATATTGTGTGCCTATCAAGAGTCTCATGAAAAAATCAGGAGCCAGAGAGAACAAAAGCGTGACACTGCCCGCGACAGAAAGCAAGAACAGAAGGCTCAGTAAAAAAATCCGGTGATACTTCTCGCCTCTGGCATGAGCCTCTGATACTAGAGGGAACATGGTGGTAGCGACCGGTGCAGTACCGAAAAAAATTATCTTTCCCAGAACCGAGAGCGCTGCATAAAGTCCGGCGTCATATGCCGAGAGAAAATGCCGCACGAGGATTACGTCTGTGTTATACAACGCCGTGACGCCGATCGTCATGAGGGCGCTCGGGACGGCGTATCTCGTCATAGCACGTACCGGTAAAGGATGAAAAACCGGCTTTCCAAGCTTCCGACCCAGCACGGCCACCATATATATGTAAGAAATGAAAATAATTAAAACAAAAGCGCCGTACGCGCCGGGCACCCGAAGCCCTAAAAGCACCGCCGCAACCCCCAACGCAAGCTTCCCGAACGCCTCAATAAACTGGGTGATGGTAAGCGGCCAAAAAAGCGCCAGCCCCTGTAGCGTCGCCCGATTGAGAAAGTTCACCAGCCCAAAAAAAATTGCCAGATCCAAAATAATCACATTCAGCCAGCTATCTAGATGGAGAAATAACATGATGGGTTTCGTAAAGAGCAAAAAAATGCTGCCGCCGATAAACAAAAGGCCGAAAAGAAATCTGCGAAGCTGAAAGTATAGTGAACTGATTTTTTCCCTCTCCTCCTTGCCGACGTACGTGGATATAAATTTCACGACCACTGTGTTGAGCGTCACGATGGGTACGCTCAAAAGATTGGAAAGCGATATCAGGCTCTGCAGCAGGCCGTAATCTGCCGGAACCAGGAGCCGACCCATAAACAGATGATAGAAATACGCGCCGACGTTTGCGGCCGCATGCCCCCCGACAACTAGAGAGGTTGACCTGACTGTCCGATCATTTCGTAAAAAATGGATTAGCTTGTGCATAATACACTCAGGCTACATGAGGCGATACTTTATAAGCGTCCAAAGCGCAATGACCCCGTCCCGCCATGTAAGCTTTTTTCCTTCTTCGAATTTGCGTCCGTGGTAGGAAATCGGCACCTCATAAATCTGAAAACCCGCCTTCAGTGCTTGTGCGGTAAACTCCGGCTCAAAGTCAAAGCGGTTCGCCCGAAGCTTCAGGTGGCTCAGCACTCCCCTGCGAAATGCTTTATACCCGGTTTCCATATCCGTAATATTTGTGTTATACAAAACGTTCGTCATAAGCGTGACGAATTTGTTGCCAAGCATGTAGATAAACATGGTTGAAAGGTGCGGACCGAGAAACCGGGATCCATAGACTATATGAACGCTCGGCTCAGAAAATGGCGAGAGCATAACTGGATAATCCGCGGGATTATACTCAAAATCCGCATCCTGCACGAGAATGATGTCCCCCGTCGCCGCTTCAAACCCGCGGCGCAATGCAGCGCCCTTCCCTTTATTGATTTCCTGAAAAACAATGTGACAACGTTTCTTCCACAATGCAAGCTTTTGCGCGGTTCCGTCAGTCGAACCGTCGTCGACCACAATAATCTCCTTTTTCCATCCCGGAATTTTTGCGCGAAAAACACGCTCCAAGAGTATATCAATGGTTTTATGCTCGTTGTACACCGGTATGACGATCGAAACGGTATGCATAGAAGACACGGTCCCTAGGATACAAAATGGCCCCGCAAAAACGCGGCACCGAAATATACAAGGCCCACACCAAAGAGAAACATAAGCATATATTGTACACCTTTTGTCACCCTGCCCAGTACCAGAAAAGCCGGAAACGCCGCCAGGAGATACCGCGGGTACGAGGAGAGGGTTCCGGTTAATGTCGGCGTCACTAAAACGAAAGCTGCATAGACGAAGTATTCCAATGGCAGTTTTGCTTTCCATGCTTTTATCAGCAAATAGGCCGCAAAAATAAAACTGGCAAACTCAAAAAGCGCAACGCGATAGAGGAAAGCCGCTGGTTCTACTGTGGTGAATATCTTGATATATCGCCACAGAACTTGAGGAAGCAGAATGAGCTCGCTCCCACTCATGTTCGCACCAAACGCAGGCTGGACATGAAAAAAAGCGAGCGGGTCGCCGACCACTACCCATAAATACACCATATACGCCGCTAGACCCAACGGAATCAGCATCAAAAAAAATACGTCCTGCATCCTTCTCTTTTGGGCTGTCGAAAAATAGACAATAAGCGCGCTCAAAAATAAATACACACCGAAAAATCGTGTGAGGCTCGCGAAAAATCCCGCAACCCCCGCCAGCCACCACATTCGCCGCCTCAAAGCAAAAAAAACCAAGGCGCTCAGCATAAAGAATAATCCTTCAGAATACGCTGCGGCAAAAAAGAAGCTTGCGGGAAAAAGCAGGAACAGGAGAAGGACGCGCAGGATATTCTTTTTATCATATTCAACAATCATGAGCCAAAAAAATACCAGTCCGACAAAAAAGGCTATATGCGAAATGGCAAGAGCGCTCACGAGTGGTGCAATTTCAAACACAGCAGAAAGTTTACGGACCAACATCGGATAGAGAGGAAAAAATGCCTGTTGGTACTGATAATATCCTTCGCGCGCAATGGTTAGATAATGCACACCATCAAAGTTGGCCCACGCAGAAGGTCCGGCAAAATCAGGTCGAAAAGACAGAAGCCAGGGCGAAATTTTCTCCACTCCCCACAAAATAAAACGCCACACGAAAAAAATACCGGCAAGGAGGCGGATATTAACGCGTAACTGATTCATATATTTTTGCCGTCTGGTGCGCTACTCTTCTCCAGGTAAATGTTTTTGCCCACCGCTCTCCTTCATCGCGTAGTTTTGCCCTTTTTTCCTCTGAAAATTCCAATACCTGCAGTATGCCCCGGGCAATGTCATTGACTTCGTCCGGATTAACCAATATCGCCGGACCGGAAATTTCAGTTAAACTCGTTCTCTTTGCACATACTACCGGACATCCGGATGCCATGGCCTCCAAAATCGGCAAGCCAAAGCCCTCGGCAAACGAAGGCTGAACACAAACGCTCGCCGAGGCATACAGGGCTGCCAGATCAGTATCCCGAACATGTCCGGTTTTAACAATCGCTCTCTGGAGTCCATTCTCCCGAATGATATTGTTAATCTCCTGCATCTCCGGTATCCCCGACTCCAAGAATGCACTCCCGACAAGAACAAGCTGCATCTCAGGCCGCCTCACTTGAATTGTGTGAAAGGCACGAAGCAGGCCCGGAATATTTTTGTTCCAGTTGACGTCGCCAACATACAACACGAATGACTGAGATACATGGTATTTTGCAGTAATATTGCGCAAAGCTTTAGCAGAAGGTCGTTTCGTAAACACATCCTTTGGGGCTAGATGCGTGACAAACACCCGATCCGAAGGAACCCCGGTAATCCTTACCACGTCCCGCCTTGACCACTCGGAATCCGCAATGATGGCCCGGGCTCCCCGAAGTGATACGCGCTGTAACTGCCAGATGACGCTTCCTTTCATGCCGCTTGGGAAGTGGTCCTTAAATACTATCGGAATTAAGTCGTGAACCGTCACAATGGTCGGAGCTGATTTAACTAATGGAAGAGAATAAAAAAATGGCTCGAAATACGGATAATGTACTAAATCAACATTTTTGGGTATAGATTGTCCTCGAACAAAAAATGAGTACGAAAAGTTGTCTTTGTATTGTTTTAAAGACTTAATTAACAAATCAGTATAAATGCCTATCCCTCGATTTTTATGCCCTGTTTTTAAGGCTGTTACGTCTAGAGCCACGTGCATAGGTGCGACTAAGTATAGCGGAAGCACAGAGCCAAAACAAACCAAGTATCGACAGCAAATTACTTGCCAAGCGCAGGCGGGTTTCGGCAAATACCAGACTCACCCTGTGGTCCCCTGCAGGAACCGAAAACTCAATTCGGCCGGCTGCCTCAATCAGCTCGCTTTCTTGGTTGTCGATAAATAGTCGCCAGCCGGGGTAATAAGACACGTTGGCTGCTATAGTCGTGCCACCCTTCGCACTGACCAGTGCCCCACGGGACGTAGGACCCGTGTGAACATCCCTTATAGTTGCACTGCCCACAAATACCTCCTCAAAAGGGCTTTCCGGCCGGTCGGGCTGCCAATGCAGCCAGCGCGTGGTAAAACTGTTCCCGACGCTCGTTGTGCCGTCGGTAAATTCCCTCCTCGTGAGGTAGTACGTGTCTGGCCGGCTTTCAAACAC
>CAYWEP010000002.1:0-48094 GCA_964457405.1 uncultured Gammaproteobacteria bacterium
GCGCTACTTCATGCTCTGCTGACCTGCCGCCGAAGAGGATGCCTATTCGTTTCTTTCGCATCGGTCTAAGCATAATAGACCAAAGACAGTGATGAGTCAAATTTGAAGAAAAACAAGCCCTATGTAATAATACCCCTGCCATGGGCAAACGAGTGTTTTTGGTACATGGTTGGGGAGGGTATCCTGAAGAAGGCTGGCGACCGTGGCTGAAAGAAGAATTAGAAAAAAGAGGTTTCAATGTTTTCAACCTCGCGATGCCCAATGCCGATAATCCAAAGCAAGCTGAGTGGGTAGCGCATATAAGACAAGAGGTTAAGACAGCAGATGAAGATACGTATTTTGTGGGTCACAGCCTTGGGGTTATTGCTATTCTGAGGTACCTTGAGACGCTTCCTCCGGAACAATCAGTCGGCGGTGTCGTAATGGTCGCCGGATTTGATAATGATTTAGGCATATCCGAATTGAGCGATTTTTTCCGAGCTCCGATTGACTGGAAAAAAATAGGAAGCCACAGCGATAGTTTTACATCTATAGAATCAGACAACGATCCCTATGAGCTTCTGCGTTACAATGAGATATTTAGAAAAAAATTACACGCAGAAGCAATCATAGAGCACAATGTGTTTCATTTTTCAGCAGACGACGGTATAACAGAACTGCCGATTGTTTTGAAGAAATTGTTAGAGATCTCTGTTAAATAGTTTATCCAAAGGTGTAGCTACGAAATCACCCTTGGGGTGAAAACGAGGCTGCACCCCAGGGGTGCAAATTATGAAGAGGAAGGTAATTTTGGCTTCGTCGTCGCCGAGAAGGAGAGAGTTGCTCGAAAGTATTGGGTTAAAATTCTCTGTAAAGCCTAGTAATATTCCGGAGACAATGAACCCGCGGCTTGGGCCACGTGCACAAGCAGAATATTTATCGCAGCAAAAAGCAAAGGCAGTTTCTGAGAGAGTAAAGCATGCAATTATTATCGCGGCAGACACGCTTGTTGTGCTCAATAAAGAGATAATTGGCAAACCTTCCTCAGTCGAGCAGGCGAAAAAGATGCTCAAAAAGCTAAGTGGTAAAACGCATACGGTTATTACCGGATTTACGATCATTGATACTGCAAGCAATAAGACGACAACAAAGTCTTCGCAGACAAAAGTTTTTATAAGAAAACTTTCAAAAAAAGAAATAGATGCGTATGTAAAGAAGGAACAAACGCTTGACAAAGCCGGAGGATATGCGATTCAGGGGATTGGCAGTTTGCTCATCGAGAAAATCGAAGGAGATTTCTCAAATGTTGTAGGATTGCCCTTAGCGACGCTTTACCAAGAACTTAAGAAATTTGGAATCTTTCTGCTATAATCGTTGCGTATGATTGTCACCTGTGATTGTCACCTGAAAGTGATTGTCACCTGAAAGGTGCAATAGCCTCGTCGCCTCTTGAATTTCATTTTCAGAATTGATATATTCAAATATAAAGTATGCCGGATATTAGGGTACCATTGGTAAACGGTGAATATTACCATATTTTTAATCGAGGAGTAGCGCATCAACCAATATTTCTTCGGCAAAGAGATTATGAACAGAGCATGCTTGCTTTGGCTTACTACCGGTTCAAAGACCCTCCCATTCGTTTATCCCGCTTGAAAGAATTAGGGAGAGAACGACAGCAAGAAATTCTTACTCAACTTACGACACGCAATGAAACGCTTATTCGAATTATCAGCTTTGTTTTTATGCCAAATCATTTTCACTTCCTGTTACAACAAGCTACAGAAAATGGTATCTCAAAGTTCGTAAGCCAGTTCAGCAATAGCTGCACAAAATATTTTAATATGAAATATCAAAGAATCGGACCATTATTGCAAGGGGTATTTAAGGCTGTACGGATTGAAACGGATGAACAGCTGCTCCACGTGTCCCGATATATTCATTTAAATCCACTAGTTTCATTTGTTGTAAAAGATGACGATTTTCTTTCCTATCCCTGGTCGTCTCTTGAGGAGTATCTGCGGGGAAAATCAAATCTGGTCTTTCTCGATCCAGTATTGTCTCACTTTTCCTCCCCAGAAGATTATAAAACGTTTGTTTTAGATCAAGCAGATTACGGAAAGAAATTGGAACAAATAAAGCATTTGTTACTTGAGCAATTCAAGTAGCGATCCTGTTGCACCTTTCAGGTGCACATACATACACAGAGTTTGTGATCTTTTCTTGGTAGCCGAGGAGGGGGTCGAACCCACATGATCTTTTGGATCACACGCTCTTGAGGCGTGCGCGTCTGCCAGTTCCGCCACTCGGCCTTTTTGTGCCCATACATCTTGAAATACAGGCACTGCATAGTATATACTACAAGGCATGACGATTCAACAAATTTACGATTTGGCAGTTGATTGGGGGATGAAAGCAGATCCTCGCGGCGTAGACGTTGTCAAAAAAAACTTAGCCAAGGCCAAAAAAGAGTACGTAGAAATGCCTGCGAAGAAAAAAAAGTACTTTGACCTAGAGAGTCTAATAAATCCTTATTCTGATTCTCGCATTCTCTATGGCGACCCGAAAAAGCAAGTAAAAAAGCTTCTGGCTGGGATAGACGCTGAAGCGGCAGAAGTACTGATGGTAGATAGATTAAATGAAAAAGGTGAAAAAATAGATCTTCTTATCTCACATCATCCGGATGGACATGCGCTTGCAAGCCTCTATGAAGTAATGGATATTCAGATTGATATGTTCGCTGACGCCGGAGTTCCGATAAACGTCGCCCACGCGCTTTTTGAGGAAAGAAAAGGAGAAGTACAGCGTCGGTTTAATCCTCTTAACCATGCGCGGACTGTTGATGCTGCGCGATTGATGAAGATTCCGCTTATGGCGCTTCATACAATCTGGGACAATATGGGCAATGACTTTATGCAAAAACACCTTGCCAAACGGGAATTTGAAACAGCAGGGGATGTTTTGGAGTACGTGCAGGAAGTGCCGGAATTTGTTGAAGCGATGAAAGGGAAATCAGGACCGAGTCTTGTCTCAGGAAGCACGAACAGAAGAGCGGGAAAGGTCGTCGTCGGTTTCACAGGCGGTACAAATCCATCCGTTAAGTTGTATGAGCAGCTCGCCAAAGCTGGTGTCGGGACGCTGGTTGAAATGCACGTCGGCGAAGATGCGGTAAAGAAGCTTCGCGAGCTCCATATCAATGTCATTGATGCCGGGCACATGGCCGCCGACTCAATTGGCGCAAATCTTTTTCTCGACGAGCTTGAAAAACGGAGAGTAGAAAGCGTTGCTTGCTCAGGTTTAGTGAGGATTAAAAGGAAATGATTTCAGTAACAGATCTTCGCGCCGGTACTACCTTTGAAGAAAACGGACAGCTATTCCAAGTCCTCTCCTACGAGCATATCAAAATGGGTCGGGGGAGCGCCAATATCAAAGTAAAAGTCAAAAACCTCAAAAATGGCGCAACACATGAAAAGAGTTTTATCAATGGCGCCAAGGTGAACAACGTACAGGTTCTCAAAAAAAATTTGCAGTATTTATACAAAGATCAAGACAACTGCTATTTTATGTATCCTGATACATATGAACAAGTTTCAATTCCTCTGAGCGTTGTGTCTGACCACTTGTTCCTTAAAGAAGGCGAGGGTTTTCCGGTCAGTTTTCTCAATGACGAGCCGTTATCTGTGATGCTGCCGCCAAAAATGGTGTACAAGGTTATGGAGACCGGGCCCGCGATAAAAGGCAATTCGGCAACCAATGTTTTCAAAGACGCTATTTTGGAAAATGACATAAAAACAAAAGTGCCTCTTTTTATCAATACGGGTGATTCGGTCCGCATTGATACTCGCACCGGCGCCTACAGCGAAAAAGCCTAATAATGAATAACAACTTTTTTGGTGCTTTCTCTCAAAGACCATTCCTTTTCCTTTGGCTAAGCGAAATCTTCACACAGGTCGCAGTATATATTTTCAATTTTTATTTATTACTTTCCGTTTTTACTATTACCAAATCCAGTACCGCTGTTGCCGGTGTCGTTTTATCCTTTACTATTCCTCAAATCCTCTTCGGCATTATGGCGGGGATATACGTCGATTACAAAGATAAGAAGTCTATACTTTTGGCAACCAATATTATTCGGGCGGTGCTGCTTATCCTTCTCGTTTTCTTTCACGACAATCTTGTTATGATTTATCTCACGACATTTCTTTTTGCCATCGTCACGCAGTTTTTTATTCCTGCTGAGACACCCATGATACCCCTAACAGTTCCGGGGAAAATGCTTCTCTCGGCAAACGCGCTATTCAGCATGGGTATTTATGGTTCTATTTTGCTCGCATATGTTCTCTCCGGTCCGTTGATCCTGTTTTTCGGGAATACGCAAGTAATTATTATTATTGCACTCTTGCTTTTGATAGGATCGCTTTTTATATCATTTATCAAATCGCATCACATGCAGCCTGAGGCAGCGCCCGAAGGAAATGTTTTGTTGAAAGCCGGACACGAATTAAGAAAGATATTTTCTTTTTTTTCTTATTCCAAAACAGTCCACCATGCGATGTTTCTCCTCGCGCTTTCTCAGGCGCTTATTCTTATTGTTGCGGTTATCGCTCCGAGCTACGCACGGGAGGTGCTTGATATCAGGATAGAGGATTTTCCCGTACTGTTTATTGCTCCCGCCGCGCTTGGCGTAGTTGTTGGTGCAGCGCTTTTAGTGCGTTTATTTCATAATTATGATAAAGACAAGATTGTCACGTTCGGACTGTTGCTGTCGGGCATTGCGATGCTTGCTCTTCCGTACGGATCAAAGATTGCATCAAGAGAAATCGTTCAGGTCATCAATCAATCGTTGCCCGGCTTTCTCAATATCACCAGCATTCATCTTATTATGTTGACAGCGTTTATCTTGGGCTTGGCAAATGCAATTGTTTTTGTTCCGTCAAATACGACGCTTCAGGAGCATACGAGTGACGAAGAACGTGGGAAGATATACGGGACACTCAATACGATAATCGGCGTACTATCGTTGCTACCAGTTATTTTGGTCGGAGGGTTGTCTGATCTTATCGGCGTAACTTCGGTGATTGTCGGGATTGGCATAGGGTTGCTGCTTATAGGCACTGCAAAAATTGTCATACGTTTTTAAAAGATATGGAATTTTTCCTTTTATTTCTTGTTATCGGGTTTGTTATTTTCTTATTTTGTTTATACGTTATCGGAAGGGACGATATTGTATTTATTCGGAAGAATGTATCCCTGGAGCATCTTTTTAATATTGTCTTCCTTTGTGTTCTCAGTGGATTGATAGGAGCACGATTGATCTATGCCTTCTTTTCCTTTAACAAGGCGTTTCTCAGCCCGTTTGTCTTTCTTCTTTTTCCGTATTTCCCTGGACTTTCGCTTATCGGCGGAGTGAGTGGAGCAGCTCTTTTTATTTTCTTTTTCACAAGACGAAAGAAGATTCCAACCGGTCGGGTATTTGATTACCTTGCGCTTGCGCTTTTAGCTGCTTTGCCGTTTGGGTATATCGGAATGCTTTTTCTAGAGGAGAATCTTGATCTTTTTGAGAATATTTATTTACCGTTTATCTATATGTTGTTGTTCTTGTTCTTTCTCAAGTTTCTGTATCCTCGGGTTTTACGGAGTGAAATAAAAAGTGGAACGCTCGGAATGTTTTTTTTGCTGACATTTTCCTTCATTTCCCTTGTGATAGGAATAAAAAGTAGAAAAAATGAT
The DNA here is from genome assembly GCA_964457405.1 of uncultured Gammaproteobacteria bacterium. Classification (GTDB taxonomy): domain Bacteria; phylum Patescibacteriota; class Microgenomatia; order Levybacterales; family UBA12049; genus CAYWEP01. Next base: position 5,710 of record CAYWEP010000002.1, read on the forward strand.
GTATTATTTTTACTCAGCGTTGAAGATATTCTTGCTTTTTTCCTCTTCGTTGCATCAATTGTTATTTTGATAAGACAGGAAATGATCAGTATTCCTGGAAAAAAATTATGAAGCCGACAATTCTTTTTGAAGATAACGATCTTCTTGTCGTTACAAAGCCCGCAGATATTACAGTCAATCGCTCGGACACAACAAAAGGGGAGGAGACCGTGCAGGATTGGAGTGAGAAATATCTTCAAATCCAAGAGAAGAAGTGGGAAGTGAGAGGTGGGAAGCTAGAAGATGATGTGAGAAGTGAGAATAACAATGTTCACATTTCCCACATCAGTAATCCACATTCTCACATCCAGCTTCCCACATCGGATAAGTATTTAGAATTTCTGAATAGAGCTGGTGTAGTTCACCGGCTTGACAAAGAGACGTCAGGGGTTTTGCTTATTGCAAAAAATCCAGCTGCTTTTTCCCATTTGCAAGCGCAGTTTAAAGAGCGGACAGTCAAAAAAAGGTATGTTGCCTTGGCACACGGAACCATAACACCGCCTGATGGAGAAGTACGCATCCCTGTCGGGAGGCTTCCATGGAACAGAAAACAGTTCGGGATTGTGGCAGGAGGCAGGGAAGCGGTGACGAAATATAAAGTAATTTCTAATTACAAATTTCCCCTCGGCCTGAGCTCGGGGCGAAGGCTAATTTCTAATAAAAAAGAAACACTGTCACTAGTCGAGTTATATCCTGAGACAGGGAGAACGCATCAAATCAGAGTGCATCTCAAATACATCGGCCATCCTATTTTCGCAGATTTTCTCTACGCAGGGAGAAAAACAGCAAGAAATGATAGGAAATTATTGTCTCGAGTTTTCCTGCACGCAGCGAAAATATCGTTTCTGCACCCGACAACGGCTGCTGAACTTGAGTTTGAAAGCCCGTTGCCAGAAGAGCTGCAGACCTTTCTGAATTCACTAGAGAAAGTTGATTAGAGAGAAAATTTATTATAAAATATAAGCACCTAATAGTTTAGAAATTAGATATTAGGAATTAGAAATTGGAGCGTAGCGATTATGGCTGGTTTTGGTGGATTTTATAAAGGCGAGAAGAAAAAACCCAAAAAAGGAAAAGACATGAAGCAGGGAAGCAGCGTTTTTGGTACGAGTGCTCCTGTTTTTCGTCCACCCGAGGTAATCTCAAAAAAAAAGAACTATTGACTCCGCAATACCCTCCGCAATACCCACTTGACAATTTGGTTTCCTTGGTTCTTAATAGAGTTATGGCCAAAGAAAACCATGGAAAGCACATCTCAACGATTCAGGCATTTATTGCTTTTCTCATTGCTGCGATAGCAAGCGGTATATTGTTGTTATTTACCACATATAAAGATGCAATTGTTGCATCGCAGAATTTTCAACTTTTCATGGTACTGGCATCTATAGGATTTGCTCTTTTATTGGTACTGCTTTTTCTTGTAAATAAGGCCCACCACACGCACCATACCGCCTCAGCCCACCATAGGAGAAAAAACAGTAGGTAAACCACTTGCGAATCTATAGCGTCATTCGTGGGAGCAACCACTATGAGAAGAAAGAAAGCTGAGGAAAAACGCGGCCAAAGCCTCAAAACACTATTTCTCTTTTGCCTCATTGTATTTCTTCTTGTTGTCGTGTCGCTGTCGGTAAAAGCATTTGCGATTATAAAAGCGAGTAAATTTGATGGATCTCACCGTTTCACGCTTGCTCTGCGTACTCAGGAGAAAAACAAAGTAGACATACTGTCATTTGACCCAAAGAATGAGGCAATCTCGTCTCTTACGGTGAAAGGAAAAATAGATAACCGAAAAATCGGTCAAGCCCTCGCGACGTTTATCGATGGAGAAATTGTTTCCAGGCCTGAAGCAGAGGAGCAAAAAATCGGAAAAAAACTATTTTCCCTTGCTATGCGCTTTGACTTAGCGAAAACAAATATTACATTTCTCGATCTTGTCAGATTATCATATTTTGCCAACGGTGTTGCCGACAAGAATATCACGACAAAAGAAATAATGTTTCCGCAAAGCGATACACAAATAGACCGATTGTCAGAGGATTTTTTTGAGGATCCTGATATTGTAGCTGAAAGTATAAGCCTTGAAGTTGTCAATGCGACCGGAGTTTCCGGTTTTGGGAGGAGACTTGAGAGAATGCTTACCAACCTCGGTAGTCAAGTTATCTCGATTTCAACCGCACGCAAAGACGAGACCATGACAAAGTTGCAATACGCAGAGAGCAAATCGTATACGGTCGAAAAATTGGAGCGAATCCTTGGGGTTACAGCAGAGAAGCAGGAAGGCTTATCGATTTCAGATATTAGAGTTATTCTAGGAAAGCACAGCTTGTCAACAAAATCGTTTTAGAGTATTATAGCAAAGCATGATGTTGATTTTTGTTATTATTGCACTTGCCATACTGTCAGTAGCATTGGCGTACAAGTCACTAAGGAGCATGCAAAAATTAGAGGAAGTCGGTGAGGCAAAAAAAGAGCTGACAAAGGGAAAGGTAATTTTTCAAAACGATTCGTCCTGATTCTCTCTGTTTTCTTTATTCTCGTGCTGGTCTTGTACATGCAGATGGGTTTCATAGCCATTTTTGAGCGTGAATTTGGTTTTTTCAAACGAGGCAAATGATGGCTGGTTCTTAAATCGAATCGAGCGCTTGGTTTCTTTCACAAAAGTAATCAACCGATGGTTATCGACAGTCTTCACATACGCTTCATATTTATTTCCGCCATTCATGAATTTAATCAACCGTTTACTCATATCGTCGGGAAGCATGCCGACGTATTGTTTGTTGCTATCTAGGACAAAAATTTTCATTCTCTTTACAAGAAGCGTGAGTGTTTCACCGCATCGAAGGAGGGAAATGATTTTTTGTTCAGCGACGTTAATGAGCTCGATAACCTTTGTCCTTCCCGGCTCCTCGATAAAAATATTATTCATCTGCGCGTTGACCGCGCTATTTGGGGTATGTTTTGTCTGGTTATTAGTGAGCCGTTTGAGATTTCTTATCGCAATAGGATTTTGCATGTCAAGTGCCAGCACTTTTTGGTAGATGTGTTTTGCTTCTTTAATATTGCCGAGGCTTGCAAATGCAAAAGCAAGGCGGTTTAGGGTATCGATGTCTTCAGGGTTATCTTCAAGAAGCAGGCGGTTGAGAGTAACTGCGCTATCCCAATCTCCCATGAGCGCCGTCTGGATTGCTTGTGTTTTACGTTGCGTCATTCGGGCAAAGAAAGAATATGGTAATTTGGCATTGTACAAACATTTCTTGCAAATGTCAAGAGAGAAAAGGTATAATGAGTGGTCATGACCCATTCGACTCTCCGCCAGTTGGCGGATCGCTCAGGGTCATAGTGAGTGTAATCGAATCTATGAGTGGGCATTCGAAGTGGTCAACAATAAAACGTCAGAAGGGCGCTGCCGATACCAAACGTGGGAAAATATTTACTAAGCTTGCCAATACGATAACGATTGCGGTTCGGGAAGGGGGGAATGTCACAGACCCGGACGGGAATCCGCGACTCCGTATCGCAATTGATGCCGCACGTGCGAATAACATGCCCAAAGACAATATTGACCGCGCAATCCAGAGAGCGCGAGGTCGGCAAGGAGAAATGGTGTCCGAGGTCGCATATGAGGGTTTTGGTCCCGGGGGATTTAGCGTCATTGTTGCAGCAGTGACCGATAACAAGCAACGAACGTTCGCTGAGGTAAAAAATGTTTTTGACAAAAATGGGGGAAGCTTGGGCAGTAGCGGATCTGTCTCGTATCAGTTTTTAAAGATGGGGTGCGTAACGGTTGGTAAAGATACAAAATCAGCTGATGAAATATTTCTGGTCGCCGCCGATACCGGTGCAGAGGATGTTGAAGACGCAGGACCGGAAGTGCTTATTTATACAAGCCCCCAAGACCTTGCGCGTATCAGAGATGCTGTGCAAAGCGAGGGACTGACTGTTCTTTCCGCAGCATTGACGAGAAAGCCTGTCATTACGGTATCGTTGACTGATAAAGATACTATACAGAAAGCACTGACATTTATGGAGAAACTTTCCGATCTTGATGATGTCCAGGAAGTATACGCCAATTTCGATATTCCTACCGCAAATGTTGCGGATGCTGCAACTTCATGAATGGAATGAAACGACGGCTCTTCGGAAGCTTGGGAAATCGCCTGCAAGGTCAGAAAAAGGGAAGAAAAACGATTCAGCTTGTCCTAGATAAACGGCAAAAATTTATCATAGCGGTTGTTTCGCTATCAATTGTATTATTTATCGCTCAATTTCAGTTCGGCACATCAGGACTCCTCGGTCCAATTATTCTCTCACTATTGACTATGCTTCTTCTCTGGTGGGCGATAAAAGGGGATCTGAAAGGCAATTTCCAAATCAGCGTTTTTATTTTGCCCTTTTTTTATAGCCTGGCATTTGGCTTGTTCTACTTCCTCGTCCCTACGCGTTTGCTCTCAAGGGTAGTCTTGACCGGTTTGTACGCATTTGGTCTTTACTCGTTGTTCCTTTCGCAAAACATCTTTGTTGTCGGCTCAATACGGACAATAGCATTACTCTCAGGCGCAAGGATCGTTTCTTTTGTCATTACGCTTGTGTCGTTTTTCTTCCTCTCCAATATCATCTTTACTTTTCATTTGTTTATTTTTCCGCTTATCATTGTTATCTTTATCTATACATACCTTCTGATGTATCAGTCGATTTGGTCGTACGCCTTGCAAAAAACAACAGTCTCATTGCTGCTATGGGTGCTTGCCCTGACGCTTTGTGTTGTAGAGGTTTCGGTTATGTTGTGGTTCTGGCCAAGCAATCCGACAGTAATTGCGCTTTTCCTTACTGGCATTTTCTACACGGTTGTCGGGCTCTCTCATGTCTGGTTTGAGCGGAGGCTTTTTCGGGGAGTCTTATGGGAGTATGTATGGGTCGGCGTGGTTGTATTTTTCGTCCTCATCCTTTTTACCTCATGGGGGAAATGACCCTTAAAGGGGAATTTCAAATAAGTACCAATTTCCCTGCGGGGCAGGGAAGAGGGGGTAGGGGGTGTAAAAAAAGAAAGATGCATAAATGTCCTATAAGATATGATATAGTTCGATATATATAATTAATTATAGTACAGTTTTTGAGGCTAAATGTGGATAAATGTATGAATTTTCACGGTTTTTAAGGGTCAGTTTTCACAGATTCTCTGCGCTGAGTTACGGGTCCTGGAAATATCTTTGATGTGAGGAGCTAGAGCGGAGAGATACCTGATTGAAGCCAGCGATCAGAGAGAAGGATTCTTCTTACATTCGCTTCTCCCCAGGAGCGAACACACGTCTTTTAAAAAAAATACGAACATTTTTTTATATAATTCTTGAAGCTAAAAATGATAGATTTGATTGATTTGGCAGTCTAAATCAACTTCCGTTCTGTTGGAGAGAAAACAGCCAATCCCTCTCATTGAGTCATACATAAGAGTATATGCTTCAATCGTTGTGTTCTCGGTGTAGTAAGCGAGTGTGGTACTCTCAAGTGCCTATGTACTATCTCTCTCAATGTAAAGGGTTTATTTATTTATGTCGCACAATAATACTTTTACGACGTCACGACGCAGAGATATTGAGGGGAGGAGCCACAAAAATTTCTAATTTCTAATTTCAAATTTCAAATATCCAATTATGACTTTTTGGGAGGAGGTTGAGATTCTCTATCCTTATAGAAAGGCAAATTTTTTATCCCTTCCCTACTATAGGTTTAAATGAATACAAAAATAGCTTTGCACACGCACTATTTGAGGCTAAATCGTGGTGAAAATGCCTTCTCCGTCTCTTTTTGCGCAAGGGAAGGCATTTTCACTGCTTTTCCTATGGAATAAGTCAAAACGTACTATTTATTTTTTCTGATACTTAGGAGTTAGATGACTATGTACTAAGGTTTCGTTCCAGACAGGTCTTAAAATCAATTGTAGGGCCTCAGGGCTGAGGCGGATTGGAGAGGGTTAGGAAAAAGCGTTTTTGTTGAGGGGTTTCAGGATCTGATTCAAATTTGAAATTTTCAATTTTCAATGAATTTTCAAAATTTAAATTTTGAAACATTTAAGTTTCATTTCAAATTTCAAATTGTAAATTGAAAATTCTTAAAGATGCGAATCAAGTTCGCGTGACAGGAGCCGGTTGCGTCGCACAATTTCTTAATGCAAGATTCCCGTGAGGCTGTATGGCGGACCGGCTGTGAGCGCTTCATCGGTGAAGATTTTGCCTTGTCTCGCTTCAATTAATTCGAGTATCTTGACATAACGATAAAAAATCGCATTTGTCCAGCCAAAACCAAATTGTGGCGCGTACCAATAGAATTTCGGCTTCTCACCGGTGGTCGAGTCAATTTTCTCAAGAAGCGCTCCGTATTTCTTAAATACTCGATGGTTTGCTTTCACCGATTTCGTCATAATGCGGACCGCATCATCAATAAATCCATAGCGCAGAAGTCCAATGACAGCGAGATACTCAAGCGGTGGCCAAATATTCGGGAAATCCCATTGCTTCGGCTCCATTAGTTCTTCAATCGAGAGTCTAAAAGCTTTGGGAATATGATCAAAATAAATAGGTCCGGGCATGGAAGTCTTTGCGGTAATTGTGAGGCCGTACTCTGTTTCAAAGAGCGATAGTTTTTCGCGTGCGCGTTTTGCTTCCTCGTACGTTGCGAGCTTCGCCCAAAGCGGCACAAACCCAGCCAATGAGTAAAATTCACTCTGCAAGTTATTGACAAAGTCATAGTCAAAGAAAAATCCTTTTTCTTCATTCCACATATACTTTTTCATAGTTTCATGCCGTTTGCTCGCGCGACTCTCCCAGTGTGCTTCGTCTTTTTTATCTCCTAGGATATTTGCTGTTTTGGCAAAGTCTTTTTCGTATTTATGTAAATACGAATTCAGATCAATCGGCAGAAAATCATCACACCGGTTATAAAAGCGCGTCGTGAAGTCCCAGCCTGATTCTCGTTCAGACGTTAGGGCATAGCCAACATCGCGGTCTCCATAGCGGCTTAAGCCAAATTCAGGTATCTTGTGTCGGAATGTCTCTGAATCCTCCCAAACGTGCGTATACTCACTCTTCGCAATTGACATACGATGTTTGAGCCAGTGGCGGATGTAGGGACCCTTGCCGTACTCGACAATACCTGATGAGCGCTGAATGGCATAGTAGGCATCAAAAATCATTGAGGTAAGAAACGGTGGCTGTGAATGTCCTAAAAATGCCCACATACTCGCATTGGGAATAATGCCAAAGGTATTAAACATATAAACAAAATTGTCAACGACTTCAGGGATTACCCAGTCGCGGTCAGTGGCAATAAGGCCGCGAAGCATAAAGAAGCTGTCCCAATAAAACATAGACGTTTTCCAGTGCGATTTTGCGTTTGGTGTTATAAAGGTATTTGGAAGGGGTATCACATGAGGGTCGCCTTGGCTGTCTTTGGGGTCGTGGATAATTTGATTCCAGTAGTTGTCAATGAAATCAAGACAGTCATGGTATTGATCAGAAAGCATATTTTACGTTAGTATTTCCTTCCAGTCCTGCGCGAATCGGATTATCCCTTTTTCCGTGAGCGGATGGGTGATATCCAATTTCCCTGATTCTATAGTCTGCATAAATGTATCAATGTTGTCAATTGTCAAAAGCTCCTCTGGCGTTTCCCAATGGGGAATGGGGCGGAGGCTTTGTGCATAGGTGACAATATCGAGTTTTTCCTGCTGTTTTTTGGAAAGCGCGAACCACTCACGGTATGCTTTAACAGGCGCTGTGAGGATATCTGATCCAATAATCATACTTCTTTTCATATGCATAGCATTTCGGATCGAAGATGTGAGCATCCAGACCGCCAGCTGGCGGTCGAAATGGATTTTCAGTTTTACTCCTTGTTCTGCAAGACTCATGCCGTCCTCCCCTATATCATCAAGCCTGCCGACAAACGGCGAAATAAATGGCGGCCAATGATTCTGAATCGGACCGAAATTTTTTTGCACAAGATGCTCGTGCATGCAAATAGCAAAGATTTGCTTTAGAGAAAAAACCAATGTATTGTTAATCGGAATTTTTTCTTTTCGTAAAATTGTCCGCGCTTTCAGTCCCTCAAGCGTCGTTGGCAGCTTCACGACTACCCGTTCATGCCAGGCTGCGATCTCTCTCCCCTGCTCTACCATTTCTTGCGCTTTGGTTTTTTCATCTGCGTATACCTCTGCCGAGACTGCGCCGGGAACAATCTGCAGTATTTCCATAACGATTTTTTTCTGCAACTCGTAGGCTTCTTGGAGTGTATATTTCTTCCCGGTCAGTTTTTTAGCAATTAACGTGGGGTTAGTAGTCGCTCCCCAGAGCTCGCTTCCTTGTCGTGTTGCCAGATCCTTTATTTCTCGATACTCCTCTGGGTCTCCGCTATCGAGGAGAAATTTCATCACCGTTTGCATATATGCAATAATAGCATAATTCGACGTTGACAGTGTTTTGCCTTGCGTCGTAGAATAATGATTATGGTTTCCCCACTTCCTGAGCTGATTAATAACTTCCTTGAATACCTCGAGATTGAGAAGAATTGTTCGAAATTAACTATCCGAGATTATAAGCACTATTTACAGACGTTTGAAGGGTGGTTTGTAACGCAGAAAGGAAAATCAATTGAGGGTCTTGATCTTGCCACAGTCCGTAAATATCGTGTCTTTCTTTCCAATAAGCCAACACAAAATGATCTCCCTCTAAAAAAAGTAACCCAAAACTATTATGTTATCGCGCTTCGATCGTTCCTTCGGTATCTTATAAAAAACGATATCCCAACGCTTGAGCCGTCAAAAATCGATTTACCAAAAACAGAGAGCAGAAGTTTGAAATTTCTTGAACGCGACCAGATTGATAGGCTTGTCACGGCACCTGATACGAGTAAAGAAGAAGGTGTACGGGATCGTGCGATTTTAGAGCTTCTCTTCTCCACTGGGCTTCGCGTTTCAGAACTTGTGCAGCTGAATCACAAGCAAATTAACCTTGATCGACGAGAATTCGGCGTGATCGGTAAAGGCGGCAGAAGTCGTATTGTTTTTGTTTCAGAGCATGCTGCCGAATGGGTCAAGCGGTATCTGGACAAGCGAAACGATCCCTTCAAGCCGCTTTTTATCCGGTATTCTGGACGAGTTGAGGAGCTCGATGAAGGGGAAAAAATGCGCCTGACAGCCCGAAGCGTTGAGCGGATTGTGAAAAAATATGTACGGCTTGCGCGCTTGCCGGTTGATGCGACTGTCCATACCTTGAGACATTCGTTCGCAACTGATTTACTCACCAACGGCGCGGATCTTCGCTCAGTCCAGGAGATGCTCGGACACAAAAATATCGCAACAACTCAGATTTATACGCATATTACCAATAAGCAATTACGGGAGGTTCACAAATCATTTCACTCAGGAAATAGATAGGTAGAGGCTAGAGAGTTTCGTAGGACAAAGAGACAGTGACGCGGACGGTATTTTCTCCAGGCTGCAGGTCGGTCTCAGGCACATCGCCACCACTGCCACCTGCGGCTCTTGATTCTAGATAAATGGGAGGTTGTGGTACGGCGCTGCTGTCGGTAACACTGATAATGCGGCCCAGCTTGATATCTGCAGCACTTGCGATGCTTCGCGCTTTCCTTTTTGCGTCATCGATTGCAATACGTCGTGCCTGATCCTCAAGCTTCTCCTGCTTTTCATCATCTATTGTGAAGCTTACGCCGCTGACTTGATTCGCGCCGTTCCCTGTCGCACTATCAAGCGCTTTATTCGCCAAATCGACATTTTTTACTTTTACTTGCAACTCCTGTCGTGCCGTGTAGCCAGTGATGGTATTTCGCCCACCGGCATAATCCTGGTTGGGATAGACGTTGTAATTTATTGTTTTAATATCGTCCTCTTTTATTCCCAACCGTTTCAGATCGGCGATAATCTTGTTTGCGCTTTCGGTAATCTGGTTTTTTGCAGCCTCAACTGTATTTGCCGTTTGGGTGACACCTACTGTAAATGTTGCGGTATCAGGGACAGCTGTTACTTCCCCTTCCCCGCTCACAGTAAAAAGGTCAGTTTTTGTCGTCGTGACGCTATTGACCGAAAATGGCAACGGCCCGAAAAACTTGGCAAAAAGGTAAAAGAAGGCGAAAATAAGAAAGACTGTGAAAAAAGGGGTTTGCAGTTGGCGCCACATAGGAGCAATGCTCACTATACTGTCTCAGCAATTATTTGTCAAATATATGTTTTTTTGAGATCGTTTTTGCCAAATGTTGTGTAGTTGTTGAGTTTGTCAAGGTTAAGCACTGTTACTCTTCTTCGCTCGACCCGTATAATGCCTTCATCCTCAAGTCGATGGATGGCAAGTGTTACTGTTTCGCGGAATGCGCCGACAAATTCTGCGATCCGCTGATGCGTCAGCTCAAGGCTGATGAGTATCCCCTTTCCTTTTTTGATACCGAATTTTTCAGCGCAGTCACTTAAGAATATCGCAACACGGGGCGTGGTGCTCGCGTAGACAAAGCTCTCAAACTTTTTTTCAGTCAAGGCCAGCCGGTCACGAAATGCTTGTAAGAGCTCGATAAGAATCTCAGGATCATTGGTGATCCGCTCAAAACATTCCCGGCGTGAGATTGTCTGAACTTTAAGATTGGTAATCGCTTCGGCCGTATGCATGGTCCGATCGTCTTTTGAGAGGAGTGTACGGATACCAAGTAACTGTCCAGGACCGAGGAGATAACTTGTCGTCTCTCTTCCCTCCTCGGATAACCGATAAATTTTTATGTAGCCTTCTTTAATTAAATAGAGTCTTTCCAAAGGGTCGCCGGTGTTGAAGAGAATCGTTCCTTTTTTGACAAATTGCATTGGTGGTGAGTTAGGCGTTGAAAAAAGGGACGTGAAGTCCGCAGGATCCCACATTCGATCAAGCCGTCCTTTCAATCTTTTCCGCGATTCATCCACGAGTAGACTATAGCATACAAAATCATGCGTTTGCAATGTAAATTTCTTACAATTTTAGCCTGATAACGCATACAGACAGTTTTTGTGGATGAGCATAAGATGTGGGATAGATTGTCAGAGCAGCCTATTGACAGGATTTTTTCTTGTTGTTAGTATCGTATTTATGAGGACAGTACAAGAAATTGGCGAAATACCCATGATCGTTGGTCTTGGGAAAGCAGTTGGAAGCCGGACAATGACCAATGCAGATATAGATGCTTTTCGTGGAAAGCCAACTGGTCTTACAGAGAGAGCAATGCGGATGACTGGCGCAGGAATTGAAGAAAGACCATGGGTTGATGATACGCAAACGACATCAAGAATGTTGGCAGAAGCGATTGGTGAAGCATTGGAAGATGCAAAACGCCACCCAAAAGATCTCACTGCTGTGTTTATTGCAAGTACATCTCCAGACAGGCAAGATGGTTCGCTTGCCGGGCGAGTGCAATCAAGAGCCGGTTTACGGATAGATATTCCAATTAGCACCAACGCTGATGCGTGCTCAGGCTTTGTCTACGCTGCACATCGTGCAGTTACTGCCATGACTTCGCCATACGGATCTATCGAACAGGGGCCGGTTGCAGTTGCTTCATTTGAATTGATGAGTAGAAACCTGAGCAAGAAAGATAGCAATACAATACTTTTTGGTGATGGTGGTGGTGCAGTTATTTTAGATTGGAGAGTGCCAAGGCCAGGGTATGCAAATAAGATTGCATTCGCATTTGGAGCCAATGGAGGAGAAAATCTGGTTTTTGCCAACGCAATTCGCCTTTTAGCAGGTGGTACAGAAAAACCAGCAAGCCATGAAACAATCGATGCAGATGAGCATAGACTTACACTGGATGGAGATATGGTGCAGAAATATGCGGAAGAAATTATGCCGATTCGATTATTTGAAGCATTACAAAGAGCAGGTTTAACATTAGACCAGATAGATAGGTTCGTTCCTCATCAAGCAAACAAGTTAATCATCAGTAATGTTGCTTTTAAAACTGGTATTCCTCTTGAAAAAGTTGAGATAGTAATTGATCGATATGGAAATACGTCTGCTGGCTCGATCCCAATCACATTATACGAAGCAGATCGAGGAGGAAAGCTTGAAGAGGGACAATATTTTGCAGCAGTAGCATTTGGCGCTGGATTTAATTCAGGAGCAATGGTTTTCCCAAATCCAGTGCACAGTAAAGCTATGTAATACATTATGGCTACTCAAGAAGCTCAAGAAAGAAGACGAGTTGTTGTTACGGGTATTGGAGCAATCTCCGCTCTCGGTTTTTCAGCTCAGGAAAACTTTCAAAACCTTGTTGACGGAAAGACTGGTCTCTCCTCTCTCCCATTTGAACATCCAACGATAAAACTCGCAGGACAGATAAAAAATTTTGATCTAAAGACAGTTTTTAGTGCATTTGATGACAAGCGACTGAAAGAAACGAATCGTCTCCCCCGTGCAGCACAAATAGGCCAAGCAGCTATGCAGGAGGCATTGCAAAGTGCTGACCTTTTGGATGATCATTCATTGCTGAAAGATCCAAGTGTTGCAGAGGATTTTCCAGTCTATCAAGCAACAGCAATCGGCGGAGGGTTTGACCTAGATATTCTTGAGGGAAAATCGAAGATACATATCATCCAGACGCTTCCAGATACTGTTGCGAGTGGTCCAGGTAGGATATTTGGATTACGAGGTACTTATTTGACACCTATGGCTGCGTGTGCAGGCGGTGGTGAGGCTATTGGCATTGCTTTTCGATTTATTAGGGATGGATACAATGATATTGCTATTGCGGGAGGAGCAGAAAGTGGAATAACGCCAAGACACATTGATCAATATGATCAAATCCACGCCCTATCGCTGTCCGATGACCCAGAAAGAGCAAGTTTGCCCTTCGATGTTGATGCCTCAGGATTCGTCATGGCTGAAGCCGGAGCTGCTTTGATACTTGAATCAGAAGAACATGCAGTCAGAAGAGGAGCACAAATTCTTGCAGAAGTAAAATGGTTTGAGTCTGGCTCGGATGCATACCATCCTACGTCAGGAGATGGGTCTGCGCTTCGCAAAACAATGAGGCGGGTTCGTAAAGTATTGGGAGAGGTTGATGGAGCGCTCTTTGTGCAAGCGCATGCGACAGGGACAAAGGGAGACCTGGTTGAGGGTAAGGTAATTGAGAAAGTGTTGGAGGATGATCGTGAAAAAGTTGTTTATGCGTATAAACGGCGAACTGGGCACCCGCTCGGTGTGGCTGGTGTTTATGGAGCCTTCGTAACAATCTATACTCTCAACGAAGGCGTCGTTCCTCCAAACAATGTTGAACACCCCGTAAAAGAGTTTGCATTTGAATTGCCACGAGAAGCAGTACAAAGAAAATTCGCTGCTGGAATGAGTAACTCATTGGGTTTTGGTGGGGATACAAATACACTCGGATTTGTACCATATGTTCCTCGATAGCTTCGTAGTTCTACGCTGCTTTTCGGAGACCGTACTCTATTATCCCCCCATCAGCAGAACCACCGGCGCCATAGCCGACTACCATTATCCTTCTTCCTCCTTTTGCCTCCGGAAGAAGTCGGTTGTGCGCGATAAGCGTCGTTGCAGCGCTGCTGTTCCCATCTGGAACAACCCAAGGAATAGGTGGGCTCTCAACACCCGCTCTTACCAAGCGTTTCACGAGGCCATCGCTCATTGCTTTAGAAGCAGGGTGCGCTGCAGTATATATGATATTTTTGCTTGGAAATTGTTGATTGTGTTCTTTGAGGACCTCTCCTATAAATACTACCATCTCTCCCACGAAAAGCATAGAGGTTTTTCTATTATCAAGAACAAGAAGTAGGCCGTCTTGTGGCTTTGGGTATCGTATCAAATGAAGCCCGTTTTCGTCGTCCTCTTGCCAAATGTCTGCATTCTCTGGATCGAGTAGTCTCTCATAAGTCATATGCGCAGCAAGAGCACCCTCCGTGTCTTTAAAAACTTTGCGCTTTACAGTATGTGCGATAATATCTTCCCCAGGAACTATTCCGATCCCTGCTGCTCCGTTTGAAAAAACTTGAATTGAAAAAGGGTCTGCTCGATTAATATCTAAGTCCGGTGTAAGCGTGGTCACATTTTCCATTCCCAAAATAAGCACCTTTTTTCCTTGCAGATCTGGATTTGTTAAAGCGCGAAAAAACTCGTGCGCGCCAGATGTGCATGCGGCATATGTGCTATGTGTCATGACATCCTCTCGCATCCCTAATTGTTGGGCAACGATGTTTGCGTAATTAACACCTACGTTAGGATTATCAACGGGAGGAACACCACTTCCGACGAATACCGCATCAACGTCCGTTGGTTTCCATCCATTCAATTCTAACGTGGTTGTAGCGATTGTTTCCGCGACACTAAGCTCGTCCTGGATTGCATCATGCCTTTCAATACCAGCTCTTTGATGGTAGATATAGTCAAATCCTGTCGATGTAGAAAGTTCAATTTGCCTTACTCCCTGAAGTGCGAGCGCTTGGTGGATATCATCCATTGTCTTTTTCTCGCCCCAGTGCCCAACAACTCCTGGGAGATCCTCAGGACTCTCGTGTACCTCAAGATCAAGAATTGCGCCACTTGGTAAGCTCAGTCTCTCTACAGCCATGAATTTATAGTACAAAAAAGAATTGGGGAAATTCTGTAGGAGGTATTACAGAAGAGTGGTAAGAAGTTTTTTTATGCTGCTTGTCCCTGAAAACGCTTTGATGCATCTTTATAGCTAATAATTCCCGCTGTCATTTTATCGTATGATGCTACTAATTCTCCACATTGATTAATAACCTTTGCACCTGCCATAAGGATTCCTCTGTCTCCTGAAATTCTTTTCATAAGACCCTTTGGAATAGTTTGAAGCTCATCGCCTGCTTTCACAGCTCTATAGTATTTACTCCCCGCTATTCTTTTGAAAAGACCCACGCTAATCGGGACTCCTTGATCATCAAGTTCAAGTCCATCTATTCCAAGTCCTATAGCTGCAACCGCTTGTACTGCTGCTTCATCAATCTCATCTGTAGGCAGTATGCTCTCGTCTGTTGGTTTGATTCTGAAATGGACACCCCTCATATTTATTATTTCTTTTTCCCTATTAGACCCTCTGATATTTGCATAGTAATCACTGCCTTCTTGTCCTAGAAGCTCAGCCATGAAAACTCCGGTTCCTCCTGGTTGAACAACCCCACTAAAGTCCACACCTGCAATATCAATCACAACAACTTCACCAGTGAAATCTGCAAGTGAAGTATTTGCTGCGGTAAGCCCGGCAGTCATAGCACCAGCACGTTCGCTATAGTGTCCTGGAAGCAGCTTATACTGCGATAGTAATCCACCGAAATGTCCAGTAAAATGAGCGCGAGGGGTGAGCGTTCCTATTCCTGTTTCTCCATCGGCTCTACGAAATCCGGTAATCGCTGGAAGGGATCGAGTCCACGCAACTAATTCAGGCGTAACAGTGAGAAATCCTCTCGCGTTTTCTCCATCCCCTTCTACTCGATGAATTCGTATTGCATTTGGACCCCAAATATCCTTGGCTGTTTGTGGGACGGTGTCTGGGAGAACTAAATCATGTTGTGGGAGCGAAAGATCGCCCGATGTTGGCGCTTGGAAACCTGCATCTTGAGGAGATATCGGATGTCTTGGTGATCCGTCTACCATATTAAATCGGGCTCCTAAATGTCAACATCGGATGATCCTTTGGTATTTCCCGAACAATGTTAGCCTGCGCCTCTTCTGGAGTATTTGTTGGTCCAAGAACATAGAGCTTTCTTGGCTGTCCTGGCGTCCAAAGTTCAGTGTCGTTTGGGTCTGACAGAAGCATTATCTGAACAGCTTTAGCCATATCTGTTCTTGTCATGGGTTTGCTTGCTTCTGTATATCGGGTTTGCTCTTCAGCAGTCATGAGTTGAAAAATACCTCCTCGAAACATTGCACCCACATCTGTATCATCGATAACTTGTCCAATTACGGTATATGGATATACGCTGTCCATCTCCAAGTTTGATTTTCTTTCAGCAGACTGAATTTCAAGGTCAAATGATTTTTTAGGTACTGCTACCGGCCAATACCAAAGTGGTACTTCTATGCCTGGTTGCCCAATTTGATCCGTCCAAATACTTCCAAAATTAATAATTTTTGCTCCTCGCTTGAACATACCTTGATAAAATAACTCGTCAAGAAGAAATTTCGGTCCAAAATAATTTGACTGCATTGCACCTGGCATTGCTTGCCATACCCATTCTCCAAGTTTTCTCTGTAGATCTACTCTTGCCTCTTGAAACGCTGCTTCAGTGCCCCTTTTCCTTATTCCTCTGAGCCTAACAAGTCCTCCTAGTAATTTGTCTTTTGTGTTGTAGGCTTGCATACCTTCCGCAGCGGCATGAACCCAGCTATTTAGAACAAAACCCTGACCTTCCAGCTCTATAACTTTTTCGACAATTCCAACGTGGTCGAGTAAATCAACATCAAATGGAACAATGCCTTTTTCCAGATTAACTTCTCGAGAAATTTCCCCGGCTTCTTGTAATTCTCTTGCCTCAGCCGCAAATGTTTCAACATTAGCAATATCTCGTGTTCCGATGGCTACATTTCCGCCGTTTTTGAGAACATCAAGCGCTACTACTTTCCCGGTACCGCGCCTGCCACCAGTAATGAGGTGATTTTCATCCCATAAGGGCAATGATTCTGCGGATTCTGTTCGGGGAAGAAAAGCGGCAGAGGCATCAATTGGGAAGGGTTGTCTACCGAGAATTATTCTTTCTGCGAATGCCATATTATGCTGCTTGAACTTGTCCTCTATAAAGAACTTGCATTTCTTGTCCGGTCAAATTCCCCGTTGTCTCAGCTGCAAAATAGAGATATGCCAAGGCAACGTCTTGAGTGTTGATACCTTCAGGCATGCCAGCAAGCTTCAGAACACGTTTCTCGTCTTTTTCTGTTAGAGGTTTGGTCATTTCGGTTCCTGGAACAAGCCCAGGTGATACAACGTTTGCACGAATTTTAGAGTAGATACCTTCTCGACTAAGTGTTTTCACTAGCGACCGAGTTGCTCCATTCAGCATTGAGTATGGTGCCTGGCCAGGGCTCCCTTCATTTGCAATGCTCGATGTCGCTATCAACACTCCGCCACGAGGAGACTGATCCCTCATTTGCTTAAACGCAGCTCTGAACAGCCGAACATTGCTCATACCTTTTACCTGCCAAAGCTTGTCAAAAGCCTCATCAGGTAAGTCCATAAAAGATCCATCTTCACGAACTCCATGGTTTGAGCCAACAATATCAAGTCTTCCAAACCTATTGACTGTTTCTTCTATCAGTCTGGCAGGTGCTTCAGGATTAGTGAGGTCGGCTGGAAGCCAATAGGCCTCGATACCTTTTCCCTGTAGTTCTTGTACGAGACTCTCTCCTTGCTCTCTGCTTCCTTCTGTTGCAGTAAGAACGAGTCGTGCACCCTGCGCGCCAAATTCTCTCGCGATTGCTGGACCAAGGCTATTATCGATTCCTCGACCTACGCCTGTAAGCAGCACTCCTTTGTCTTTTAGTAATTGTCCTTCACGATATTCTGGTATGGTAAATCTAAATGCTTCAGGAATTTCAAATTTGAGGCTGTCTACTACTGGGTCCCCTCCGGCTGTTGCACCAGTATCGGGAGCGTAAAGAATGCTATCTGCTGGCAAACCAAATCTTGGGCCACCGAGTCTCTCTCCGCGTGCTGCCATGATGTAAATTTAGCCTATTCTGGCGGACAATTCTGTAACCATAATTACAAAAGATGAGTATAAATATTAAGTTTTTGGTTTATATCCTTTTGGTACAACGCCGAGCATTATCTCATAGACGAGATCACCTATTGTAAAATTAGGCTCTTTTCCGTCATTTTTCAGTTCTTCATTCCTTTTATGTATATTCGGTTCTGCCTCTTCAAGTGTGAAAGGTTGTGCAAATGTATACTCAGCTGTTCTCGCTGGACGAAATCCCCCTTTTCTATTGTTTTGGCTGCCTTTTTCGCCGATTCCTGCAACGAGAAATGCAATATTCTTAATTCCCTTTTTTCTTGCAGCCTTGATAAGTATTTGTATTGGTCCCATCTCAAACCGTGTCATACCTGGTTCTCTTCCCGCTTGTGGGAGTAAAACGTTTATACCAGGTTTTTCTCCTTCTGATTGGAGTATGTCTGTTGCCGTATCAAGGTAGTGTAAGAGCATTGTCCTTCCGTCTCGTCTTTTTCCCCGCATTTTTTTCTCATACTCCTCTCTACCCATGTCAGCTTTGCCTATTCTTGAAGCAACATGATAGGTAAAAATTGTTTTTGCCCTTTCAAGTAGTGGTGGCTGGTCAAAGCTTCCTCCTTGTTCGCGGGTGTGAGGGGTGACTGTGCGAACTGCTGTAACGCCAAGGTAATTCGCTATTGGTGCGAGGATATCTTTCCATTGGTGATCGCCAACAGGGGTAATAACCTTAACATCACAGAAATAATCATCGGTAGCCCATAAAACCTCTAGTAATCCAAATGGGTCACGGCTTAATCGATGGTTTGCCACAACGATGCCACCGTTTCCATTTTGTAATAGTTGAACGAATTTTTTTACCGGTTCTACGGTCTCGCCTTCTGGCCCTTTCAGTATTCTATAAGGGAAAAGTGGCTTTCTGTTTAGGAGCTCTGCAATTCTTTTTCGTCTTCCTGCAATATCAGGCTGGGGTAAACCCAATCTTCTTGCCAATCGCGTTCTGTGGTCAATGGTAAGTGGTTGCCTTTGCGCTTGTGCTTCAGTAGCTACCATGCAGAGGATTATATCATGATGTTAGGCGATATTCATTTCGGAAGCGTGATCGAGTTATAAAAATCCGATAAGTTGGCGATAAGGTGCGTGTCTGATGACTGCAACGCGAGTTCCGCTGTACGCATAATAACTCCTTTTGACGAAAAGTTATGCGAGCCAAGCAGAGCAATTGCGCGATCGACCAATAATATCTTTGCGTGCACAGGATTCTGCTCGTAATAGATAGTAAAATGGGTGTTTCGCAACCTCATTTGTATTTGGCTCATTTTATTCACGATTCTGTAGACTCCAATGGTTCTGCCTGGTGGCGGGACTGCCAGCTCTATGCGTACGCCTCGGTTTTCTGCGTTAACCAACGCGTCCAAAAATACGCTATCTGGGATAAACGCAGTTGCGATTTGAACCAAATGGTCGGCTTTTTCAACCATCCTGACTGCACAATCAAGAATTACTGATTTGCCTGTCTGACCGCTGTCAATAAAGAGCGTTGCGTTGTGTCTGGCTCGTAGTGTCTCATCATATCGCAGCGTCCCTTCGTGTACTTTCATAAAGACTTTGGCAATCGGTTCAACGATAGCATCATCTTTGATCTTTACCATTATATCCTGTCGTTTGAAGTAGCCGTCTGCAAAATTCACGCCACCGATCCAGGCAATATCGTCAATGATGAAAATTTTCATGTGGTTACGCCCCATCGTGTAGATGAATTTTTCAAGGAGCGTTGGTTTATTCACAAAAGCAACTTTACCTCCTTTATCTTTAATCTTTTGAAATGCTTCTTTCCTGATCCGGAGCCGCTTTCTCCACTTTCTCGATACAATAATAGGAAGAAAGTTAGGAACGCCATCGGTAACCATGAGCGAGTAATAATCGACATTCATTCGCGCATCAAGACCGTTCTCGGCAGCATTTTCAACGATAGTAAGCAAACGACCAACTACTTCACCCGGCTCAACCTCCATTGCCTGCGCCCAAATCCGTTTTTTTGCAAATTTTGCTTCTTGTTCTATGTCTGTAAGAAACTCCATTGGAGAAAGGACGTCAAAATGTTTTGCAGGCATAATATTTGATTATACAGGAAGATTATCGACAATTTTCAGTCAAATCTAAATGTTTAAAATATTAAAAATTGAATATTCAATGAAAATTGAGAATTTAAAATTTTAAATTTATTTGAGGCTCGTTAAAATTCAGAATGACATGAAGCTAAGAATGCGACCGAAACCAGGCTTAACAAGTACTTCCCCATCTTCAAAGACTTTCTTGCCACGCAAGAAAACTCGCAACACTTTCCCTTTTACTTTCCATCCATCAAACGGCGACCATTTACATTTGGTTAGTAAGTTTTCGTTTTTGATCTCATACGATGCTTTCGGATCAACCTCAATATATGTTGTTCGATTATTCGAATAATCGAAGGAAGATAAAAAAATTTTGGCGGGTCCAGTATGGCAGAGACGGATGACGTCATCGATGGTTAGTCTGTTTTCGGAAACGGCGGTTAGCAATAAGGATAGCGTTGTTTCAAGGCCAGGGACACCAAATGGCGGGTTATCGGCTTGTTTCTCCTCCAACGTATGCGGAGCATGATCTGATTCAACCAAGTCGATCGCATCGAGGTGTTTCCAGAGAAAATCCACATCTTTTTTACCTCGCAACGGAGGCCTCATCATACCAAGATTTTTTAAATGATTTAAATCATTTTCTGTAAGAAACAAATGGTGTGGGGTCATACCGCAGGTTACAGGCAAACCGCTGTTTTTCGCTTTAATAATGCGTTCCAGTTCATATTTTCTGCTCATGTGGCAAAGGTGTAGCTTTCTCGGGTATTTTCTGAGAACCTCCAAAACATCGTCAAATGTTTGTTCCTCAGCATGGACAAGGATAGGAAGCTCCGAAGGCCACTCGGCAAAGATTTTCTCAAGATACGATTTATCAAGCAAAAAATTGCCTGTTGTGTGGTTTAGATAAAGTTTTAAACCAAAGACCGGAAAGTTGTCATCCTGGCCCTTCGGTCCTGAGCTCAAGGTCGAAGGACTTGTCCAGGATCTCTTACGCTGAGAGATTCTGGAGTCCTCCACGCTTCGCCCTATACCAGACGGTACGGGGCTTCGCTCTGAGTCCCCAGAATGACGTGGTTGTATTTTAAATTTCTCAAATTCATCCAGATTATCCCCCACTGAGCCAAAGTGAAATCCAACATCGCAAACTATTTTCTCTCTGGCAATCTGCATCTTCTCATTTAATCGCTCAAGAGTCGTAATCGGGGTGGGATTATTGGGCATGTCAATGACTGTAGTATATCCTCCAGCAAGTGCAGCGGATGTGCCGGTAAAAAAATCTTCTTTGTCAGTCTGTCCAGGATCTCTGAGGTGGACGTGAGGATCAATGAGGCCGGGTAAAATCTGCTTCGACATATTTTTTAGATATATTCCTCCCAAGATTTTATCAGGAGGTCGTCAAGGGATTTTTGGGCAATGGCTTTTATGAAAAGCTCGGCTTTATTGAGATTGGTATAAAGCTGGATATTATGATCAACAGCTGCGCGGCGGATCGCATAGTCATCATCAATATGGCGTTTGATGTGCGGATCGGCGATATTGATGGCAAGGTCAATTTTGCCATTTTGGAAGTAGTCAAGCACATTTGGTGAAGCATGCTCATGGAGCTTGTAGAGAGGTTTTGCCGATACTTCCTGACTATTGAGGAATTTGGCTGTTTTTTCTGTAGCGTAAATAGGAAGGTGAAGTTTGGCAAGTTGTTTGGCATGTGGCAGAAAATCAGCTTTATTTCCCTCACCACCGAGCGAGAGGAATATGCCTAGTTTTGGTATTTTGCCGCCGACTGACAGCTCTCCTTTGAGAAATGCTTCCTCAACATCCTCGCCAAAGCAGGCAACTTCGCCGGTTGATGCCATTTCGACTCGTAAAATAGGATCTGCGCCGGTGATGCGTTGGAAAGAAAATTGTGGCACTTTTACGGCGACAAATGGCAAGGGTCGGACGGATTGGGTTGGAGTTTTCTTGTTAAAAAATCCGTCAACCGCAAGCGATATAAAATCCACACCCATCACTTTGGATATAAAAGGGAATGTACGGGAGGCCCGAAGGTTAATCTCAATAACAGAAATCTTATTATCTTTTGCCAGAAATTGGATATTGAATGGTCCGGTGATCGAAAGTGCTTTGGCCAGTTTCTTTGCGACATGCTCGATTGCCTGTTTGGTCTGCACGTATACTTTCTGTGCAGGCAATACAATCGTCGCATCGCCTGAATGCACTCCGGCATTTTCCACATGCTCTGATATGACGAGAGCCTTGATTTCACCTTTGTTGGCGACCGCATCAAGCTCTATCTCCTTGGCATCTTCTATGAATTTGGAAACGGTTATCGGATATTCGGATGAGACAAGCGTTGCTTGCGTGATATACCGTGTCAGCTCTTCCTCGTCGCGGCAGATGCGCATATACGTTCCTGAGAGGACATAGGAAGGGCGGATCAGGACAGGGTAGTCGACCCGGTCACAGAATTTCCTAAGTTTTGCAAAATCCGAAAACGTATCCCACTGAGGCTGGTCAACGCCAAGCATATCAAGCAGCTTTGAAAACTTATTCCTATCTTCTGCCTTATCAATATCTGAGGGATTTGTACCCAGAATTATGCATCCGTATGCGTGTAAGGACTTCGCCCTGTTGTTGGGCGTTTGTCCGCCGACTGAAATAATAACGCCATAAGGATTTTCAAAATCATAAATATCCGCTATCCGTTCAAACGTCAGTTCTTCAAAATACAGCCGGTCTGAGACATCATAGTCTGTTGAGACTGTCTCAGGATTGCAATTGATCATTACAGACTGTTTCCTATGATTCTTCAGCGCGAGTGCAGTGTTGACAGTTGTCCAGTCAAACTCGACAGATGAGCCGATCCTATACGGGCCAGAGCCTAGCACCAATACCCCGTCTTTCCCAAGTGGCGCAAGATCGTTGTGGGATCCGTTGTATGTGACATACAAATAATTGGTTTTTGCCGGAAATTCTCCGGCCAGCGTGTCGATCTGAAAAATAGACGGCATTACTTTTAGTTTTTTGCGAAGCGCGCGGATCTCAAGCCCTGTTTTTCCCACAATCATGCCGATTCGCTTATCGGAAAAGCCAAGTTGTTTGAGCCCTAATACATTTTCTTTCGTTAGCGATTTTGTTTTTGCCAGCTTTTTTTCTTCATCAACGATATTTTTTATTCTATATAGAAACCATGGATCTATGCCTGTGAGTTTGTATACTTCATCAACCGAGATATTCTCATAAAACGCTTTTGCGATAGCGAACATACGATGGGATGTTGGCTTTGCGACCATAGCTTTTGTATCCTGCTCATTTGAGTCGCCCAGCATTTTTTCATTGACCGCGCCCTCAAATTCCAAATCAAGCATGCGAATTGCTTTCTGGTACGCTTCTTCAAATGTCCGTCCAATTCCCATAACCTCGCCCACAGATTTCATGCTGCTGCCGATGACGTCTTCCGCGTTATGGAATTTGTTAATGTCCCAGCGCGGAATTTTCACCGTCACATAGTCAAGTGCGGGTTCAAAGCAAAACTGCGTGGCTTTGGTGACTTTGTTCTGAAGCTCTGTGAGATTCTTGCCGAGAGCGAGTTTGGCCGCGACATAGGCAAGCGGATAACCAGTGGCTTTACTGGCGAGGGCGGAGCTTCGGGATAATCTCGCATTTAGCTCAATAACGTAATAATCT
Source organism: uncultured Gammaproteobacteria bacterium (assembly GCA_964457405.1). GTDB lineage: Bacteria > Patescibacteriota > Microgenomatia > Levybacterales > UBA12049 > CAYWEP01. The sequence goes on from CAYWEP010000002.1 coordinate 29,272, forward strand.
AAAGCACGAATATCGAAATCCGAAGTCCGAAACAAATTCGAATTCTCAAAATTCGAAGGTTCATAAGGTTTCTTGTTTTGGTCATTTGCATTTTGATATTGTTTCGTATTTCGAAATTCGGATTTCGGATTTGCCCGCCCGCCATCGCTACGCTCTGGCGTTAGCGGGCGGGGATTAAGGGCGAATTGAACATTACATTCTCCAACTATCTTTAAGCTTCTAACTATCTTGATAGCAATACTTCGTAAGGTGTGGTACTCAAAGTTGGTCAGCGTCTGGCTTGGTGCGATGACGATTGATTCTCCAGTATGGATGCCAAGTGGATCCATGTTTTCCATATTGCAGACAGTGATACAATTATCATCTTTGTCGCGAACCACTTCATACTCAACTTCTTTGTAGTGGTGTAAGTATTTTTCTACTAACACTTGTGGGACAAAAGAGAATGCTCGTTCAGTAATTTTTCTAAGTGTTTTTTCGTTTTGCGCAATGCCTGATCCCTGGCCGCCTAAGGCAAATCCCGAGCGGACCATGACTGGGTATCCCATATCCTCTGCGATTTTGAGCGCTTGTTTTGTGTTTTTCGCAGCGTGGCTTGGCGGCGTGGCTACGCTGATGATCGCCAGATGATCGGCGAATTTCTGCCTGTCTTCTGTCAAGTCGATTGTTTCAACAGGCGTTCCCAAAACCGCAATAGTGTGACGTTTGAGAATATTCTTTCTGTACAATTCCAGTCCGCAGTTGAGCGCCGTCTGGCCGCCAAAGGAAAGCAAAATCCCATCTGGTTTTTCTTTCTCTATGATTTTTTCAACAAAATGTGCGTTGACCGGCAGAAAATATACTGTATCTGCCAGGAATTTCGATGTCTGGATTGTCGCGATATTAGGATTTACCAGTACCGTCTTAATTCCTTCTTCTTTGAGGGCTTTTATGGCTTGGGACCCGGAGTAATCGAATTCACCAGCCTCTCCGATCTTCAGAGCGCCGCTCCCTAAGACGAGCACCTTTCTGAATTTTTTCATAAGTAACGTAAGTTACTTAGGTTACATAGGTTACCTAAGTTTTTCCAAGAAAAAGTCGAATATCCACTCAGTGTCTTGCGGCCCAGGCGTTGCTTCCGGGTGGAATTGGACCGACATGAAAGGTAATTTCGTGTGGATAATGCCTTCATTTGAACCGTCATTGGCATTTTGGAACCAGGTTTTAAATCCCGACGGGATTTCGTCTACGGCAAAGCCGTGGTTTTGTGTTGTGATGAAGCATCTATTTGATCCGGCCATAAGGCAGGGTTGATTCTGGCTTCTGTGGCCGAATTTGAGTTTTTTTGTATCTCCTCCTGCTGCAAGACTTAGGAGCTGGTGGCCAAGACAGATACCCAGAAGCGGAATCTTTGCATCAAGCGCTTTTTTGGTTGTTTTGATTGTGATATCAGCATATTTTGGATCTCCCGGGCCGTTTGAGACGACAATACCGTCAAATTTTTTCACCTGGAAGGAGTCCATTCGGCCACCTTCCAGGTGGTTTGGCTTAACACCTACACCTTCTTTCAGGATTTCATTCAGTCTTTTTCCATCGGTGAAAGGGTCAAAATCCCACGGAACCATTAGGCCATTCACACCCCGATGTGTCAGGCAACGCAGCATATTTCGTTTGCCTCCGCAGTCGATGTAGATGACCGTTTTGCTCTTCTTTGGATCAGTTGTTTCACTGAGCAGAAGTGTTGGTTCTTTCACGCAGACCTTTGCGACGAGATTTTCCTTATTAGGATCGTAGAACGGAATATCCTTGTTAAAGACAATTTTTCCAAGTTTTGCGCCTTCATCCCGAAGCTTTTGTGTTAAAAATCGTGTATCTTTTATTTCAAGCGCCGGGATACTTTCGTCTCTGAGCCATTGAGCAAGTGTTCTCTTGCTTTGAAAATGGGATGGTGTATCGATATAGTTACTGACAATGAGGCCTGAGACTTTTATGCTATCTGATTCCCAGAATGTACTATCAGGAACGCCGTAGTTGCCTATGAGTGGATATGTGAGGATGAGGATTTGTCCTTGATACGAGGGGTCGGTAAGGCCTTCCGTATACCCAACCATGCCGGTTGAGAAAACTGCCTCCCCAGCCCTTGGGATCTCTGCCCCAAAGCTTTGCCCTTCAAAGACTGATCCATCCTCAAGGATGAGTTTGCCGATCATAAAAATTAAGTCAAAAGTTAGAAGTCAAAACGCAAAAGTATCCATTCGACAAGCTCAGGATCCTGAGTGTAATCGAAGGACAAGTTAAAATTCAAAACTTTTTACTTTTTAGTTGCAATTTTGACTTTTACCCTTTGACTTTTGAATTTGCCGGAAGAAATTACATCTTTCCGAGCACCAACGCCATTAAGGCCATGCGCATGTACTTGCCATTTCGTAACTGGTCTGTTAAATATATCGCCCGTGGGTCATCGTCAACTTCTGTCGTTATTTCGCCTACGCGAGGGAGCGGGTGCATAAGAACCATATCCTTGGTGCCGTATTTGCTCAGAAGTTCTGGAGTGACAATGAATGAGTGTTTTAGTTTTTCGTACTCCTCAAGGTTTGAGAATCGTTCTTTTTGCACCCTCGTCCAGTACCAGAACTGTGTGTCTTTGGGGATATCTTGCTCGCTTGTAATTTCAATAAGTTTAATGCCTCTTTTTGAAAGATCAGCAAAATCCTGCCTTTGTAGTTTAAGTTTTTCAGGCGAGAGGAGATAGACGGTGTTGTTTTTGTAATGTGATAAGCCTCTGATCAGCGAGTGTACGGTCCTTCCGTTGAGGATGTCTCCTGCCATGAGTGCGGTCAAGCTATCAAGCCTGCCGAATCGCTTGTTAAGCGTATAGAGATCCATGAGTGCTTGTGTCGGGTGCTCCCCTGTCCCGTCGCCTGCGTTTATGACCGGTACAAAAAAAGCAGCTTCCGCTGCTTTTCTGGGCGCTCCAATTTCTGGATGGCGGATGACAATCGCGTCGCAGTACGATTCAAATACCTTGATGGTGTCTGAGAGTGTCTCGCCTTTTGCGACAGACGAAACGCGAATCGGGTCCTGGACATCAATCGTCTGTCCGCCGAGTCGCTTTATTGCGCCAGAAAATGAGCCAAATGTCCTGCTTGAGGGCTCAAAAAAAAGCAGCGTTACGATGTTGCCTTTTAGGATATCAGATGGTTTGGCTTCTTTGGCTATGGGTGCAAGTATGTCAACGGTAGTAAAAAGAGCGGTGAGGCTTTGTGGGTCAAACTGATCTAAAGAAAGGATATCTTTTCCTTTAAAATCACTGCCAATTTTTTGCATAAAAAATCCAGGTGGCTCCTGGGCTTCTACTCTAACAAAAAGAATAGCTAATGTCAATAAAAAACGGAGGATTTTATGCAGTGTGACGTTTTCTGGTCATCGATTCAACTGACATACCAGTAAGAAGGAATACATTATAGCATACTCTTTTCCGAAGCAATAAGGACATTTTTCAGAAGCATCGCGACATTCACCGGGCCGATGCCGCCTGGGATCGGCGTGTAATAAGAAGCGATGTTTTTGATATCATTTTCTTCATAGTCTCCATGCAGTTTTCCGTCACTTCCTCGATGCATGCCAATGCCGATCAACACAACACCTTTTTTCAGGAAATCTGCTTTTATAATTCCTGATTTACCGACGCAGGAGATGATAATATCTGCTTGCCGCATTACTCCCGTGGGATTTTCTGTTTTGCTGTCAATAGTCTTCAGTGCAATGGCGAGTTTTTGTAATTTGGCAATTATCGGTGCGCCGCCGGTCTCACCTTTACCGATGACGACAATTCGTTTTGCCGCTAACCATTCTGTTAAGGTTCCACCTTGTACAAGGTGGAACCTTATAGTATCGAGTGCGTGTATCGCTGCTTCTGCGATTGGTGGTGTGAATGAAGAGTCAATGTGAAATCCGTCGACGTCTTTTTTTGGATCAGTATTGTCTACGAGTTTTTGTGTATCAATGTGGCCTGGAAGCGGCTGTTGGACGACTATTGCATGGACGAGCGGATCCTGATTGAGCTTGAGAATTTCTGTGAGTAACTGGTCTGTTGTCGCGTCTTCTCCATACATCTGTACGGTAACGAGTGCGCCTATTTCTTCTCCTTTCTTTTGCTTTTGTTTGACATATGCATGAGACGCCTGGTCATTCCCAACGAGCATGACGACAAGGTGTGGGGTGATCTGTTTTTTTTTGAGTTTTTCAATGCGTTTTTTGAGGTCAGCAAAGATAGTAGAGGCAATTTCTTGACCGTCAATTCTCATGTTATGCTCTTTCAATGCAAGTTGCGGATGCAACTTTGTCTGATTTGTCCGAGAAGCGCATGAGGATAACGCCTTGTGTATCACGAGAAAGCTTAGGGACTGACGTAATATCCAGCTTCACGACCTGCCCTTTTTTCGAGGTAATAATAATTTCAGCGGTTCCAGCCGGAATAACCTGTGCCATCGCAACCTTCCCAGTTTTATCTGTTACTTTCGCTACCTTTATCCCCTGCCCTGCCCTGCTTTGGCCACGGAAGAGATCGACATTTGTCTTTTTCCCAAGGCCATTTTCCATGATGGTTAGAAGATCGGGCTTATCTCCCTTGGCTATGACATCCATGCCGATAACTTCATCGTTGCCAATAAGTTTTATTCCCCGAACACCGGTTGTTGCGCGTCCCATGGGTCTTGCTGATCTTTCATGGAACCGTATTACTTTTCCATCTTTTGTGACGATAAAGACATCATCATCGCCTGTTGTGAGGTTGCTCCATATCAGCTCATCGCCAGCGTCAAGTTTTATAGCAATAATACCGCTCCTTTTGATATTTTCAAACTCAGAGAGAGCAGATTTCTTGACCGTGCCTTTTTTCGTAGTGAGAAATACATATTTCCCTTTTTGATCTTTCAGGCTGTACGTTACCAGCGACTCGACTTTTTCACCTGACTCAATATTCAATAGGTTAACAATTGCTGTGCCCTTGCTGACTCGTGAGCTTTCGGCTATCTCAAACGCTCGGAGTTGATAGACTTTTCCTTTATTGGTGAAGAAAAGGATGTTGTCATGTGTTTGGGCAAAGCGGATATACGCAATCGCATCCTCTTCTTTTATCTTCATGCCGGTAACGCCTTTCCCGCCGCGATTTTGCGTATGGAAGCTATTAAGGGATTGGCGCTTTATATAACCGGTGTTCGTCATCGTGATAACTGTCGGTTCGTTCGGGATGAGATCTTCCTCTGAGAATTCGCCGACTTTGCTTTTGTACACTTTGGTACGCCTCGGATCAGCATATTTCCCCCTGATGTTTTGCAGCTCGTCTTTTATCACGTCAAGAATTTTTTCAGAATGTGCTAGCAAGTTCTCTAAATAGGCGATGGTTTCTTTGACCATGAGGAGCTCGTCTTCAATTTTTTGTCGCTCGAGTGCTGCGAGGCGGCGAAGCTGCATATCAAGGATTGCTGTTGCTTGCATTTCAGATAGTTTAAATTTGCTCATCAGGTTATTCTTGGCGTCTTCCTGGGTTCTTGATTCGCGGATAGTTTTTATAACCGCATCAATATGATCTACTGCAATTTTCAACCCCTCTAAAATATGCAGCCGCGCCTTTGCCTGTTTGAGTTCGAATTCCGATCTTCGTCTGACAACGAAGTAGCGGTGTCTGAGGTATTCTTCAAGAATCACTTTTAAGTTGAGCGTTTGCGGCGTGCCGTCAACGAGCGCAACGATATTCACCGGGAATGTCGTCTGGAGGCTTGTAAATTTAAAGAGATTATTTAGGATCTTCTTTGGGATTGCATCGCGTTTCAGCTCGATAAAAATTCTGAGTCCCCGCCTGTCCGATTCGTCACGAAGGTCGGTGATCCCTTCTACTTTTTTATCCTTTGCCAAGTCTGCGATACGCGCGACGAGTTGTGCTTTATTGACCTGGTATGGTAACTCTGTCACGATGATAGCAGATTTTCCCTGCCCGATATCTTCTATATCTGCTTTCCCGCGAATGGTAATCTTTCCGCGGCCGGTCATATACGCATTTTTAATCTCCGCGCTATCATAGATGCTGCCTGCGGTTGGAAAATCAGGTCCTTTGATATACCCCAAAAGTTCATCGATTGTAACAGATGAGGTGAATGAGGCAGAGGGGCCAGGAGAGCCAGAAGGGACATAAGAAGCCTCCCCGTTTGGCTCTTTTGCTTGTCCTTCAGGGTGAACCTTCAGGGTGAACCCCTCGGAGTCCTGTACCGCTTCTGGTACGGGGCGAAGCGGGGTCCCACTAGACTTCTTTATAGTGGTTTTTCTGATCATAAAGATGATCGCGTCGATGACTTCACCGAGATTGTGGGGTGGAATCTTGGTCGCCATGCCGACAGCAATACCTTCTGATCCCATGAGGAGGAGATTTGGAAGCTTGGCAGGTAAGAAGACAGGCTCCTTGAGCGTCGCGTCAAAATTCTCCGCGTACTCAACGGTATTCTTATCAATATCAATGAGCATCTCAGCCGTGATTGTGGCCATGCGGGCTTCTGTGTTGTGGTTAATAAAGCCGTTCGCGACAAATGAGTGGCAGGCGCTCTCAACTTTGAGCGAATAGACACGTTTTCTCTCTCCGTTTGTTACGGTCTCAATTTTGTCAAAGACATAATTATTTGCCAAAAGATTTGAAAATAAGGTTTGTATATCTGGCTGCAACTGAGAAATAACAGGAACACTGACTGTTTGGCTGTGTTGGGAAAGACCGTTGTATCTATCAAAGTTATGTTTATAAACAAACGCTCGAATATTGTCGTAGGAAAGCGTTTTGTCAAGAACAGAGTAGATATAGTCTTTTAAGAACGGAACGAAATCGAAAAGGCTACTGTCTTTTTTCAATTGCTCAAGAATTCGTTGTAGTTTTTCTTTTTTTCGCTTAGAAAGAAAGCCAATAGCGTTTTGGAATTCTTTATAATTTTTTCTTCCACGAAGATAGAGTTTGTATACTCCTCGATGACGATCAAATCGCTTCGTCCCTAAAATGCCAAAACGCATTAAAAGAATTTGCATGTCCTGTACCAAGCACTCGCTCTTTGATATGCAGGAAAGCTCAATCATTTTTCGACTACTACTACTTATTGAGCCGTCTCCTTCAAAATAGGCTTGCAAAAATGCTTTAGCTACATGTTTTGGCGACTTAAGGAGTAAAGGAGGGATACGTCGCTTTGCGGATTTATGAGGAGCAAGTCCGATATTTCTGAGGAATGCAATGACATACAGTGAATGGATTTCGATCCGATAATATGGCATCCTACCGTAGGATGATGGTTCTTTTTTAAAGATATGAAGTCGTGTATCAGGAAACGTACGTTGCCACTCACTGACAAATTGCGCAATCCATCTCTCGTCACTGTTCCCGAACTCAAGTTTTGTTGGCGCTGCGAGGCTGCCTTCTGCGATAAGACTCCCAAGTAAAAAGGCGAGACTTTTGGAGAGCGTTTTAGGCAGTTGCTTTACCTTTGTACGCGGATTGCTTATGTTCGGTTTGTATTTTTCAAGGGAAATTTCCTTTTCTGGCCAAAGAAGATTTGGTGTTCTATCCAACACGGCTATATCGCCGGGTTTTATGTGTGCTAACATCTTCCATCCAAACTGTGGTTTTCCTGACTCATCTTTTGTCCAAATGAGCACAGGATGATTGTAGGAGCCTTCGAGGCGAAAGCCGTGCCCTGTCGTTAGTGCAATAGTTGGATGTATTCCGCTATCAAACCACTTGGATGCTTCATGGATTTTTTTATTGATCGAGAGAACTGATATATTTACTGATTCACTAGCATTATGAGCAATCGATTGTATCGGTTCTAACCCATTGTTTGTTACGACAAGGGTTTCTCCGGTGACGCAGTAACGCATGGCCGCAGGCGGATCTCCATCAATCGAACCGAAATTTCCCTGCCCATCAATCAAGGGGTAGCGCATGGCAAAATCCTGCGCTAGGCGTACCAGAGCATCGTAAATTGGCATATCGCCGTGCGGATGGTATTTTCCCATGACCTCCCCGACAATTTTTGCGCTTTTTGCATACTTGGCGCTATGAGACAATCCCATTTCGTGCATTGCGTAGAGAATACGTCTGTGTACCGGTTTTAGTCCGTCTCTGACGTCTGGTAGCGCACGGGCAACAATGACAGACATGGCATAGTTGAGGTACGCCTTCTTCATCTCATGGGTAATAGCAACTGCTTGAATTTTGCCGATTTGAGCCATATGTGTTTCCTAAAAGAAGGTAACGATTATATCAGAAAGGATGCAATCAAGAGCGCAACGATATTGATGACTTTTATCATCGGGTTAATCGCAGGACCGGCAGTGTCCTTATACGGATCACCGACCGTATCTCCGGTGACTGCAGCTTGATGCGCAAAGCTTCCTTTGCCGCCTAAGAATCCCTGCTCAATGTATTTTTTTGCATTGTCCCATGCAGCTCCACCAGTGGTCATGGAAATAGCGATAAAAAGCCCTGTTATGATTGATCCAACGAGCATTCCCCCGAGCGCTATTGGTCCGAGTATAAAACCAACCAAAAGAGGTGCTGCAACAATAATAACCGTTGGAAGAATCATTTCGCGAATTGCCGCTTTAGTGACGATGTCGACGGCGCGTCCATACTCGGGTTTGGCTTTCCCTTGCATGATGCCTTTTATTTCTTTAAATTGTCGTCTTACCTCATTCACGACCGCAACACTCGCTTTGCCGACAGCCTCCATAGCGAGCGCTGCAAAGAAATACGGCAACGCACCGCCGAGGAAAAGACCGATTAACACCCTCGGATCTGAGAGTGAGAAGGTTAGCGGTAATCCGTTATTTCCGGCGCTCAGTTCTTGGGTGTATGAAGCAAAGAGCACTAACGCCGCGAGCCCGGCAGAACCGATGGCGTACGCTTTGGTGATGGCTTTTGTCGTATTGCCGACTGCATCCAGGGGATCAGTAATCTTTCGTACTTTTTCATCAAGGCCGGCCATTTCTGCGATACCGCCTGCGTTGTCTGTTATCGGTCCGAATGCATCAATAGCAACGATAATGCCGGTAAGCGAGAGCATACTCATAGCGGCGATGGCAATGCCATAGAGTCCGGCAAGGTGAAAGCTAAGAAATATGCCAAGACAGATAAGAAGGATCGGCGCGAGCGTTGACTTCATAGATACCGCAAGCCCGGCGATGACATTTGTTCCGTGTCCCGTGTTTGAGGCGTTGGCGATGCTTTTTACTGGATTAAAATTTTTTGACGTGAAATACTCGGTGATCGCGACCATGCCGATTGTTGTCACCAGCCCAATAATGCCACTGTAAAAAAGGCTCATTGCCGAGATGTGATTCAGTCCCTCCGGAAAAAGAGCTGTTGTGACAAAGTACATGCCGATGAACGCGAGAACGCATGCCGCGCCAAGGCCGGCATACAGCGCAGCCATAATTGATTTTCCTCGTAGCTTTACAAACCACGTGCCGACAACACTTGCGAGGATTGAAACTGCACCGATTAGGAGCGGGTAGACCAATACCGCCTGATTGCCAGGAAACAACAAATTACCAAGAATGATTGCAGCGACCGCTGTTATGACGTAGGTTTCAAATAAATCAGCTGCCATGCCTGCGTCATCACCGACGTTGTCGCCCACCAAATCAGCAATAACACCAGGATTTCGTGGATCATCCTCTGGTATCTCTTTCTCAATTTTCCCAACCATATCTGTTCCAACGTCTGCACCCTTGGTGTAGATTCCCCCACCTAATCTGGCAAAAACTGAGATAAGTGAGCTGCCAAATCCTAATGCAACAAGCGGCTTAAGGGACGCTTCTTGGAAAACAACATTACTCATCATAATAAAGACAACAAGCGAGAGGAGTGCTAGGCCCGCGACCATGAGTCCTGTGACTGCGCCGCCTGAGAAAGCAAGTGAGAATGCTTTTGCTAAACCATTTTTTGCCGCTTGTGCTGTTCGTATGTTTGCGCGTACAGCAACGCTCATGCCAATAACGCCTGCAACTGCGGATGCGATAGCGCCGATAGCAAACCCAAGTGCCGTGAGAAAGTTAAAGGCAAGATACAGGATAACGAAGATGACAACGCCTATAAACGCAACAACCATGTATTGACGCTTCATATACGCGACTGCTCCTTCTGCGATTGCATCGGCAATCACATTCATCTTTTCGTCTCCACGCGGGTGGCTTAAGACACGTGAAGTTAAGTAAATCCCGTAGACGATGGAGAGGATGCTTGCTCCAATAATAAGAGCAGAGGCGTTATGTAATAAAAAAGATACATTCATCGTGCTCAACAATAATTATATAATAGGCGGAGCATAAAATCAAAAGTTAGAAGTTTTGAATTAAATGTCCAGCGTGGCTGTTATCGCATTCATTGTAATAAATGCTTTTCTCGGTGGTACTTCGTCCCCCATGAGCATGGTAAAGACAGCGTCTGCTTCTTCCGCGTCTTCGATTGAGACTTGTTTTAAAATTCTATTGACAGGATTCATTGTCGTTTCCCATAATTGTTCCGGATTCATCTCTCCCAATCCTTTATATCTTTGTATCGTTATGTTGGCATTGCCGTTTTTCATTTCTTTGAGTACCGCATCTTTTTCGCCATCATTATAGGCATATCGTACATCTTTTCCCCGCTGGAGTTTATACAAAGGCGGCATGGCAACGTAGAGATATCCTTGTTTAATGACCTCTGGTAAATGTCTATAGAAAAAAGTCAGAATTAATGTCTCAATATGTTCCCCGTCGACATCGGCGTCAGTCATTATAATGACCCGGTGATAACGGAGCTTATCAAAATTTACTGTCTCGCCTATTCCCATGCCCAGCGCAATGATAAGATTTTTTAACTCTTCATGTTCAATAATTTTATCCAACCGAGCCCGTTCGGTGTTCAAAATTTTTCCTCCAATCGGCAAAATTGCCTGAAATTTACGGTCTCTTCCCTGCTTTGCGCTTCCCCCCGCTGAATCGCCCTCGACTATATACAGCTCTGATATACTCGCGTCTTTCTCCTGGCAATCGGCGAGTTTTCCAGGGAGCGTTGACCCTTCAAGCGCTCCTTTTCGGATGATCGCTTCTTTTGCTGCTTTGGCTGCCAGGCGCGCTTTTGCGGCGAGATATACTTTTTCTAATATCCGTCGTGCATCAGCGGGATTTTCTTCAAAGTAGACAGATAGACCTTCTTTGACGATCTGCTGGACAAGTGGCTGGATCTCAGAATTTCCTAACTTTCCTTTGGTTTGTCCTTCAAATTGAATTCTGTCCTGGGGCATTTTGACAAAGACGACAGCTGTTAGTCCTTCCCTCGTATCGTCTCCGACAATCGCATCGTTTTCTTCCTTAAGACTTCCGATTCGTTTGCCATAGTCATTGACTGCGCGCGTTAACGCCATACGAAAGCCGGTAAGATGTGTTCCGCCATTCACAGTATTGATAACATTGACGTACGATTCAACGTTCTCGGTATAGGTATTATTGTATTGCATTGCTACTTCGACCTCGACATCTCCCTCATGCTTACTAATATAGATGACGCTATGTTGTGGCTCTTTATTTTCATTAATTTTTTCAATGAGCGAGCGGATACCACCTTCAAAATAGTAATTAACCTCATTGACTTCTTCCTCGCGTTGATCTACCAAGTGGAAATAAAGCTTTGGTACGAGATACGCGCGTTCCCGAATGGCTTTTTTAATCATGTCAAATTCCCAGCCAACATTTGTCCCGAAAATCTTCTTGTCTGGGAGAAATGTCACGGTGGTGCCGGATTTTCGCTCAGGGATTGTCGTTGGTAGATATGATTCCTTTACAACAGATACATCTGTCCTTGGTTTTCCTACCTTGTATTCCTGTCTGTAAATTCTACCATCTCGCTTGACCTCAACCCACAGCCATTCAGAGAGTGCGTTTACGACTGATGATCCAACGCCATGCAATCCTCCTGAAATTTTATATGCAGACCCGCCGAATTTTGCGCCTGCGTGCAGCTTTGTCATAACAATCTCGAGTGCTGATTTCTTAAACTGCGGCATAATATCAACCGGAATACCGCGGCCGTCATCTGTAATTGTTGCAGAGTTGTCCTTATTGAGGATGATCCAGACATTTTTTGCATATCCTGCCAACGCCTCGTCCACTGCATTGTCAATAATTTCGCGCAGCGACTCATGCAGACCCATAATGTCTGTAGAGCCGATATACATACCCGGACGTTTGCGAACAGGCTCCAAGCCTTCTAAGACTTGGATTTGTTGAGCTGAATATTCCGGAGATTTTGGTGGTTTTTGTGACGCCATTACTGTCTATTATAGCGAATTTTTCGATCACTTACAACCCTTTTTGCGTTATGGTAACTATGTTTGAGTATTGTTACGTAGTGTTAAGAACATCGTTTCAAGCTGGAGGCGGGCATTAGCATTTGTCGTTTTGAGAATAGTATATGTATCGGTTAGTTTTCTTAAAAGAGAAACAAGCGCACCGTTTCGATACGTGTCCTTTTGAGAAAGAGTCTTTATGAGGAGCGTTCTTGCTACAAGGATAGCTTTTTCAAGCCATTCTATTGCGTGTTGTTTGTTTTTACTCAAATCCTGTGCAAGCCTCAAACTTTCACCGATTGAGTGTTCGGGAAGTTTGCGGGTGAGTATCTCGAATGCTTTTTTGTCATCGTCAAGCAGGACCTTAGGACTTGATGAAATCGATATTATTTTGCATCGGGAAAGGATTGTTTTCAGAAGTATGTCTTTTCGCTCCGTCGTTAAGATGATTAAGGTATTATTCGGCGGCTCTTCAAGGACTTTCAGTAATGCGTTTTGTGCAGGAATTGTTAAGCTTTCCGCATTTTGCATGATAAGCGCTTTCATCTCTCCCCGTAACGGCTTAAGAAACAGTTTTTGTTTGAGGAGTTTGATATCGGAAACACCGATAGATACATCGGTCTTAGTCGGGCTTTCGGAATCGGCTGATCTTTCAGGGGAAAAGACGGTAATATCCAAAGAATCAATGCCTGCGTCTTGGCAGATCTTCATTGCCTCCTCTATCTGCTTTTTTTCATTAGCGCCTTCGATGACAAAACTTGTCATATTCTTGTCCACCCTATCTTAGCACTCAGCTTTTCATCCGCCAGCTGGCGGAACGCTTCGTGCTGCGATAGTTGGTGGACTGCGTCGTCCCGCCAAGGCGGGACTCCTTGCATTATACTCGCTTTTTTCCTACTATTGTAGTAATGCCTGGTTCTCCGACAACCATTTCTGATTTCAGTGCGAAAAGTGATACTGTCACAGCCAATATTTCTTTTTCCGAAAATAAATCTCTCTTGGATGTCCTTCTTGAGGAACGACTGGTAACGCAGGAACAGTATAACGACATCAAAGTAAAAAGTGCGAGCCAGGGCACATCGACAGATGCGATGCTTGAGCAGATGCGGATTGTCCCTGAGGATAAGCTTGCGGAAGCAAAGGCCAGGACGCTCGGCGTTCCCTTTGTTTCGCTATCCGGAACATCGTTTTCTCCTCAAGCGCTGACGCTGCTTTCTAGAGCGGTTGTCGAGCGTTTTTCTCTCGTGCCGTTTTTCTACGATGACAGTACAAAAACACTCTCAATTGCCATGGCAAACCCTGTCGATTTGGATGCTATCGCATTTGTCAGGCAGAAAACAGGACTGAATATTAAGGCATTTGCCGCATCGCCTCGGGAGGTGAAAGCCGCAATTGGCGAGCAATACCGACAGGCACTGGTCGGGCAGGTTGGCGAGGCGATTAAGGAAACGGAAGAATATACTACCGAGCGTACAGTCGACAGCACACAGATTGCACAAATCATAAAAGAGGCGCCGATTGCAAAAATTGTCTCGACGATCCTTGAGTATGCAGTCACAAGTCGCGCATCAGATGTCCATATAGAGCCTCAGGAAGACAGAGTACGGGTTCGGTATAGAATCGACGGTATTTTGTACGATAAGCTTTCCCTTCCGAAAAATGTTCAGGAGGCTGTCATTTCCCGCACAAAAATTCTCGCCGAAATGAAAATTGATGAGCATCGAGCTCCCCAGGACGGACGGTTTAATTTTAAAGTCGGAGATGAAGAAGTCGACCTTCGTATTTCCCTTATCCCGACTTCGAATGGGGAAAAAATCGTTATGAGGCTCCTTCGTAAGGCAGGCGGGATTCCTTCTTTATCCGAACTTGGCCTTACAGGTACTGCGTTGCGAAATCTTGAGACATCCATTCTAAAGCCGCACGGCATCATCATCGTCTGCGGTCCAACAGGATCCGGAAAAACGACGACTCTCTACGCTGTTCTCTCGCGTCTTAATACGACACGGGTAAATATCGTCTCGCTTGAAGATCCTGTGGAATATGAGATACATGGCGTGAATCAGGTCCAGATCAATCCCGCCGTGGGGCTGACGTTTGCCTCGGGACTTCGATCGTTTCTCAGGCAGGATCCAAATATTATCCTGGTTGGAGAGATTAGAGATACGGAGACAACCGATCTCGCGCTTCAGGCATCCTTGACCGGCCATCTGGTCTTTTCAACGCTCCATACGTCAAATGCTTCAGGAGCGCTGCCGCGTTTGCTTGATTTGGGGGCAGAAAATTTTCTCCTTGCTTCGACAATCAATGCAATTGTCGGGCAACGAATCGTCAGGAGGATTTGTAACTATTGCAAGGAAAGTTTTGTACCGCCACAGCAACTCGTTGAGGAAATAAAGCATATTCTCGGAAATCTCTATAAGGAAAACGTAAACGGTCCTGTTTTGTATAAAGGAAAAGGGTGTGATGAGTGTGGACTCTCAGGCTATAGCGGGCGAATCGGCATTTTTGAGGTTTTGCCTGTGACAGAAAAAATGGCACGACTCATTTTGCAGCGAACAGACAGTGCGACATTTGAGAGAGAGGCGGTTGCGGAGGGAATGATTACATTAAAGCAGGACGGGTATTTAAAGGTGCTGCAAGGCATAACGACGATTGAGGAAGTTATACGGGTCGCACAGGAATAATATTAAGTCAAAAGTGAGAAGGGTACTACTTTTAACTTTTGCCTTTTGAGTTTTGCATTGCGTGTATGAGCATACAAGATTTGTTGACATTAACAATTGATAATAAAGCTTCAGACCTTCACCTTCTGGTAGGGGTTTCTCCGTCTTTGCGCATTGACGGAGAGCTTCGGGGTCTTCCGAACATGCCGGCACTAACAAGAAACGACATTGAAGCGATGATTTTTTCTCTCTTAACGCCCGAGCAAAAAGAATTACTTATCGCAAATAAAGAGCTTGACTTTTCTATCGGATTTGGCGGAGGTTTGTACGGGAACGCAGGGAGATTTCGTGTAAATGCATATTTTCAAAGAGGATATTTATCAGCGGCATTTCGCTACCTGCCTCAAAGGATCCGGACAATTGAAGAGCTTCATTTGCCCACCGTGTGTCACCGTTTTGCGAATCTGAAGCAGGGGTTTGTCCTGGTGACCGGGCCGACAGGGCATGGAAAATCCACAACACTCGCCGCGATTCTCAGTGAAATCAGTACAACAAAACCATCCCACATCGTCACAATCGAGGATCCGATAGAGTATATTTACCCAACAGGAAGCAGTATTATTTCACAAAGAGAGATGGGCGCTGACACGCATTCATGGGCTATGGCGCTTCGCTCTGTGCTCCGCGAGGATCCAGATGTTGTGCTTATCGGTGAAATGCGAGATCCTGAAACAATGCAAGCGGCTATGACGATTGCCGAGACAGGTCACGTTGTATTTGCGACCCTCCATACGAATTCCGCGTCGCGGACGATCGACAGGGTCGTCGACTCGTTTCCCGATTACCAGAGAACACAGATACGTACGCAGCTCGCATCGTCCCTTCGCGGTATCATCTCACAACGTTTGTTACCGGTCATAGGCGGCGGCATGGTGCCTGCGGTTGAGATACTGCTTTCAACCTCGGCGGTAACGAGTAATATCCGCGAGGGAAAAACCCATCTTATTGACTCTATTATTCAGACCTCAAAAGATGTCGGGATGATGACGATTGAAGAGTCTTTGGCGCAACTAGTTATGGCGGGAACAGTAACGCTTGAGGATGCCAAACGTTATGCGCTGCAGGAAGATTCATTCCTGCGCATGGTTGGACGAACGCCGACGAAGTAAGAGTACCATATGAAGCTTTACTACAAGGCCGTTTCGGAAGATGGAGAAATGTATCGAGGTTTCCTGGATGCAAAAAATCCCCGGGAAGCTGCGCTGTTTATCCGCCAGCGAGACCTTATTCCGATAATGATCGAAGAAGAATCAAAAACAAATCTTCTTATCCTTTTTCGTCGGAAGAGCCAGTTCGGCGCAAGAGATCTCACGTTTTTCACGAGACAACTTGCCTCCATGCTCTCATCCGGACTGACGCTTATGCAGTCTCTGAACATTCTGAAAAACGAGGTGCAGAATCCGTATAAAGCCGAGGTCATCCAAAAAGTCATTGAAAATATAGAAGAAGGAAAACCCTTTTATATTGCATTGTCAAAATACCCGAAGATATTTTCTGACATTTACATTATGGTCGTTAAGGCGGCTGAGGAATCAGGGCTTTTGGATAAAGTACTCCTCCGTCTTGCCGAAACGCTTGAAAAGCGCGAAAGACTAAAAAGCACCATACGGGCAGCGCTTGTATATCCTGCGATTGTACTCGCGCTTATGGTAGTTGTCATCATAATCATGATGGTTTTTGTTGTTCCGCAGCTGACTGTCTTTTATAGTAATTTTGAAAATCTTACGCTCCCTCTTACAACACGGGTTGTTATCGGGCTTTCAAATTTCATGATCACGTTCTGGCCAATTCTTTTAGGCGGCATAGTGCTTTTCCTCTACCTTTTTAAAAAATGGTATGCAACGAGAGACGGGAGACTGCTCACGGACCGTTTTATCCTGATAGTGCCAATCGTTGGAAAATTGATAAAAGAATCGATTATGGCAGATTTTTCCCGCACATTCGGCCTTATGGTCGGTACGGGCTCGCTTGTCGTTGATTCCTTGCAAAAAACCGCAGATACTATTGGAAATCATTTGTACAAGAACGCAATTTTGGCAGTATCTCAGAAAGTCGTTAGAGGTGTTACCATAGGTAACGCAATGGCAAGCACTCCCCTTTTCCCTGCTGTTCTCGTCGAGATGGTAAAAATCGGTGAGCAAACAGGAAAATTGGACGAGTCGCTCATCCGGATTTCAGAATACTACGAGCATGAGGTTGATCAATCAATAAAAATACTTATGACTGCCTTGGAGCCAGCGATCATTATCGCGCTGGCAGTAGGCGTAGGCTTTCTCCTCTTTGCTATTTTGACACCGCTGTATAATATACTCTCAGCGCTGCAATAGTATTCTCGAAGGGTTGACAAAACGAAGCAAAACTGATGTACTAAGCAAGAAGGAACGAGAAATGAAGTCTCGAATAAACAACCAGCATTTGACATTTGAAATTGGAAATTGGAAATTTGATATTCCCCGCCTCAGCGGGACTGGCTTTACTCTGATTGAGCTTCTTATTGTCATTGCGATTTTAGGTATTTTGGGAGTTGCAGTCCTTGTCGGTATCAACCCTGTTGATAAAATTCGATCGGCAAATGACGCGAAAGTGATTCATGATATAGGGACGATTGCAGGCGCTACAGAATCGTACGCTGCAACGCACGATGGCATCTATCCTGATAGCATCACAGAACTTGTAACATCCGGTGAGCTAAAGACAGAGCCGATTCCCCCATCCGGATATAACCCACCGTCAAATAAATACAATTTTGTTCAGGTTCCCAACCCGTGCAGCGCAACTATTACATGCGAAAATGCAATTATCTGGATGAATTTAAAGTCACTGAAATATAAAAACAATCCGAAGCATGTCTATGATTCGGAAACAGGGAAAACGTGTGACGTTGCTGACAGTACAGACCCAGCGTGCCCATAAAAATTGACTAGGGTAATATGAGAGATGTTTTTATTTCTGCTTTTCGTATTTGGTCTTTGTGTTGGTAGCTTTTTGCTTGTTCTCGCAGACAGAATCCCCCGTGGCGAGCCTATTTTTCTCGGTCGGTCTCAATGTGACAGTTGCCGAAAAACGCTTTCGTATAGAGATCTCGTCCCCTTTTTCTCATTTATCGCTTTGAATGGAAAATGCCGGTATTGCAAAAAACCATTATCCCTGTACTATCCCATGGTTGAATTATTAACAGGCATTTTATTTGTCATAACGTATTTGATGGTTGCGAAGGAGAGTATCAAGTATGGCGAATTTGCTTTTTTTCTTTTTATCGTTAGCGTATTGATCGTTATTTTCTTCACGGATCTTAAGTATGGTTTAATTCCTTTTGTCGTGATATTTCCCGCCATTATTCTTTCGTTTTTATACGTAATACTTAATACGCAATACGCAATACCAAACCGCCTGCTTTCCGCTCTCGGTGCTGCGGGATTCTTCTTGGCTATTTTTCTTATAACCCGCGGTCGCGGGATGGGGTTTGGCGATGTCGTGCTAGCGTTTTTTATGGGGGTACTACTCGGCTTTCCCGGGATTGTGGTCGCTCTCTATGTGGCGTTCTTGACAGGCACGATCGTATCTCTCATACTGATTTTAGGAGGGAAGAAAAAATTCTTCGGAAGCACGATTCCCTTTGGGCCGTTCCTTATCCTTGGGACATTTATTAGTTTGTTTTGGGGAGAGATGATCGTTGCGTTTGTGCTGCCATATATAGGACTATGACGAAAAAATTTCAAATTTCAAATTTCAAATTTCAAATAAATACCAATAATTGGAAAT
>CAYWEP010000003.1:0-2935 GCA_964457405.1 uncultured Gammaproteobacteria bacterium
ATCGGTAACAGAAATTTAATTACGGATCAAATATAATATCAGAGTTATGAAACTAAATGATATGAAAATAGTTGTCACAGGAGGGGCTGGTTTTTTGGGCAAATATGTTGTCCAGAAATTAAGGGAACATGGGGCAACAAATATTTCTGTGCCTTCACATAAATATTATGATTTAACAAAATGGGAAAATTGTCAAAAGATTTGTAATGGTACCGACATAATAATCCATCTGGCGGCATTAATTGGAGGTATTGGGTTTATTAATGAAAGACAAGGTGAAGTATTTTATAAAAACTTAATTATGGGAATTCAACTGATGGAAGCTGCAAGGATAAGTAAGGTAAAAAAATATGTGGCTATTGGAACTGTTTGTGAGTATCCTGAAAAAACTCATCGCCCGTTCAAAGAAGATGATCTATGGAACGGGTATCCCGAAGAGACCACGGGGGCTTATGGAATGGCTAAAAAGATGGCGATTGTCCAGTCTAAAGCCTACAGGAAGCAAGATGGTTTTAATGGTATAAATCTTTTACCAGTCAACCTTTATGGACCTGGTGATAATTTTGATAGAAAATCCGCACACGTAATTCCTGCTTTAATTAGAAAGGTCATTGCAGCAAAAAATAATGGTAAGAGCCAAGTTGAAGTTTGGGGCAGTGGACAAGCCACGAGAGAATTCTTATATGTGGAAGATGCTGCAGAAGGAATTGTTTTAGCAACAGAAAAATATAATAGCGAGGAACCTGTTAATTTAGGAACCGGTATAGAAACTTCCATAAAGGATGTTGTAAAACTTATTATGGAAATTTCTGGATATAAAGGCAAGATTGTCTGGAATACTGCTCAGCCAGATGGACAGCCAAGAAGACAGCTGGATGTTTCAAAAGCAATGAAATCGTTTGGATTTAAAGCTCAAGTCCATTTAAAAGAGGGGCTTAAAAAAACAATAAATTGGTATGAAAAAAATAATCACTCGAATGAAGAATAATCCACTTGTCTCCGTAAATATCAGAACCTTTAATTCTGGAAAAACTCTTGAAGATACTTTGAGATCTGTCAAGAGTCAGACATACTCCAGCATAGAACTTGTCATTTCTGATGGGCACAGCAAAGACGATAGTGTATTAGTAGCTAAAAAATTTAATGCAAGGATAGATTACTCTGATAATTTAGGTGATGCTAGGCATCAAAATTTTTTAAACAGCAAAGGTAAATACATAATATCTCTGGATTCTGATCAGATAATGGATAAAAAATTAATTGAGACGTGCGTGAATATCTGTGAAAAAAAAGGCACTGATGCATTAATCATTTCTGAAAAGTCTATATTGGGAAAAAAATCATATCTAGAAAGTTTAATCGCTTACGACAAATTGCTTATTGATAAAAGTAGGGACATGGATATAACCTTCGGTGTCTTATGCCCTAGATTTTTCAGAAAGAAATTGTTGGAGAATGTAAAATGGCCAAAAGGCCTGGGAATATTTGACGACACAATTCTTTATTCGCAACTCTTAAAGAAAAGGGTAAAAATAGAGTATATTTCTAATCAATCAATAAGACATCATGAAATATATTCTTGGCAAGTACTATTTAAGAAGTTCTTTCGTTATGGAAAAAGTTATCCAACAACTTTTAAGCAGAATCCGACTATTATTGCAGCTCATTCCCTACCGAGAAGGACTTACTTTAATAAAATAGCCTTATCTAATCCAAAATATTTTTTTGGGCTAATTGCACTTTACTTCGTAAAAGCCACTGCAGCATTTTTAGGGGCTATCTCTTACTTTATGGGTATTTTTTTAAACAGATAAGCCGTGCCTGCTCGTTTTTTATTTTTTTGGATTTCTTAACTCGACAATAAAGTCGTAATTGATCTTCGAAAACTTACTTCCCCAAATAACACGCGGCACGAAGTTACGCATGAACAGTTTGCTAAATTTTAAACCAGCTATTGAAGTAGGTAATTATACGTTTTCTTTATTCCTTCTGGTAATGGAGTTTGAAGGGAAAAGTTAAATTCATCTTTAATTCTTCCTATATCCAATACTATTCTATCAACATCAAAATTTCTTTTTTTTAGTTTCTTAATATTCAATTTTAGTCCAGTTTGTCTTTCAATAAGTTTTAACAGGGTTAAAAGCTTTACTCCTTTTCCACTTCCGAGATTATAAAGATTATATCTATGACTCTTGACAAAATTATCAGCAATAAAAGACGTCACATCCTTCACGTAAATAAAATCACGGGTTGTATTTCCGTAGATTTCTATAGTTTCGTTTTTTAGCGCTTTAGAAAGTATGATTGGAATAACTCCTTGGCTCTTATGTGCTGATTTTCTTTCTCCATATACATTTGAGATCCTATATATAATGTAGTCGAGTGCATGGCGAATTTTATGGTAGTGAAAAAATTGTTCAATAATTGATTTTCCTAGTGCATGAGGAGAGATTGGGTGTATCTTGTCTTCTTCATGCGCTCTACCTTTTGAATAGTGTCCATAAATTGACCCTCCTGAAGAGGGAAAAATAATTTTCTTGATCTTTTTTTTTACACATATATCTAATAATTGAATTGCCGGTAACACGTTGAACTCAATTTCTTGTCGTAATCTATTTATTGATGATGCTGGATTACTTGAGGAGATAAAGTGAAATACATAGTCAATATTCTTCAAAGCTTTTTCTAAATCTTGCGCGTTTAAAAATTCTCCTGAAAAAATTTCAATGTGGTTTTTGACATGATCTAAGTTTTTTACTTTCCCATTTTTAAATCTTCCAAAGACTCGAATGTCATATCCTTTCCCAAGTAAATCATCTACCAAATGATTTCCCAAAAACCCATCCCCACCCAATATTAGACATTTCTGCATATACATAAGAATTTTTAAATACTTGGTTTTTATAATTTTCTAGTATTGATATAATCTTCTAAA
>CAYWEP010000003.1:3035-41881 GCA_964457405.1 uncultured Gammaproteobacteria bacterium
ATTTGCCCAAAACCGTTTGCTATTTCCATTAGCATTTATAAGTACATCAAATGTTGAACCTTTGTATGAATTGTAGTTTTGTTTCGTAATTTCTAACACTAAAGATTCTTGTTGAAGGTATTTGACTAAATCAGTCCCTAATAATCCGTTTGCACCGATAATTGCAAGTTTTTTTTTCATCAGTAGTTGAGTGACATTCTACCGTGAAAGAAGTTGTTTCGCAAGTTTTTTTTGAACCTCATCTCTATTTTTAGTTTTGAAATACCAATCAATTGTTGTATGTAAACCATCAATAAATCTAACTTTTGGTTCCCACCCAAGAAGTTTTTTTGCCAGCAAGTTACTGGCCACTCTATTTCTTGGACCAGTGGGCATGTCAGGTAATAACTTGATTTTTGCTTTATGTCTTGTATATCTTAGTATCTCAGCAACCGCATCTAAAATTTTAATTCTTTCCATGGTTCCTAAATTCACAGCTGTACCATTGTCAAGTTTTTCAGCTGCTAAAATTACCCCATCTACAATGTCTGTTACATATGTCCAATTTCTTATTTGTGTACCGTCTCCCCAAACTTCAAAGGGGTTTTGCCGAGTGAACGCTCTTGCAATCATTGCAATAACCGCATGATCCTCTTTTCCTCTCGGACCATAGACTGTAAAAAATCTACATGAAGCAGTTTTGAGACCATACTCATCATGATAGGCGCGGAGCACCTTTTCTCCCATAAGTTTTGCATACCCATAAATATTATCGGAATCATAGGGAGGACCCACCAAATCTTCTGTCAAGAATATTTTTTTCATAGGATTTTTTTGCAAATAACTAGGGTAGACACAACCAGAAGAGGCAAAAACAACCTTTTCTACTCCCTCTTTTAAAGCCTCCCAAAAAACTAAACCATCCATCATAAGATTTGTTGCCGGACCTGCCTGATGAAGATCAATATATCCTCTTCCCCCATGATCTCCAGCAAAATGGATAACAATATCCACTCCTTTTACAGCCTCCCGTGCAACACCAGGCTCTCTTAAATCTGCAGTCTTAAATTCTATTTGTTTTTTTTGTAAGTGAGATTTTATATTTTCTTTTTTCCCAGATGAAAGATCATCTACCACTCTCACAGAACTTCCTAACTCAAAAAGTCTATTTACTAAATGAGAGCCAATAAATGAGGCTCCTCCCGTAACTAAAACCTTTTTGTTCTTCCAATTAAATTTACGTTTTGCCATTCTTAATAGTAAAGATTGTATCAATAATAACTTAACTTGTAAATTTGTTATAATTGTATGCTACAATGAGATGAATTTTTTAGACTATGAAAGTTGTTAAAAGAGTAACTGGTTATAAACAAGATCCTACTAGGTACCTTGATTTTGAAAGATTTCAGAAAGAATGTGGCAACTTTGTTTTAATAGAGGCGGCATTTGAAGAATCATCTCAGTGGAATGAATATAATTTTACGAAAGAAGAATTTAATAATATACAAAAACAAAAAATTGTCCGATTAGATTTTGCCCAACCCACCCTCTTTTTTGTTGGTGATAATCCTGATCATTATGATCATCAATTCTATAAAGTCTTTACCATATGCCCATATACTGCCAAATGGCTTAATAACAAACACGATAACAAAAAATATGTTCCGATTTTTTTTCCGTACAACGAAAAATTAATTCCCAAAAGGCAAAAAAAGAAGTATGATATCATATACGCTGGCCACATCCTCGCACCGGCAATACGTGAGTATGTTAACGTAATAAGTAAATTTAATTATCGTCTCATTTCTAATTCCAAAAATCCTCTGGTAACTAATCACGGTGCTTCGTACACAGAAAAAATGAACCTTATTGCTCAATCAAAAATAACTTTAGTTGCTAACGTACTTTATATAAGATACTACCAACTTTTCTATATTTGGAAGATACAAAACTACAAAAATAATGAAGCGTTTAAACTCGTTCCTAAATGGTATCAAATTAACAAATGGCTGAACAAGGAGATTTTAGTTCCACAATTGAAATCAAGACTCTTTGAAGCAGCATTCGGAAGATCTTTGATTCTTTGCAGAAGAGACCCTTTTAATATTGTAGAAAAGTATTTTGAACCAAGTAAGGAATTTGTTTATTTTGAACAGGATAAGTTAGTAGAAACTATTCAGCGTATTCTCGCGAACTTTAAATCATACGAAAAGGTTATTGATAGAGCCCATAAAAAAGCGATGAATAACTACACCACTAAAAAATTTGTTGAAAACTATTTAAAGAAAATATAGCTTTGAAAAAGTTTATAGTAATCACAACCATCTTTTCACCGACTGAAGCTGTAAAAAAATTTGCAAAGCATAAGGATTGGCAATTAATTGTTGTAGGAGACAGAAAGACACCTCATGGCTGGAAATTAAACAGTGCAACTTATTTATCTCCCAATCAACAGATGCGTCTTTTTCCAAAGCTGGCAAAAGATTTGCCCTGGGACTCGTACAGCAGAAAAAACATTGGCTATCTTTATGCCATAAGAGAAGGCGCAGATATCATTGTTGATACTGATGATGACAACATTCCTTATGACGACTGGGGTAAAAATGTTACTTTTGAAGGTGAATTTAAAACTATAGTAAGTAACGGATTTGTAAATGTTTATAAATATTTTACAGATGAATTTGTTTGGCCAAGAGGGTACCCACTGAACAAATTGCTTGAAAAGAAAAAAGTGAGAATTGAGATAAAAAAACAAAAGATAGGAATTTGGCAGTTTCTAGCAGATGAAGAACCCGATGTGGACGCGATCTACAGATTGACTATAAATAAGAAGATTAGTTTTGCAAAAAACTCCCCCCTAGTTCTAGGAGAAAATGTTATTTGTCCAATCAATACTCAAAATACTTTTTTTACAAAAGAACTTTTTCCTTTGTTATTTCTTCCACCATTTGTAAGCATTCGGTTTGTTGATATCCTAAAAGGATTTGTTGCTCAACCACTTATGTGGCAATTAGGATATCATGCCGGGTTTGGCCCGGCTAGTGTTATGCAGAAACGCAACCCACATGACTATATGAAGGATTTTGAATTAGAAGTACCAATGTATGTTGATACAGAAAAAACAGTTTTTACTACAATAAAGGCAATAAATCCAAAACAAACGTTAACTCAAAATTTATTAAATGTTTATCACCGCTTAAGCATTGAGAAGATTGTCTCAAAAAAAACAGTAGTTGCACTCAAAACATGGTTAAAAGAAATTAATTACTGACAAGATTAATTTTACAGCAAGTTTTGTCTGTCAATTGAAGAATAGATATATTTATTATAAAGCTTGTGGTCAAAGATATGCATGACAAAAACCATATCACTCCACGCTGATTTAACTGCTCTTTTATGAAACAAACCATTTATTTTGCAAATTTTGCGCTTTTTAAATTTTTTATTCGAAGAAAAACTTTGTTTATTGAATTCGGAAATTGCCAGTAACTCTCCTCCATACTCGGAATGTATTTCTTCATCAGTACCAATGACATCGTCAAAATAGCAAAAAATTCTTGGGAGCAATTTTGACTTCTCAGCTTCAAAAAGCAGAAATGCATCTTTTGTAGAAGTATAAAAATCAAGATCAAAAGCAATAAACCCAATAGGGGCAATTTTCTTTTTTATAAATCTAGGAATTGTTGAAGAAACATCTCCTATTATTAATTGTGTTGAATTTTTAATCTTTTTACGAAGAGTTGGCGCATCCATTTTATAAAAACCTTTTTCCCAAATATATGGTAAATCTCTGTAGTCCAATGGAGCTGGTAAACCCGAACCCATATCAAAGCCGTAGACATCAATTTCTACTCCAGTGATTCTGGAGATTTGTTCTGCATGTTTCTCAAGGTTAATTAAGCCATGTCCACCTGCAACTCCAAACTCCATAGTTGAAATTCTTCTTATCCCCAATTTTTTTGCCTCATTTGCTGCTTGCAGCAAGCAATACCCATAATATGTCCTATCTAAACCATCAATATGTAACCTTAAAAGATAGAAGAAGGGAAAGGGAAATTTCCTGAGTAAATAAATGATTAAAAAAATAGGATTAGTAATACCGATAAGTATTTCCCTTGATGTAAAAGCCATAAAATTACGACTGCATATTATAAATGAAATATATTAAATAGAATGCACTCACAGATAATATTTGCATGCTCAATCATTCCTTATTTATAGTTTTTTTAAACTGTTCCACTATTTTACTTTTTTGGAAAACCTTGTTTTTTATCAGGTTGTTTCTTTCTAATGGGTCTTTCGATAAAAGATAATATTCTTCTATTTCTCCATCTTCCTCTACTATGTATTTTTCTTTCGGAGTAGTAAAACTCCAAAGATTTTTATAACCACGAATTTCTGTTTCGTTGTCCAAAATACCCAGGTGTACATTAGGACTTAAGCACTTGTAGAGGATACGAGAAAGACTATTAATTGGCGAGAAAATCCTATCAGATATTAAATTATTTCCTTCAAATTGTGACACTTTTATTCCTGCAATGGAGGAAATTGTTTTCGCAATACTTACCAATGATACTGCTTGAGTTACGATCTTTGATTTTGCTGAAGGTAGATTAATGATAAGAGGTATATGGATTAATTCATTATACAAAGATAGCGCCCCATGCCCAACCACACCATGCTCCATGAATGCCTCACCGTGATCCGATGCCACTATGAATACAGTATTGGGGTACTTGTATTTTAAGAAATTTATGATTTTTCCGATATATTCATCAGTATTCTTTACAGAACTTCTATAGGCCTCGCGAAAAATTTCAGTTATTTTTTTATTTTTAGTTTTCATTATTCTTAAGCTTGTAGTAAGTTCTTTATAAAATATGACTTTATTTATAATTCTTTGAATAGGATTTTTATTCTGGAAAAAATGTCTGTTCAATCCACCAAAGTAAGGAAGATGGTTATCCATATAATGAAGCCATAAGAAAAATGGTTTCTTGTCTTTATTGTTAAAAAAATTAATTACCTTTTTATTGAGTTTATGACCAGGTACTGAATGCTCGGGAGATAGAAAAATAGCTTTTATGAAGGTACGAATAATTTCTAGCACGCTGAGTAAATTTTCGGGAGTTTTTTCTCGAAGTTTCATTAAAAACTCTTGTGAAGAAAGATACACTTTGCTTACATTTTCATACCCGTCATCATATGTATCAAACCCTCTCTCATAGCCATAAATGGAATATAATGCAGGACTGTCTGCAAGAAATGCAGTTGTACTGTAACCATTGTCTCGTAATATCTCCGCCAGGGTTTTTATTTCTTTATTGTTAGGAATACCGAGGTAATTTCCATAAGTAAAAGGAAGGGTACCCGTCATTATCGAACAATAACAAAAGAATGTGGGATTAGCTGGAGAAATTGCATTAGTAAACACATATGAATCTTGAGCAAAAGAATCTAAAAAGGGTGTATTTTTTTCATTCTTGTTATAATAACCTACAAAATCTGCTCGCAGAGAGTCAATAGTAACAAGAACAATATTTGGCTTTTCTTTCATAAATGTTTCGTTTCTGCTTATTATTGCACAAAAAGAAAAAATTGACCATAGGAGGAATTTAGTGTATGATTTACCCATATTATGAAAACAAAAACTGAACAAAAAAAATATATCTCTCTTGAGGGCAAAGTTACTCATAGTAAAAAAATCCTTCGAAAAGCATACGAGAAACATGGCGATCAAATGGCAATTTTCTGGACGGGGGGTAAAGATTCCACAGTGCTCCTTCATATGGTAAGGGAAGTATTTGGATCAGACAGAAAATTTCCAATACTCTATCTTGATACACAACTCGATTTTAAAGAAGTTTACGATTTTATTGAAAGATTGAAGAAGGAGTGGAATCTTAAGCTCATTACAATAAAAACAACAGATGAACATATGAAAAAATATGAATCGCTTAAGACAAAGAAAGAACGAGTAGAACTTGCTAGTATTTTTAAAATTATTCTATTAAAAGAAGCGGTAAAAAAGTATAATTTACCGGCACTTGTGATCGGGATTCGATGGGATGAGCATTCTGAGCGAATTGCGGAAAAATATTTTTCCCCGAGAGATGATCACATGCGAATACATCCGCTACTCCATTTCACAGAAAAAGATATTTGGAAGTATATAAAAGAAAACAAAGTGCCCTATATTTCCTTGTACGATAAAGGCTATAGATCTCTTGGTGAAAAAGAATTTACTAACCCAGCGACACCTGATGGTGGAGAAAGATCGGGAAGACAAAAAGAGAGAGAAGTTATAATGAAGAGACTAAGAGACTTGGGTTATTTTTAATAATCTCCTTATGTATGAACGATAAACCTCAGTATGTTTTTCTGTTTGACGTTAACCACACCCTCATTAATACAGCGCTTTATCACACAAAAGCACTCCTAGAAATAGAGAAGAATCTTTCAAAATATATTGATTTAACTGCTGCGCGATATATTACTAGACGTTTTGATGAAATTTTTCTTCTTATGGTTGCGGGATTTTTATTTAGAACTGTGGATGAATGGAAAAAAATTCCTGGAAGAAGAAAATCTTACGAAAGGCTTGTTGATCTCATTACAGAACATCAAGTAAAAGTAAAAGGAGAATGGGGATTTATTAAAAAATGGAGCAGAGAAGTGTTCCTCAAGATTGCTGCTGATGAGATAAAAGCTATTCTATCACCAGAGGTTATTCAAAATACGGCAACGATATATTGGGATACTATTACCAATCTTACTGAACCATTTGATGAGGCAAAAAAATTGCATGATTATTTAACGGACAAAGGATACCATATATATCTACTTACAAGCAGCGATGGGAGATTACAAATTAAAAAAGGGTTTTTTACCTATGATCCTTTATTCTCAGGGACTTATAAAAAAAATAGAATGATTACACTCAAAAAAAAGGGACTTCATTTTAGAGATGTTATAGTTGGTGATCCACATGATAAACCTTTTCCCGATTATTACAAACGTGCGATTGAGATTGTAAGTAACGACTTAAAGAAAGAAATACAAAATAAAAATCTCATAATTGTCGGCAATTCTTTGGAAGATGATTTAGAAACTCCTAATATTCTCCTTGGATTTGGTACTGGATTCCTTTTTAAAAAAGGAACATCATCTAAAAGAATTCATGAAAACATATTTGAAATTGGAAACCTTATGGAAGTCGTATCAATAATGAAAATATAGTCCGCTATATTATCTAAGTTATAACACAAAGTGAACCTCAATAAAAAAATTAATGTAGCAATGATATCTCATTTCGCTTTTAAGGATATGGGAGAAGGCGCAGTATTTCCACAAAACATTCGGAATTTTCTTTTAAAAAAAATAGGAAAACTAACGTATATTGATCACCCTTTTCCTTTGTCTAATTTTCCTGCCTCTCAGATTACAATATACCAAAATGGAGTAAAAACTTATCAATTAACTTCTCTAAAGCTAGAGATGCCTACATTAATTTTGTTTACCTATCAATTTTTTTTAACAATTTTTTTTCTCATTAGGAAACCAATTATATACGACCTCTCTATCGCATGTGATAATCTATCCATAATCTCTGTTTATATACTAAGAAAAATAGGCTTTATAAAAACTCTTGTTTATTATACCGTAGACTATTCGCCAAAAAGATACAGTAATATTTTCCTCAACTATTTATATCAACGCATGGATAGACTCGCATGTATGATTTCTGATATGAATTGGGTCACCGTTGAAGACATGATAACTGCAAAAGTACAAAATGGACTCGATCGAAAAAAATGCGCTCCTTTTGCAGTCGTGCCAATTGGTTTTAATAAAGAAGAGATTGTTAATAAACCTACAAATAATGCAGGTAGATTTAATTTATTCTTCGTAGGAGTTTTGTATGAGAAACAAGGATTACAATTAGTTATTAACGCTATGCCAGAGATAATAAGAATGTTTCCTCATGTTAAACTCATAATAGTAGGATCTGGCCCATTTGAAAAGCAGATTAAACAATTAGTCGAGCGTTTGGAACTTAAATCTTATGTTACATTTACTGGTTACATCAATGACCACAAAAAGATAGTATCAATTCTAACCAAAAACGGCGGAATAGGTTTAGCAACATACAATCCTACCATTGGAGATTTTACCTATTATGCTGATCCGAGTAAAATTAAGCTGTATCTTCTTTGTGGTCTGCCCATCATAACTACCAAAGTACCACCAATTGCCAAAGTTATAGAGAAAAAAAAAGCGGGACTTATCATTAATTATTCGGAAAAGGATCTAATACATGCTTTAGAGTCTTTACTTCAAGAAGAAAAAACATATTATTTATATAGAAATAATGCTTTGAAAATAGCAGAAGGTTATGATGATAACCTCATTTTAGAAAAAGCATTTAATAAACTTCCTAGTAATTTCTAAGATATATCGAGATATTATTAGCTCCGTATTTTTTTGATACAGATATTGTATCTGCTCTTTCAGCTAACTTGTCAAATCTCTGGGTTCGAAAAATCTGTGATAGTATAAACAACAGTGTCTTTACCAAATGTCCTGTATAAAAAATTTTAATGATTTTGAATCGTGATGTAGTCTTTAGTTTTTTTTCAAAAACTTTTTCATCGTATCTTCTCAGATGACCTATTTTTTTATCATGAATAATATTTAACGGAATAAAAAATGGCCAAACATATCTAAATTTTAGTGGGGTAGTTATAAAAACATCAGCGCGACTTGCTGCCACTCTATCTATTTCTTTTAATGCTTTTCTATCATGAGGCAAGTGCTCTAAAATTGCGTTTGCACTAATATAGTCGAAAGTGTTATTAGAAAATGGTAACGTTTCTGCATTACATACTACCCAAAAGGTTTTTTTTGCAACATTATTTTTTTTTGCCAAGTATTTTGCCCTTTGAATACCAACTAAAGATAAATCGCAACCAACAGCCTGAAATCTCTTTTTTGCAGCCTCTATAACAGTATACCCTGTTCCTCCAACACCAATATCCAAAAACACATGTTCTTTTTTTTCGTTTTTTAAATTAAACAAGCCAAAAATCCTTTCATTGTATGTTTTTTGCCACAATTCTATAGGATCTTTCTTATATGCTTTATCAAAATATTTTATTTGATGTTCATATTGCGGATTATTCTTTTTTTCGGCCTCAGTTATAAATAAAGGAATATCATCTACTACCAAAAATTTTACATCGCATTTTTTACAATACAAATTAATATTATAGGAAAGTTTTCCCTTACATACTGGGCAAACAATTATTTTAATCCATTTTGCATCAATCATAACTTCATATATTTAAAAATATAACTTAAACAATATTGACATACGATAAGCAATTACGTAATTATTTTCTCAAAAAATTTCACAAAGGCATCTGCTGTCCATCGATTTTTGTATTCCTTGCTCTCTAAAAACTTCTCGATTTCATGGATATAGGAATTGTACGTTTTTTCATCAATCGATTCCAGAAACTTACTCATTTCTTTGTAATTTTTAAATTGTCTCCAATCAATAAAACATCTTTTACTAATAAATTCTGAAATATTAGGAGCTCCTAAGTAAATTGGTACACAGTGTGCTTTAAAAAAATCAATCATTTTTTCAGAAATATAACCAGTAGATTCACAATTTTCAAAACAAAGAGCAAACTTGAATTGAGATAGTATTTTGTACTTGTCTTGAGATTGAAAACCGCCTTTATAAGAAGAAAATTTTTTATATCCAAATAACCGTTGTCCAATACTAAATCGTGCAGGTTTATTCCACCCTCTTCCATATAAAGAAAAATCTGGACGGTTATTAAAAAACTCGATCGCTTTTAATCTTTCAGAATATAATTCTTTTGTGGAAAAGGACAATAACCGAAATGGCAAAAATGCCACCCAATTTGCATTCATTAAAACAACAAGCTTTTTCTCTTTGAAAGGAAATTTTTGTGGCTTCATACCAGCATCAATTTTTGGAATATTGAATTTATAATATTTTTTGTTATCAACAAAATCATCATTCCATGTATATACTCTATCAAAAAATACATGGAAAATTTTTATAAAGCTAAATGGATTTACAATTGGAGTTTCAACGATAAATAAAATGTTTTTTTTCTTGTTTTTGACAATTCTTATCCAATGCTTCACGTCCCATGGATATGGCATGTCAAAATAGACATCTTTCTCCGTTGGAGACTCAGTAGGAATATCGATAGTATTAAGAACAATATTTTTTTTAGCAAGGGCATTTCGAGCTGCCACAAGATATGGAGATGCAGCAACAGAACCGCTATTGAAAATATTATTTTGATAATAAATTTTATTGTTAAATGGTTTCAATCCAATTAATCTTTTTTTCATAATCAGAGTGTATTTTGATACTATCAAATGATCTTTTTGCTGCGAAGCAGGTTATAGAGCTGAATTCTGCTGCCAGTCGGCATAAACCATGCGGTGGCAAATTGCAGAACATTGTAAACGATATCATAAAATGTTGGCTTATAGCCATATTTTTTAACAGCATTTATTTTGACTAAAAAACCCATAATCTCTGTCCTCAATACGTTGTTGTGACTACTCGATGTAATAATCAGTCTATACTTTAATAAAGGCATTGGAATACTTGCAAATTTATACTTTCTCCCTAATCGAAACCAGAAATCGATATCTTCACACGGATATTTTGTACCGTCATACCTTCCCGTCTTCAGATAAGCATCCTTTCTAAGCATAACGGTCGGATGTGCAAATGGAGAATAGCGGAACATTATTCTTTTTAACTGGTCCGAAGTTATTGGATATATTCTTTTCCCCACAGTAGTATTACGCTCATCGATAACAATAATATCATTACCAACAATTGCAATATCTGGGTGAGATTTCAAAAACTCATACTGAATCTCGAGTCGCTTTGGAAGAGAAATGTCATCTTGATCCATTCTCGCAATAATATCTGATTTTGCTTGATCGATAGCAAGATTTAATGACTCAGCCATGTGCAAGTTCTTTTTATTTCTTATTACTTTAATACGCTTATCCTTTTTTTTAAATGAATTAATAATTTGTAAAGTATTATCTGTAGAAGCGTCATCGATAAGAATTAACTCAAAATTTTGGAGCGTTTGAGAGAGAATGCTCTCTATTGCCTGAGCAATATATGTTTCTGCGTTGTAAATTGAGATAACAACAGAAACAAGCGGTTTATTCATGAAAACAATATATAATTGCGTTAGCTATAATCATAACAATTTTCTACCTTAAAGACAAGAAAAGATTTGCTTTTCAATAGAAAATCTCTTATGTTTTTGGTATACTCACAAAGTGAAATATTTCTATGATAGGTTCTGGGAAAAGACGAAAATTTTGGGAGATTATCATTACAAAGCGGCGTTTATTAAAAAATTAGTGCCTCAGGAAAAAAATCTTAGACTTTTGGATTTTGGTTGCGGAAATGGCCTTATCACTCAAGATTTTTTAGAAATCAACCCAACTCTGAAGATAACTGGCGTAGATGTTTCAAAAGTTGCAATTGCTATGGCAAAAAAAAGAATGCCAGAGCAAAAATTTTATACCATAGCTGAAGATAAAGAATTGCCATTCAAAAATAACTCGTTTGATGTTGTTTCGGCAGTAGATGTATTACTTTGCATATATGATACCGAATTTATATTCAAAGAATTATCCAGGGTTTTAAGTCCCTCCGGAAGATTGCTTATTACCCTTCCTTATTATGGACTTTTAAAAAATCTTGTAATTTCTCTCTTTGCGTTTGACATTGTTTTTAATCCTCGGTTTTCTTCTATTCGTTTCTATACAAAAAAAACTTTGATTCATGAAATTAGAGCTGTTGGGTTGTATCCAATTGAATTCGGATATTTTGGTAGATTTTATCCGTTTTCCAAAGTTATGTACTGTATTTCCAAAAAATAATTTCTCAGAAACGAGATTGCATTTCAAAAAGTCCGATGTTAAAATGAGCTGTCCATGAAACTCCATTTAGGAAGCGGCAAAAGGTACATTCCTGGCTTCGTTCATATCGATATCAATAAATTTCCTCATATCGATTATGTCCACGACATCAAAACGCTTCCCATGATTAAAAGCAATTCTGTCGAGCTCATTTACTTTTGTCATGGAATAGAATATTTTGACAGAATAGAAATAGAAAATATTTTGCAAGAATGGAAGAGAGCTCTAAAAAAAAGAGGTATACTTCGTCTAGCAGTTCCTGATTTTGAAGCACTCGTAAAAGTATATAAAAAATATCACGATCTTAACAAAATCATCGGCCCATTATATGGCAGGTGGGAAGTCACTAGCAAAAACAAAACAAATGTTATCTATCACAGAACTGTCTACGACTTCACAAGTATCAAAGCAGTTCTTGAAGAATCAGGATTTAAGAATATAAAACGGTATGACTGGAGAAAAACAATTCACAAAGATTATGATGATTATTCCCAGGCATATATTCCTCATATGAATAAAAGAAATGGTATATTAATAAGTTTAAATGTTGAGGCAACAAAATCGTGAAGAAAATTTTGATTACTGGAGGTGCCGGATATATTGGATCGGTACTAACAAGACAATTAGTACAAAAGGGATATATGGTAACAGTTTTTGATAATCTTCAGTTCGGAGGAGAAGCAACCATTGATCTTCTATCGCACAAAAGATTCAAATTGGTACGGGGAGATATTCGAAATAAAGCACAGGTTCAGGATGCACTTAAAAATATTGATTGTGTAGTAAACCTTGCGGCGTTAGTCGGTGATCTAGCATGCAGTATCGACACAAAAGCAACGAATGATATAAATTATAGTGGTGCAAAAATTGTGTGTGATGTATCAAAAGCAAGCGGACTCAAACGATTTATTCATATTTCAACCTGCAGCAATTATGGTATTTCTGACACAAAACACCCGGCGACAGAAGAAGCTACTCTTCATCCAATCTCTCTGTATGCCACAACGAAAATTGCTGCTGAAAGATACGTAATAACGCAAACAAGTAATGATTTTCCTGTATGTATTTTGCGATTAGCAACAGCGTACGGCCTGTCCCCTCGCATGAGATTTGATCTTTTAGTCAATGAATTTTTACGCGACGCGTTTGTAAAGAAAAAAATTTCTGTATACCAACCTCTTGCCTGGCGGTCTTTTGTTCATGTCTTCGATATTGCCCAAGCAATCCACCTTGCTCTTGCCGCGCCTAAAAAGAAAATAAATGGTCAGATATTTAATGTTGTGAATAAAAACTATCAAAAACAAGAAATTGTTAACTTTATAAAAAAATATATCCCCGGATGCAAAGAAGAAATTATCAATTCAGCAGCAGACAAAAGAGATTACAATGTGAGTTCGGAAAAAATAAAAAAAACCTTAGGATTTAAGGCAAAAATCGGTCTACAAGCTGGAATGAAAGAAATGCTCACTGCTCTTAAGACCGGAATTTTTAAAGATCCAACAGACTACCGGTATACAAATACATGGCCTTCTTTATGAGAAAGTATATACATCAAATGGAACCTTGGATAGGCAAAGAAGAAAAGAAAGCAGTTGCAAAATATTTAAGTTCCGGTGGATGGTTGACAGAATTTAAAGAAACTGAAAAATTTGAACAATTATTAGCAGAATATACTGGAGCAAAATATGCCTGTGCAGTAAACAATGGAACGGTGAGTCTTTTTATTGCGCTGATGAGCCTAGGAATTGGAAAAGGTGATGAAGTAATTGTTCCAAACCTTACTATGATAGCCTCCGCAAATTCTGTACTTCTGGCTGGTGCAATACCACGACTGGTAGATATAGAGCAAAAGACTATGTGTCTTGATCTTGCTTTAGCGGAAAAATCTATAACAAAAAAAACAAAAGCAATAATGCTCGTAAATCTTAATGGGAAATCGCCTGATATGAAAAAGTTGCTTGCGCTTTGCAAAAAATACAAACTTTATTTGGTTGAAGATGCTGCTCAAGCACTTGGATCTTTTTGGAATAGAAAACATATGGGAACATTTGGTGATATTGGATCCTTTTCCTTTTCCCCGCACAAAATAGTTACTACAGGACAAGGAGGAGCACTCGTAACAAATAGCCAGGAGCTGATTAAGAAAATCAGAAAAATTAAAGACTTCGGGAGAGTAAAAAGCGGCGTAGATTTACATGATAGCTTGGGTTTTAACTTCAAGTTTACTGACTTACAAGCTGTTATTGGGATAGAGCAGATGAAAAAAATCAAATCTCTGGTAAAAAGAAAAAAAGAAATTTATGCTCTCTATGAAAAAGAATTATCACCGATAAAAAATATACGTTTTATACAAACGAATCTTTCAGAGACGTCACCTTGGTTTGTTGACATTTTTGTGGAAAACAGAGAAAAGCTGATGGAGTTTTTGAAAAAACATCAGATTGCGACACGACCGTTTTATCCCCCAGTTCATACACAATCACCATATAGAGAAATGAAAGAGTATAAAAATGCTCGTTTTTATGTCAGTCAGCAATTATCATCTCAGGGCTTATGGCTTCCTTCTTCACTCTCTCTCACCAATCAACAAATAAAATATATTACAAAAATAATAAAAGAATTTTATTGATTTTATTTTTTTGGATTTCTTAACTCTTTGATGAAATCGAAGTTAATTTGTGAGAATTTAATGACAATTTGGAAAGTTTCTTTGTCTTCACCCGAAGCTCTTTTTTCAAGCTGTTTAAAGATTTTCTGATGCTCTGAGGCTGCCTGTGTTATTCTACGATCAAGCAGTGGCGGTATTGCATCATGAGCTTGTAACGCTCGATTATAGTCTTGCACAAGTATACTATAATAATTTTCCCCTTTTAATGCTGTCTCTTTTGCGAGAGCAACTTGTCCTTTTTCCATTAATAATTTACTTGCATAAATTGTTTTGCCTGCCATGAGCAAATCAAATTCCACTTTTTTAGCAGGCTTTACGATAAGTTTTTTTATAATTTTATTTCTTAGAACCTTTATTTTATAAAATCTATTGTCTGGTAATATCCCCGGCCAGGGAAAAGAATATTCGCTAGTAGTGGCTTTTGAAATTGAGTTATTGGAAATCACGATAAAAATAAAAAAAGTAAAAACAAAAAAACATAAAAACCACAACTTCCAAGCAATGTTAATTATGTTTTGCGTGCTCATAAAACGAAATTACTGTTCTATTAAAATCTCTTTTCCTATCCTTCTTACAGCTTTTTCTATTTTAAATTCAACATAAGATATCCAAATCATAATTCCTCTCAGAGTCTTTGTTATGAGGATTATGGGAAAATTTCTAATTGTTGTTTTAATTGGCTCTAATTTATAATTTTTTCTCAGAATTTTTCTTGCATGTTCTGCAACCGATACAGATTTCGTTAATTGGAAAGCTGTAATGAGAATGAGAGAAAAGAGCAAAAAAACTGCAACAAAAAAAATATTAGGATAATGTATAAGAAGAATATCGTATAAAGAAATAAATAGGTCCATAAGATTATATTAAACAAGCTTAGGATTGTTGGGTAAGGGGATAATATACGTACCTTGATATTTATATTTCTCTTTAAGGAATGTTATTATCTCATCTTTAAAATTCCAGGCTAAAATTACCATAACGTCTGGGTTCTTTTTCATGACTTTGTCCGGACTTTCAATAGGAATATGAGTACCGGCTGTATATAGTCCTTGCTTTAGTGGATTTTTATCTGCAATCGTAGGTATATATTCAAATCCAATACCACAATAATTTAAAAGAGTCGAGCTTCTCGCAGAGGCCCCATACCCAACGATGTTTCCATTATTATTTTTATCTAAAATTTTTAAAAGCTTTTCTTTATGTTTTTTGACTTTCTGGGCAAAACCCTGCCAGCTTTTTAACGCATTTAACTTCATTTGTTTTTCTTTTGTCCTGTAATTTTTTACGGTTTTAGTTTCTTTGACTTTTTTCTTTCTTGCATAGATTATTAAAGAACCACCGCTGATTGGACTCGTTTGAATGTCTTCTATAAAGATTTCATACTGATTTAAAAGTTCTTCGAGGCTTTTTACAGTAAAATAGCACAGGTGCTCGTGATATATGGAGTCATAGTGAAGCTCTTTAAATATTTTTTTTGCATAATGTAATTCTAAAATTAACAAACCATCAGTATCTAAAACTGCATACATTCCTCTGACAAAATCATGAGTATTCGCAACATGAGGAAGAACGTTTCTGGCAATAACAACTTCAGCTGCGCCTAATTCTTTTTTTATTTTTTGGGCTGAGGATACGCCAAAAAACTCGCATTTTGTTGGTATGCCATTCTTAACTGCCATCTCTACAATATTTTTGGCTGGATCAACGCCTAAAACTTTGTACCCTTTTTTTATGAAGGGCAAGAGAAATGTTCCATCGTTACTCGCTACTTCTAAGATATAACCCTTTTTAGAGTTTTTGATTCGGGGAATTACATTCTCACAGAATGCTTTAGCATGGTTACGAGCAATACTTGATGTTGCCGTAACCCAAACATAATTTGTAAATAATTCTTTCGGATCTACAGTATGATTGAGCTGGACAAGGCTGCATCTTGAGCAATAACTTAACGATAGAGGATAAAATTTTTCTTTTTCAGAAGTACTTTTGAGCAATGAATTTGCTAATGGTTGATTTTTTAGATCTAAAAATTCTTTAATTTTTTTACTTCTACATACCCGACAAGAGTCAATTCTTTTCATTTATATCTACAAATTATATCATTTTTCCTTGAAGTATTTCCAATAACTTAGTAACGCATCTTTTAAGGCATACTGTGGTCTCCAACCTAATCCTTTTAATTTTGCCGGAGAAAAGCGGAAACAAACAGGCTTTTCAATTTCTGAAGCAATTGGATAATCTTTTAGGTTAACACCAACTACTTCTAAAAAAACCTTAGCCAATTTTTCGACTGTTACAGGATTTCCTGAACTAATGTGATAGATTTGTCCTCTTATTCCTCTTTGTATAAGGGTTATATATGCTTTTGCAACATCTCTTACGTCAAGAATATCAACTTCTCCCAATTTATTTTTAATAAAAATATCATTCCTTTTCCTCTGCAAAATTTCTGAAATTTGTTGGGCAATATAATATTCGATAGTACCAGGAAATTTTCCAGGTCCGGTAAATTGGGTTGCGCGGGTGATTATATATTCTACATTCTTTGAAGCTGCAAGCAATTTTTCCTGTTCTAACCTACCAGCACGATATGGTTCTTTATGAGAATCAACTCTTGGTAAATCAAAAACAGGAATCTCGGTAATAAAATCAGGTGATGAAAGTTTCTCATAAACAATGCATCCACTTGTGCCCAATATAAATTTTGTAGGTTTATTAAGACTTTTAACTGCAGAGAGAGTATTTTTAAATATTCTTACGTTTTCAGTATAGATGTCTGGATTTATAGTGTTTTTGTCCAATCGACCAAGCGTTTTTGTTGCAAAGTGAACAATTGTATTAGGGGAAAAATCACCAATTACTCGTCTTATCTCCTCTGGGTCTCGCAAATCTAGTATATAGCTTTTAAGTGAGCCATTTGAAATGGATTTCAGCTCAGGAGGAAGACTTTTGTGAATAGTACCACCAACAGAATAGTTTTGTGAAACTGCAAGCGTTGCTAAAACTCGTCCAAGCATTCCACCCATGCCAGTAATAAAAAGCTTGGGATTTTTCAAGGTATTAATTTCAAATACTTAACTGTATATATTTCTTTTAACGTACGCAATTGTTTTATCAAGTCCTTCTTGTATACTTACTTTAGCAGTCCATCCTAGCATTTTTTTTGCCTTTTTCGTATCAGCCAGTGTATGCTTGTTAACCTCTTTTTCCAAAAATTCTGGATTCAGCGGATATCCGCCCTGGAATTGTGTCGGAAAGTTTTCCCAGATAAGCTTTGGGCCGCGGTAAACCGGTTTTACTTTTTTCTCGCCCATTGACTTTGCGATAATGTCAAAAATCTCCTGAACACTTATTGAAGTACCAGACCCAACATTAAAGACTTCATTTTTTGCGTTTTTGTGAGTCATGACGATTTCACAAATGCTTGCAACATCTGTCACATAGACAAAATCCCGCGATTGCCGACCATCCGAATGCAAAACTGGCTGTTTTCCTTTAATAAGGCACCCAATAATATAGCTTATTAAATAAGATGGAGGTCGAAAATCCATATGTGGTCCATATACGTTAAAAAACCGCAGAACTGTTATATCCATTCCATACATGTCTCTATAGGACTGGCAAAGATCCTCTGCAGCTTTTTTTGTTAGAGCATAAATAAGTGTCGGTTTGGGTAATACAGATTCTTTAAATGGTATAGGATCGTATTCGTAGATGGCAGCTGTCGAGGCAAAAATAATTTTTTTTATATTGTTTCTTCGTGCCATTTCCAAAACATTGGCTGTTCCGGCAACATTACACTGGTAGGCTTTCCCAGGGTCGTCGTTACAGCCAGGTAAAGACACCCACCCTGCAAAATGAAAGACAACGTCTATATTTCTTAAGACATCTTCCATTTTGGGATCTCCTATATCCATCTTTATGAAGTTTTTATGTAATTGTTCGCTGCCTGAGAAATTATGAAGGTATCCAAATTTCAAATTGTCCAGAGGATATATATCATGTTTTTTTGTGAGATATAGTCCCACTTGAGATCCAATAAACCCGGCTCCACCGGTAACTAATATTCGCATATTTAATGAAAGTTATTTGAAGGGAACTGCTTTATTTTCATTAACTCCACGTGGATTTTTGTCGTGATGACTTTTAACTTTTGCAAGCCAGGAAGCAATCATATGATTTAAAACCAATTGAATATCCTCAATTGGACCGTAATGATTGCTATTGACAAGTACTGGATAATGAACCATACTCCCAAGCTTCCCTCCTGTCTTAAATCCTAAAAAACCAATTGTTATTGCACCTGAGGCTCTTGCATACTCTACAGCTTTTACCACATTGGGACTATTGCCGCTTCCAGAAATTGCGATAACCACATCTCCAGTCTCGATTAAATTTCTTAATTGCTGCACAAAAATATCGTCAAAGCTTAAATCATTTGCAAATGCAGTTATCAAGGCGACATTATCGGAGAGAGAAATTACCCGAAAACGCCTTTCAGTATTATCATAAATTCGCTGTAGAGTACCTTTACTCAGATCGCATGCCATATGAGAAGCAGTCGAGGCACCTCCGCCATTACCTAAAATAAATACCTTTCTGTCTTTCTTATATGCATCAACCAAAACATCAATAACCATTTCGATTTTTGTTTTGTCCAAAGATACAATACATCTGGTCAACTCCACGAGGTAGCTATCAATAAAACTACTTGGATCAAGCTTTGCACTTTTTGTTTTTTTAATATTGACAGAATTTTTCATTAATCTATAAAGATAATTTTACTACCCTGTGGCTCAAATGCAAATTCCTGATAAATAAGACCAGGTAGGGATTTAATAATTTTTTCGTGTTTGTCCTCTGGAGCATAGAACAATAAAAATCCACCGCCTCCCGCACCTAAAAGTTTTCCTCCAATTGCTCCATTTTTTAAAGCTGTCTTATACCATATGTCAATTTGCTGATTTGATACTCCTTCTACCATTTGAGTTTTTAATACCCAGTTTTCATGGAGCATTTCTCCAAAGGTATTAAGATTGTTTTTATTGAGTGCTTTTTTCATTTCTTTAGCAATTGTCACCATCCTAGCCATTATTTCCCTCTTTTTTCCCTTTTTCGCCATGATATTTTTTTGTTTTTTTAAAATAGAGTCAGCAGATCTCGTGATACCAGTATAAAAAAGGAGAAGACGTTTTTCTAATGTTTTCTTTGTGGCTGTTTTGCAAATAATTGGATCTACATACACTGTTTCGTTTGGATTAAACTGCATATACTGGAAACCCCCATACGCTGCTGCGTATTGATCTTGCTTGCCTATAGGTTTTTTTAATATTTCTATTTCTATTTTACATGCTTCTTTTGCTAATTTTTGGGCATTCACTTGTTTTCCTTGATACGCATACAATGCGTTTAAAAGTCCTACGATATATGAGCTTGAGGAACCCATTCCCGTTCCCCCAGAAGGAATATCAGCTATTCCTGCGATATGGATTCCTCCTTTTATACCAGTTAACCTCATCGCTTCTCTAGCTAAATTATTTTCTATATCCGACACCCTTGTAACTACTTCTGTCTTTGAATAATTAACCAAAATTCTTCCATCGAATTGTCTATTAACCGCTAAATATACATATTTGTTAAGAGTTGTTGATACCACAGCACCCGTATGATGTTTATAAAAGGAAGATATATCACTTCCTCCTCCGACAAAACTTATACGCAATGGTGTTCTTGAAATAATCATAAGTGCTTTTCAACAATGGAGTATAGATTCTCTTTCTTGTTTACCAGGAATGTTTTTACTCCAGCTGTGGTAGCAGCCATCATATCACGCTCATCGTCTCCTATGCAATAACTCTCGAATAAGTTAATATGATGTTTTGTAGCGGCTTGGAAAAACATACCTGGGTTTGGTTTCCGACAGAAACAATTATCCTCTGTTGCGTGTGTACAAACAAATATATCATCGAACGTGACTCCAATCTTTCTTAATTCTAATTGCATGTTTTTATGAATATCTTCTAAGGTTTTTTTTGTCATTTTTCCGTGTGCAACTCCAGCTTGATTTGTAATAACAAACATTTTATATCCTTTCTGTTGTGCCAGCTGCAATGCCTCTTTTACTTTTGGTAAAAAAACAAAATCTTTCCATTTTATTATATATTCATGCTCCTGTGCGTTTTTATTTATGACTCCGTCACGATCAAGAAAAAGAATCTTTTTCTTCCTAAAATATTCTTCCATCATCGGTACACGGTCTCTGGTTGTTAAAAAGTAGTAAGGATAATCAGTTCTATAACCTGCTAGTTGACTTTTTGAGATGAGAAGAGGTAATAATTCTTTTTCAAAAGAAAAGTTGTTATATGGCATGAAATTAACTATTGATTTATCCAGTATAAAAAAACCGATATCAGTGGC
This sequence comes from uncultured Gammaproteobacteria bacterium, assembly GCA_964457405.1. Taxonomy (GTDB): domain Bacteria; phylum Patescibacteriota; class Microgenomatia; order Levybacterales; family UBA12049; genus CAYWEP01. The sequence continues at coordinate 24,106 of CAYWEP010000003.1, forward strand.
ATTGAGGTTTCTGGCAGACCGTTTCCTGTCATATGCTTGAATAATACCGTTTGAATCTACAAATATATTATTCTCAAATCCATACTCTGCAAAACCATATCGATTGTTATAAACAGTAACCATTGCTAGAACATCTTTCGAGAGATAAAAGGAGAACATCTTATCAAGTTGAAGAGGCCAATAGTTGTCAGAGTATAGTAAAAGAAATTTTTTTCTAAGAAAGTGCTTTGCTCTTCTTATTCTCGTTCCTGTTTCATCTTCTACAGGAGAATGAGAATATTTTATTTTCAGCCCCCACCTACGACCATCGTGTAAGTACTGTTCAATTTGCTTGTGCAAGTAGCCTGTCAATATGACTACCTCTTCAATATCATTCTTTTTTAACATCTCTATAAGATGCTCGAGAAAGGGCTTCCCATGAATCTCTACCATCGGCTTTGGTTTTGTTAACGTAAGAGGAAGTAATCGTTTACCTTTACCACCAGCTAAAATGACTGCCTGTTTTATGAGGCTCATAGATATTAGTAGAGATCATTTTTAACAAAATCCCGCCAGTAGATAAGATTGTCGTCAATAATATCTTCAAGCGTTAGGATTGGTATCCATCCAGTTGCCATAAAAAATTTACTGCAATCCCCAATTACAACAGATTCATTTGTCGGCCGAACAAATTTTTCAACTATCTTATGTTGGATTTTACCTTTATATGTTGACTTTTTGATAAGGCTCAATATTGTCTCCCCAAACGTACCGATATTTTTCTTTTTATCCGAACCTACCAGATATACTTCGGGCTTACAATGTTTTAATGCCAACCAATACGCATGTACAATATCCTTCACATGAATAAAGTTGCGCTTTGCCAACACATATCCACTTTGTAAAACGGGATCTTGCTTTCCATTTTCAATTAACGCAACTTGATATGCATACCAAGGAAGACCAAAGATGTTATCCCTACGCGGCCCCTCAATATTAAAAGCGCGCGTCCGAACGATATGCATTCCATATGTTTTGCGATATACATATCCTATGTAATCCTGAGCCATTTTTGATACTGCATAGGGGTTAAGGGGATTTAAGGGAGTTTCTTCTCTCATTGGTAAGTGCTCTTCTGGAATGTCTCCATACATCGCGACACTGCCAGCAATAAGAATTTTTGGATTTATACCTACCCTACGTACTGCTTCTAAAAGATTTACTGTTCCTTTAAAATTAACGTCCATATAATGACTGGGGTGATTCCACGAAGGACTCAATCCCCCTTCTGCCGCAAAGTGATATATCTTTGTTGGCATTATTTTTTCTATTGCAGTGTAAATACCAATTGGATCGGTAAGATCACAATCAAAAAATTCAACCTGAGAAAGAATATGGCGGACGTTACGCAGCCTACTTAGATTCCACCGTTTGAGACCATACACTTTTATTCCTTTTTGTAATACATAGTCAGCCATGTGGGAGCCAACAAAACCAGTAATTCCCGTAATGAGCACTTTTTCTTGCATAGTTGCTATTCTCTATCTGCTGTCACTTTACGCAGAGCATTCTGTATGTCTGTCTCGTTTTTAGGATCGACCAAAACAAATAATTTCGCTAAATTAATCCACTCATCTCTTGTCATATTTCGTTTCTTACGATAAATAAACAAGGTACTCTTATCAAAGGGTATAGAAATTTTCTTTACAAGTACATATGCTTGGGGCAAGGATCTATGTGTTAACCTGAGTACATCGTTAAATCTTCTAACAAGATACATGTCAGAATCATAAAGATCATGTTCTCCTTCTTTATATTGATCAATTATACCATTTTTCACCAAAACATAATCTGCAGATTGCAGTTTTTTAAAAACCGTGTCGTAGGATTTTTCTCCCCGTATAGCAGCAACGACTCCAATACCACGCTCTTGATATCCAAGAATTGTGTGAAATCCATTAGAAATCTGAGGCATTTCATACGCTGGCGTATAAATAAATGGCTTACTACTTTTCCAGTCTTCCTTTATAGCGTTGATTATCGATATTACATTTCCTTCCTCTGGACGCGGTGGCCAGACCATAGGAGTAAGATAGATTCTTCGCGGATGATGAATAAATGAGGGTAAGACAATATCTTTTAATCCCTGTTTACCCATAGGCCCAAGTCCCCAGCTCGAAGCAATAAAATTTAGTGAGCCTAGAATTAAGATTGCACTCGATAGTAATATGCTTAACTTTTTATAGCCAGCGTGTTGTATAACAACAGCTGAGATCAGTGCCATAACTGGATAAATAGGTACTATTAATCGATCTGTTTTCCACACACTTCCGAACGTAAAGAAAGCATAGGGAACAATAAAAGCAAGCAAAAAAAATGCATATCGTTTGATAAAGATAAGGCAAATCAAAAACCCAGCTACAAATAGTAACCAGAAAAAAATAGTCTGCTGGGATAGAACATTGAGATAAAACATGACTGAACGAATGGAAAAAACATTGGCAAGCTCAGGCATTCCAAGAAATTCTGTTACCCAAGATGCGCCATTCGATGTGTTCGCAGTAATATATGCTTTAAACGGCAGAAGATTTGGTAAATAGTACAGAACTATACTGGGAAGAATTGCGAACATAAAAAAAATGCCGGTGTTGAAAAACAATGTTTTACGTTTTTTAGGTTCTCTTATGAAAGCATTTATCCCAACTAACGCAACGAGAATCGCTGGACCTACGACAAAAATGGGAACAACCCATCGCGTTAAACTACCTAGAAAAAGAAAGATCGAAAAGAGTATTGTGTATTTCGTATTCATAAAACTTTTCGATTTTGCAAGAAATAGTAAAGACATAACCACAAACGCTGTTGCAGCCGTTTCAGTGTACGTAAAATGGAGATAAAAAAGAGGAAATCCATAAAAAGCAAAAATAACAGATGCAAGTAAACCTGCTTTTTTGCTTAAAAATTCTTTTCCTAAGAAATATACGCCTACAATAGTTATGAGATAAAAAAGGACATTTATCCATAAAGCTATCTTGTAGGCATGCAGTGTGCCGGTAAATAGAAAAGCAATTGCTAGTACAAAACTATATAGTGGTTGCCTATATTTATAAACTTCTAGGAGTTCTAATTGTTTTTCTACTTTAAGCTCTTTAAATACATCATAATATAAGGTAGCCATCTCCATATATTGATGCTCATCTGTACCTCCTTCAGGATATTGATGGGTTTTCGTTACATATAATGAATGACTTACAAATATGACAACACATAGAATTGCTAATGTGTATACCTCCCAATGCCTCATTATCTGAAGATAAAGCCGAGGAATTAAAAAACGCAAGTTTCTTGCCATAGGTAATTGTTACTCTATCTGGTTTCTTCCGAAGAAAAAAGCTTCTATAATCCAGAATGTTTCATAATAGAGGAAAAAAATATTAAGAAACGGCAGTATAAGTATCCTGCCATCTTTTAGAATCGATGGTGTGGCAAACATTTTTTGCGTGTAAAAAAATGAATATGCAATAAGTAATACTATTCCAACTATGTGAAGATACGGCAAGAATGGAATAATTGCTAATCCTGGTTTTACGAGTAATATGAGCCCATTATTAAGAATAGAAATTCCACGAGTCCGCATTGCCCGTCCGTAGGATCTTGCAACATGACGTTGTTTGTGTAAAAGCATCCCAAGTGTGTATTCGGTCCCTAAATAATATACATGCGTAACGACAGCGTCGCTTTTTACTACTTTTCCAATAGACCTAAGCTTACTATGTAAGTCCGCATCCTCATTACCAATTCCAAAATTCCGCACATCTATTCCTCCCACCCGAAGATATATCTCCCTTCTGACACAGTCAAATTTTGTTGTAAAACCGGCAATACCCTTATTTACGAGTCTGGCAAAAAAATACTTTTCCCAGAAATTAAACCTGTTCCAAATCCGTTCGGGCAAAATAATTGTCGGGTATGTACCGACAACTTCTTTGTCTTTCATGGGTTTGACCAATTTTTCTAACTCTACATTTGATTCTAACAAACAATCAGAATGCATAAGCACAACCAACGAAGATTTTGCATGTTGTAAACCTTCATTAAAACTTGCTCCAACCCCTTTATTTATTTTTCTCTCTATAAGGGTAATAGGAATTTTTGACGTTTCTGCAAAGTTTTTGACGATTTCAACAGAATTGTCTTTTGATTTATTGTCAACAATAACAATCTCTTTTATTGGGTATTGTTGTTGAGTAATGCTCTTTAATGCATGAAGCAGTGTTGTTGAAGCATTACGCATAGGCATTACAACACTTACAGATTTGTTAGTCATTAGTTCTAGTGGGTATTTCTAAAAAGTCAAAAGCACTACGGTAATATGTTTCATAGTAAAAATACGTGTTGAATTTGTCTAGTCCTTTAAGATATTCTTCATAATTTTTCTTCATCTCCAATAGTGCCATGCCAAGCTCCTTGATGTTCTGTTGAATAAGTATGCCACAGTCAAATTTTTTAATATATGGTGCGATTGCAGATGTATCGGACATGATAATTGGTAATCCAAGTGAAGCGTAGGTTTTTACTTTACCAGGATCAGTATAATAAGTTCCATTGGTTGGCGAAATATCATAAAGGGCAATGCCTACCTGGCAGGTTTTAGAAATATCTTCCAGCTTTTTATCTGAAAAAAATCTATTTGGAAAGTACACTTGACTCTCTATGTTAAGTTTTCTAATTACTGCTTCATATCTATCATATAAATTTTCTGTAGACATCCCAATTAATTTAAGTGCATAATCTTTATGATTTTTTAAAAATTCAAATAAAAACTCTATGCCCTGAGAATCTCTAATAACACCTACAAAGAGAATAGTAAAAAAGGATCTATTCATCTTCCTTTGTATTTTTTTTGGTTTTACTCCCCACATGACTGTTTTCCGGTCTTGCCTTTTCACTATCCTATCATTCATTAATTTGTTTAATAAATCACTTTGATAGAAAGCATATTTTACTTTACTGTTATAGTGTCTCTTTAATTTTTCGAATAATATAAGTGACCAGTTGATAGGAGGAAAATAATCACCGTCCCAAAAAAGAAAATCTATATCTCGCAGTTTCTTTTGTAACCACATACCAAAGAAAGATATGGGATGAAATGTTATTACTACAACTTTTTCTCCTGGAGAAAAATACCTAATCAGAATGTATAACTGGTAATAATACCACATTATATAGTAGAGAACTATATTTCGAGACACTTTAACATTTTTTTCATCAACCAATTTCCCTTTTTTGTACAATCTTATAAGATTTCCTGTATTATTTAACCGTCCTTCAAGCAGAAAAGCCACAAGTTTTTCTGCATGTCTGGATAAGTACTCTTCAATAAAACCGACAGATTGCAAACTGGAGTACAAAAAAATACTTTTATATAAAATTTTATTCTTTACAGCTTCACTTCTCATAAATCATCATATTATAGGCAATAAACGGTCTTAGAAGAGGCGTTAATTCTATTGTTTTTTCATACATTTTAAATAGAGATGTAAATTTCTTAGGATATACATGTGCCTCAAAAAATACAAATGACGGATTTTTAAAAACCATTTTACAAAGTTTCTTAAAATATGATTGAATAAAATGATTGTGTTTCTTAAGCAGTACCATATGAGGATAAAATAGGGGATTATACCGATTTGCTTCTAAGATAAATATTGTGCCGCCTTTTTTACATACCCGCTTCATTTCTTCAATAGCTGCAACATGTTTTGCGAAACGCTGTTTTTCTTCATCGACGTGGTGTAAGACATCGTGAGCATAAACATAATCGAAATAATTGTCTTTAAAGGGAATATCCAAAATACTGCCTTTTCTAAATTTGTTGCCTAATATTTTTTTTGCATTTTCGTGTTGATAGATATCTACTCCGTAAACATCTAATCCCCATTTCAGAAAAAAAATATCTTCCGAGCAATTCCCACATCCAACATCTAAGAAGTTTCCTTCTTTACTCTTAAGTTCTTTTTTAATGTAGCCCAAAACTTTTTTTCTATATTCTTTAGCTTGCTTATCCATATGCCTTGGAGAATATATTATTCCAGTCAAACCTTTTTATGTACGAAAACGCATTTTGCCGATATACCTTTAATTTTTCTGGATCTTTTAATAAAGAAATGATAGCATGACTAATTTTCTCTTTTTGATAGGCTACCACAATACCGCATTTCATTTTTTCTAATTCGTATGCATTATACGGCACATTCGTAAGTATAATAGGAAGCCCATTAGCGACATAGTCTTTAATTTTTGTTGAATCTGCGTAATATGTGAAATTATATAATTTATCTTCTTCTGGTTCGTAAACCGCAACTGCCAACGCACTAACACCTAAAATTGCGTCGATTTTATTTCTGTCTTTTATCCACCCTTTAAATTCAACATATTTCCCTATGTGTAATTTTCCGATAAGTTCTTTGAGATCTTTTTCGTATTCTCCGCCCCCTATAATAACAAATTTGAACTCTGGGATATTTTTTACGATATCAGGTATTGCCGAAAGCACCATTTGGACTCCTTGTTTTTTTAGTAAATGACCCAAAAAAACTACCTGGTTTTTTTTTATTTTAGAAAGGGGCTTTTTTTTAATTTTATCATACCACACACCAATGGGGACTACCTTTTGTGGATATTTTTTTAATGGAATATTAAGAAATTTTTCTCTTCCTTCAGCAATTTTAGGAGACACATTCCAAATTTCATCAGCATGAATAACACAGTACGCCTCTATTTTATGGTAGAGTGAGTTTAATAGAGAATTTGTGAATCTTTTTGGTGTGAAATCAATAGCATAAAAAATAACTTTTTTAACTTTTCCAAATTTTCTAAAAAATAATCCGACTATACAGTTCATGGGATTTATACCTATGAAGAGCGAGAATTTTTCTTTCTGTCTGTTTACCCACCACACAATTTGTAATGCATCAATACAATAGTCAAGTATATTTATACTCTTAAACCGTGCGATACGCACCTCATCTGTAAGCTTCCCCTTTTTATACGTAATAGAGCTTGCTATCCTTTGATCAAAAAAGGGAAGCGAAATAAACAGTAAGGTATTGGGTAGTTTTTGGAGTAGGTAGTCTCGGAGAGCATGAGGTGCTCCATAGAGCATGGTGTGTGAAACAACGATAACCTTTTCTTCGCTGCCCATAGGTACTATGTAAAATGACCATATCTACATATTTCTTCAATAATTTCATCGCTATCATAGGTATAATCCCAGTCAGGATAATGTGATTTAAACTTCGAAACATCAGAAATATACCATATATGATCACCGCTTCTATTTTGTGAGTCTTTTTTCACATTCGCTTTTTTCTTTAGTATCTTTTCCGCTTGCTCTATTGCTTCGAGAACTGACACATTGGAATGGCGTGATCCCCCAATATTATAAAACTCACCTCTTCTAGGATTTTTATAGAAATGATAGAACGCGTTAACGAGATCGAAAGAATGAATATTATCCCTTACTTGTTTTCCATTGTATCCATATATCGTATAAGGAATACCAGTAGCCACACATTTAATAAGATATGCCAAAAATCCATGAAGCTGTGTTCCTGAATGTGCTGGGCCAGTCAAACATCCACCCCGAAATGAAACTGTATTGAGATTAAAATACTTACCATACTCCTGCACCATAATATCAGCTGCTACTTTTGATGCGCCAAAGATACTATGTTTTGAATTATCAATCGTCATTGACTCATCAATACCGTTTTGGTATCTATGCTTTTTATCAATCTCGTATCGTTTTTCAAGTTCAATAAGTGGCAAGAAATTAGGTGTATCTCCATATACTTTATTTGTCGAAGTAAAAATAAATACACCATCGGGACTATACTTTCTGAATAGTTCAAGCATGTTCAATGTCCCAACAGCATTCACACCAAAATCTGTATGTGGCTCTTTTGCTGCCCAATCATGAGAAGGTTGAGCTGCAGCATGAATTATAAGATCGAATTTGATTCGCTTAAATATTCTCTCGAGCTTCTCATAATCTCTAATATCTATTGAATAGTGAATATATTGACCCTTAAATTTTTTTTTGAGATTTTCTCTTGACCATCGAGTACTTGCTTCATCACCAAAGAAATACTTTCTCATATCATTATCGATTCCATGAATCTCAAATCCTAAGTTAGCAAAAAATTTTACTGCTTCCGAACCAATAAGCCCGGCAGAACCAGTGATTAATACTTTCTTTGTCATTTTTTACCTCTTTTCCTGTTGTTTTACCCATTTGACTGTCTCAGAAAGCCCTCTTTGTAGATTCCATTTTGGTTTAAAACCAATGAGATTTTGTGCACGTCTTATATCAACAAGTTTTTTGGGAACCCCTTTTGGCTTTGTCTTGTCATACCTAATCTTTCCTTTAAAGCCAGTTAGTTTTACAATTTCGTCGACAAGTTCTTTCACACTAGTCCCGACACCTGATCCAAGATTTACTGGATCGGACAGTTCAAGTCTTTCTGCGGCGAGTAGAATACCCTCGGCAAAATCCTCTGCATATAAATAATCTCTTACTGGCTTCCCATCGCCCCATACACAAAGCTCTTTGTACTTGAGGCACTTATATATAAGCGATGGGACAACGTGCCCGGATTCTATATCAATACTCTGTCCGGGTCCGTATGCATTACTCGGAACAACCACAACCGCATTTAACCCTTTTTCTTGCCTATAAGCTCGAGCCATAATTACCGTATTTCGTTTTGCAAATCCGAAGCCATAACCTGTTTCTCCGGGCAATCCATCAAACAGATGTTCCTCTTTCAATGGAGAGGGAGCATCTTGCGGATAGGCAACAGCTGCTGATATTGCAACAAGTTTCTTAACTCTCGCCGACAATGCTGCTTCAAATACTGAAAGGTCGATAAGAGTGCAATCTCTAAATTGTGTCGCTGGATATACATTACTGTAATTTACTCCTGCTGAATTTCCGGCCAAGTGAATAGCTATATCAATACCCTTCATAATTCTTTTTGCGATCGTAGAGTTACGAAAGTCATGTGTTTTAGAAGAAGGGATAACCATCTGTTGCGCTGTAACACCACGAGTTTCATAAAGAAGTTTCGTGACATGCTGACCTACGAAGTTTTCACCACCGGTGATTAATATTTGTTTATTCTTCCAAAAATCTTTATGCATTTTTTTCGAGCCAATCTACCTTTCTCATCCAATCATCTTTGTTTTGCACGTACCAATCTATTGTTTCTGACAATCCTTCTTCCCAAGAATAAATGGGTTTCCAACCAGTCAGTTTATTCAACTTACTATAATCCACACGAAGTTCCTCTACCTCAGAAAGGCCCAGCCTTCCCCGTCCTTTTACCTGGGTAACCAGTTTTTTCTTTTTCCATAATCCTTTTTTCTGACCGATTCTGATTATCAATTTATACCAGTCACCAACCGATATTGTTTCTCCATAGCCGAAGACATATACTTCGCCCGGATTACCAAATAATGCAGCATAAATATGTCCGCGGGTTCCATCTCTAACAAAACAAAAATCACGCTTTGGTGACAACATTCCCAGTTCGATTTTATCTCTCGTCAATGCCTGACTTATAATCGTTCCAGTAATAAAACGAGGATTCTGTCGTGGTCCATAATTATTAAACATTCTCGTTACGACTGTAGGAATCCCAAAAGCTGCGTAATAGTTACGAGTTAAAAAATCGGCAGCTACTTTACTGGTTGCATATATGCTTTGTGGATTTAATGGAGATTTTTCGTCCAAAATTAGCCCACTGTTTTTATCGAATCGATAGTGCTGTCTCATTTCAGGACGTACATTTCCGTATTCTTCGGATGTACCTGCTGTATCAAGCTTATAAATCTGAAGCTCCAAATCTAAAATACTTTGTAAAATATTTATAGTACCAATAGTATTTGAATACAGTGTCTCGTAAGGACGTTTCCAACTCTCGCCAACATGCGCCTGAGCTCCAAGATGAAAAATGATTGGCTTATTGCCTGCTTTTTTTGCAGCAGTTTTTAATACCCTAAGCGAGTCCAATATTGCATTTTTATCGGAAAGATCACCACGTAGAATCGTTATTTTTTTTTGAGAAGGATACAGATGATGCAATGCGCCCGAAGAGGTCGCTCTTATAAAAGCAAAAATTTGCGCATCGTAGCCTAAAAGCATTTCAACTAAGTGCGAACCCATAAATCCATCTGCACCGGTTACGAACACTGGCCTGCCTTCTAATAATTTTTTGACCTTTGTTTCAGTTACCATATTCATAATTGCCAATAGTACATCATTATAATGATAATATTAACCCTTGACAACTGAGTCTATAGTTACTTATAGTCACTTTTTCAATAATATTCCTAAAAAACCAGCTCCAACTTCTGCGCATCGCAACAAAATTATTCCGACTGTGGTTAAAGGGTTTTTAGCGAGGATTTTCCAATGTTTAAAATACGCTTTTTTAATAGGAAAAAATTGAGCAATGGCAACACCTGGATAGCGCTTTACATATTCTTTAAATGCTTTACTATAGTAGTACTTTTTTTTTACTCTTCCAAAAAAACTTGTTTTTCCTTCATCGTGGTAAATAATTTCCTTTATTTTGCATATTCTCCCTTTCTTCTTCATGCGGATGTGAAAATCAGAATCCTCAACCCCAACGATTGTTTCATCGTATCCACCAATTGCAAGAGCATCCTTTTTCCGAAAAAATCTACAACATTCATTCATACCTTCTTCAAGAAAAAGACTTAAATATCGTTCAAGTGCTACACAATTCGTCCAAAATCCCTCTCCAATTGAAAGCTCTGGAACAATAAGAGCTATATACTTGTTGGTGGTAAATGTCTCACAACAATCCTTAATAACATTTTCCGTAAGGTACATATCCTGATCTATAGTCAATACATATTCACCATTTGCTTCATGTATACCTCTATTCCTCTGTTTACTCCGCTCAGAACCATCAACAAAATAACGGGTTTTTTTTTGGACATATGATTTATATTCCTCTCTTTCTTTTTCTGGAAAAGTTACCGCATCAACAACAATAACTTCTACATTTTTATATGTCTGGTTCAAAATCGATTCTATGCATTTTCTTATTGTTCGTTTTGGATCATATGTCGGTATAACCACGGATACGAGAGGCTTTTTTTGCTTCATACATGTAATGACTTGTGCTGGACTAAAAATTGTTTTCTCTCATTATTTATGAAAGCAACAACTTCTTAAAAGCATTGTAACTTTTGTCCCAGGTAAATTTCTTACTCCACTCAGCTGCATGAACGGATAATCTTTCTCGTAATTGAGTATCCTCAACAATTTTTATCATTTCCTTTGCTAATTCACTCGCTGATGGTTTTTTAGAAATAACTAACCCTGTCTCATTGTGTTTTACAGAATCTCTTAACCCCGTAACGTTCGTTACTATTGATGGCGTTTTACATCCCGCTGCTTCTGTAACAACCATTCCCCACCCTTCTTTTACTGACGGCAATAGAAGCGCCCATGCTTCTTGCATGAATTTTAGCTTAATATCACGGGGGTTTTTTTCTATAAAGAAATTATTCTTATTCATCATAGCTACATTTTTTTCTAAGCCTAATTTCTTTATTAATACAAATAGGTTTTCTTCTTCTGGACCATTTCCTATTATTACAAGCTTAGCCTCCGGGTGTTTCTGAACAACATATTGCATCGCCTTTATGCATACATCGGCCCTTTTCATTTTCACAAGCCGTGCAACAAAAATAAAAAGTGGAGTCTTACTTTTTTTCATTCCTGGAACGTAGCGATCATGATCAACGCCTAAGGGAAAAATATTGATCTTTTCTTTAGGAATACCAAAATCCACCAGATCACTCTTTGTGCTTTTTGAATAACACAGAAAGTCTGTTTGTTTATACGATATATACTCAAATCGTTCAAGAAGATAGAACAACCAAGACAGCGGGAAAGGAAGCTCATGAAAGAAAACTTCTTTTGCTAACTGATTCACATATGCAATCCTTTTTTCGGAAGAAATATACAGTGGCGTTTGCCAGCAAAGCGTATTGATCATATCAATAACTCTATCCGGTTTTCTTCTTAGTTGTAGATAATACTGAAGTGCTCGAAAATATACTGTGACCTTGTTTCCTTTTCGGATAATATGGACACCATCAATAACCTCATGCGCAAAGGAACCAATGAAGGCCCTAGAAAAAAAAGTTACCGTATGCCCATCTTTCACTAACCGACGAGCACACTCAAATGCTATTACCTCAGCGCCACCTGCTTCTGGATTTTTGATATCCTTCCAATTCAATATAAGAATGTCCATTACTCCTCAGATAATTCACGGTTTGGCACAACCCACTGGTAGAGCTTTTCTATTCCATTCCTTACGCAAGTCTTATCTCACTCTTACGGTATATTAATACGAAAATTTAAATCAGGATCATATTTCCATTTTCTTTTGTTAGTATCATCATAGTATTTGAGTATCTTAAGACGGTAAAATACTGCCCCAGTGTCCCAAAGCATGTAGAGAATCGTCCTCCAGAAATTTTTTGACCCCATCCTCCAAAAATTTTTTGACGCTAGAGATGACATACCCGTAAACTCAAGCTCTATTGGGGCTTCGTAAATTCGCCTATAACCCAATCGATAAGCAACGGAAAGCATTTCTATGTCAAACGCGTACGTCTTTACCAAAAGGCGTGGCAAAACATTCTCCAATACTTTTCTTCTAAAGAACTTCATCCCGACTTGTGTATCCCGTATTGATAATCCGAAAAGCAATTTGACAATTACTCTGTATCCGAATGAAAGGATTTTCCGTTGCCAGGGATAATTCACCTTTGAAACAGGATGAAGCTTTGAACCAACGATTATATCGGCATTATACCATTCAAAGTGTTCAAGAAGCATTGAGATTCCATTCGGATTTAAATCCATACCTGAGTCAATAAACGCGATGATATCTCCACTCGATTTTGCCATACCAAAACGCACCGCATGTCCTTTACCACGATTATGTTTATAACCAATAACGACAATGCTTTTAGACTTTACTTTCTTTGCATTACGAAATGTATCATCCTCGTTCCCATCGACAACGAGTATGATTTCGTAATCATGCCGCAGCTGATCCATAACTCGTGCAATTCGCATGAGATCTTTTTGTATTGTCCTCTCTTGTTTATACGCTGGAATAATCAAAGATATGAGATGCTTTTTAGACCTTTTCATGGGTTTTTACGTAATATAGCAAAAGCACCACAAGAAGTAAACTCGTAAGACCCAAAGAAATAAAAATAACTTGTAATAATGACGTATGAAATAAAGCTATAAAAAGTACTTGTAATATTGCAGCAATAATAATAGGAATGTACACGAAGGTTTTATTAATTGATAGGAAATAATGTATTACAATAGTAAGAAGAGAGAAGATAGTGGTATATAGACCAAATGGTCCTAATAAATATCCATACGAGGAATACTTTGCAGTTGTTGATATTTGTAATATGATTTCTGGGAAGAGATAATAACACGCGGTGATCACAAATGATGGAAGAGCTACCAATAACAACGAAAGCTTAAAATCATTCTTATATTGCTGATTTTTTGAGTGTTTTTGCACAATAAGCGGGAACATTACCGTGCCTATAGGAGCTGTAACAAAAAAAATAATTCTTCCGATGAGTGAGATTCCGGCATAGATTCCAGCAGATTCCGGAGAGAACAAATGCTTCACCAGAATAATATCCGTTGTTAAAAAAGAGGTTAATGCAAACGAGGCAATTGAAGCAGGAACACCATAAGAGAATAGTTTCTTATTGTCTATTTTTGGAATTCGTAGCTTTTTTCTAAAAAGAAATCGTAACTGTAAAAAACTAAGAAGATAAGACCCTAAGAAAGAAAGAATAAACGTCACCATTGCCCCCATTACGCCAAATCCAAGGAAAACAAAAAAAACACCAAAGAGTAGTTTTAGTAAAGACGAAAAAAAATTAACAATAGTCATGAAGCGAAAAGCGAGCTTTGCTTGCAACAATGCGGTATTAACTACGTTCAAAAAGCCAGTAAAAATACACACACCGGCTATAACAATTAAATACTTGTTATCTATTTGAAAAAAATTAGCTACCTGCTCAAGAAAAAGCATGAGGATTATAAAGATAGACAAACCTGATAAAACCGCAATTTTCCCTACATGGAGAAACAAGCCGCGAACTTTCGCAAGCTCATTTTGTGCAAAGTATGAAGCGGCGAACCGAACAACAGTAGGTACTATTGCCCCTGCAGGAAGTGTTGCCAATGTTATGAATGACACAAGGCTTGCGAAAATTCCATATTCCTCAATAGAGAGATTTCTTGTCATAAAAAGGTTAAAAAGAAAATTAAGAATGTTAACAAAAGCCGAGCCAAAAACAATAGTAGCGCTACCCAAAATCAGTGGGTTATTGACGAAAAGTAGCAGCTTCTCACTCATTGGATTCGTACGAAATTTCAACATATAATGACTTTATTTTTTAGCTGTTTTGGTCTTTTTTTGCATTATTTGCCTGGAAAATGGCAGATGTCGTTTATATCGCTTCTTTGACTACTTTTTATATACACGAAGAGTTAGTAACGCTGTATCTTTCCAAGAAAACTGTTTTGCTCGAAGCAATCCTTTATGAGAAAGCTCTTTTTGCATCGTAACATTATGAAAAACACTTTCAATCCCTTTAGCAATATCCTCTATTCTATATGCGTTGCTATAAAAAACAGCCTCGCCTGCTACTTCAGGTAAAGAACCTTCTCTTGATGTAACAACTGGACACCCACAACTCATTGCCTCCAGAATTGGCAAACCAAAACCTTCATATAAAGAAGGCATAGCAAAAACCGTAGCAGCATTGTAGAGTAAAACAAGATCCTCCCTTGGAACAAAACCCAAACGCACAATCTGCCTATCTTCTTTCACCAGTTGTTGCACCTCTACCAAATCCCTGTTCCAGGGATTATTATGATCAATATTTGCATCAACGAGTGCCTTGCCAGTCATAACAAGCGATATATCAGTTTTTTTTATTGCTTTTATGAGTCGCGGTAAATTTTTATTCCACGTAGCATCTCCGACATATAGTGCAAATGTGTCAGGAAGACCATATTTGTCATGCATTGTTTTTTTCGCTTTTTGCTTATCTACCTCCTTAAATTCCTCCCCCGCTGCGAGATATACTCTGTGAACTTTCGTGTCTGGTATATCGGTATACTTGACTATATCTTTTTTTGAAGACTCAGAATCTGTTATGATTGCGTCCATTTTTCTTAGAGACCTTTTCTGGATCTGCCATCTTATGCTCCCTTTTACTCCTGGCGGAAAATGTTTGGGGAAAACCAGTGGTGTAAGATCATGAACGGTAACGACTTGCTTTCTCGTCTTTTTAAAAGGAAGCGTTGGGAAAAAAGGCTCAAAGTAAGGAATATGAGTAACATCAACGTCTTTTACAAGCCCGTCTCCCCTCTGGAATTGAATATATTCGTTCTCTGGAAAATATCGCTGCAAGCTTTTCAGCAAATTTATAATATAAAATCCTGTCCCTCTAACTCTGTGCTGCAAAAAATGACCTGATCGTAATGGTGAAATATCAATTGCTATTTTCATTTTCCAGAGCCTATCATTTTTACTCTCGCCAATGCAAAAAGACTCAAGCACGATAAAAAAAATACTATCAAAGATATGCGTCTCACCATTGTATCAAGAAAGGCTAGCTCAACCAAATGTTTTCCCTTAGGCAACATAAAAAAGAGTAACCCTTTTTTATTTTCCACATCTGCTTGCTGTCGATCAATAAAAAGAGACCACCCTGGAAAATACGTTGTGTTCACAGTTACAGTAGTATCTTGACTTGCTTTAAGAATAAACGTATATTTCGTCGGCAAAACATTTGAGCGAATAATATGGACATGCCTGGGATCAATAGTTAATTTTGATTTCGCTCTTTTAGTAATATTTTCGTTCCAAACAGTATTAAAAACGTTGCCTGGGCTATTCGTCCCGTCAATAAAATTACTTCTTGTCAGATAATGCGAGTCTGTGCGCTCAAAGTAATGAGCCGGCCTTGCATAATTTATCGACAATAAGACCGCAAACAAGACGAGTCCTACCGAAAGAAGCTTATTCTTAAATAGTAGAGAGACAGACCCGGCCAAAAATGAGGTCACGATGAGCATAAGACTCAAGAATCTCCAAGGAAACTGAAAATAATCAAGAAGAGGCACTCGTTCCCAAAGCGGGTATGAAACTCGCAGCATCAAAAACAAAGTAACAAAAAACCAGGCTGCTTGAAAAATAAGGGTATTCACTATCGCATTTCTCCTCTTATAATGAACAAACAAACACACAGTACCAAGTAAGAAAGCTAAGAGATTTGCAGTGCCGATTTGAAATGACATCTGTCCCTCAAGACTACTTCCGGAAAAACCTGAACCCCAGGATGGAATAAAGAGCTGAAATATTTCAGGAAAATTACCCTTCACGCTAAATATTTGTAACCCAGTAACAAACTGTTTCTCAAAAAGTGCAGGTAGCCAAAAAATACTTGATATCCCAAGTGAGATAAGTATACAAATGCCGAACATAACGAACAGTCGCTTCTTCTGTTTCGATTGAAGGATAAGAAGAAATAGATACGCAATCCCATAAACAAAAAACATCACCGCAAGAATATTATGAGAGAAAATCGTCGCTGCAAGAATCACGCATGAGAAAACAAAATACTTATATGCTGCAGTATCCGCGTATTTCTTTGCCGCCCAGAGAAACCCCGGGAAAAAAGCGAGCGCCCACACTTCGCCTACAGACCCTCTTATATAGATATCAACAAAACGATACGGAGTGAATGAATAGAAAATAGAAGCAACGACACCACCTGTGGTACCAAAGTACTCTCTGGTCCAAAGGTAGAAAAGTACACCACCCAGCATTGTCGCAAAGAAAAGATTTAACTTAAACGCGTCAATGAAACTCATGCCAAAAAACGCGAGAAACGATGAAAAGTAATTAGGAAGTGGATAGACGTAATTAAAGAGTGGCAGGCCATAGCCAAAATATAAGTCTGGTGCCCAGCGCGGATAAAGGACGCCACTGCGTAACACTTTATCAAACTCGTAGAACCGAATCACATGATATTCTCCATCATGTGTTGGCGGAAGACCTGGATGAAGCAGTGCGTATCCAGCAATAAAAGCAAAAATGAGACAAATAATTATCGGAAGTATACTTTTCGCCATGGCCTGCGTAGCAATACAATCCCCAATCCAATAATAAGCGGCACAAATGTCAAGATTATTTTAAGAAGCGGAGTAAAACCAAAATAATTTCCTGTCAGCATGAAAGGAATATATCGAAGAAGAAGACTGAATGAAAATAATAGGGAAATAAGCAAAAGGCGTTTGCTCTCAGGGATCAAAAATGCAAACGATAAAAACCATATAGCATACCAGGGATATATTTCCTCACGAAATGACGATAAAAAGAAAATAACATACATCAATATGGAAGCGTAGAAAAAGATTTTCTGCCGATTCATTGTTTGTTTTTTGACCGTTCTCCATAAGGCATACAGAAATGCAGGCAGCAAAAAAAGTGTTGCATATTTTATGAGAACTGAAAAAATAAACAAACAGACGAAAAGCAAAATCTTCTTTTTTTTGAGAAAAAAAAATGCCAGCAAAACAAAAAACATCATAACAACATCATTATGCCCGCTTACGAAAGTATCAATT
>CAYWEP010000004.1:0-36466 GCA_964457405.1 uncultured Gammaproteobacteria bacterium
AATAAACCCCAGCTTGTAATAACGTATCGGTAGGGCTAAGAAATTTCCTTCTTGCGGTAGAAAGCAAAATAGTCTATACTTATATCTAGTATTCCAGGTATTCTAAGGTCTTCATTTGTCGGCAACGTTCAATCGTATTCCACAATGTCACCCTAGGAAATCCAAGGAGCGAGCCCGCCTTCGTTAAAACTTCGGCGGGTGAAAGGGGGTGACAATACAATTTCAAATTTCCAATATCAAATTTCAAATGTAGTAATACTTTTGACTTTTGTCTGGCGAAGCCAGATCCCGCTCCGCGGGACATTTTGACTTTTGAGTTTCGTTATGGCATTTCAAGATCAATCATTAACTTGCCGTGATTGCGGCAAGGAATTTGTCTGGACTGCATCAGAACAAGAGTTCTATCAGAAAAAAGGCTTTGAAAACGCACCAGTTCGTTGTCCCGAGTGTCGTGCTGCAAAAAAGCAACGCATGAATGGCGATGGAGGGGGAAGATTCCAAGGCCCCAGACAGCAATACGAAATTACCTGTTCAAATTGTGGCAAGAAAGATACTGTACCGTTTCAACCAAGAGGTGATCGGCCAGTTCTTTGCCGTGACTGTTTCCAAAAACAGAGACAGCAGGGATAAGTTCATCCAGTAAAGCGCTTCTATTATTACATTACGTGATATTTTGAAGCGCTTTGTGGTATTTACCAATTATCAAAACTGTGGTGTTGGTTCCGAGGTCTTCGTTGGGCTTGGTCCGCCAGCTGGCGAAACCTTTGGCGTCGGTGATGCTTTTGGTGTGACTGTTACCGTTGGTCCAGGGATCTCAACCGGCGGTTTTCTTTCTGGTAGTTGTCGCTCAGGCTCATTTATCCCAAGTGGCGGTTGATTCTCGCTTGGTTTAAGATTATCCCCTTGTTCTTTTGCTTTTGCCTGCTCGCCGATTTTTTTCTCTAAAGCACCAATCTCAGCTGTTATTTTCTTGAGGTTTTCAGGATCATTGGCAACAAGGGTTTTTACTGTCTGGTATGCGCGGAGAGCATTTTGCAAGTCTCCTTTTTCCTCCAAAGCATGACCTAGGTTATAATAGGCATTTGCGTAATCTTGTTTCAGCTGAATTGCAATTTGAAATTGGTTCTGCGCATTATCCCACTGAGTTAATTGGTAGTAAATCCCACCGAGGTTTATGAGTTGTTGTGGGTTGGTTGGGTCAAGTCGGATTGCTTGCTGGTTTGTGAGGATAGCAAACTGATCTGCGTTTTGACCAAAGCCGATCAGTGCTCGGTACACTGAGGAAAGATTATTCCAGTTTAATGCGGTTTGGGGAGAGACGGTCACAGCCGATCGCCCGGCGTTAATCGATTGCTGGATCAGGGTGAGAATATTTTGCTGCACTTCCTGGTTTGGCTGTTTGTCTTTCGGTTGTGATATGGCCAAGGAATTCGCAAGTGCTAAGTTGGTTTGTGAGAAGAAGCGATAGTTGGTGTCTCGATAGGGGAACATGGCTATTGCGTCGCGCTGATTATTATATGTTTCGAGCCCCTTGCTTTCTCGTGTTGCGACAACAGATCGTTGCAGTAGGATATCTGAAAGGGCGTAGCGGGCAGTGAAATAGCCAACAAACCCGATAACCCCAAGAAGCAAAACGAGGATAATAAACGGCAAAATACGATCATGACCCGCATGGAGTTCCTGTCCGGGTTCAGCTGTCGGCCTAAATCCTCGCTTAGAGGCGACGAAGCTAAACTCCAAATCAGGGTAACGGCGTGGGTGTTCAAGCGCCTGGGCTATGGCAAAAACGGCAAAGATAAAGAAGAAAAGTGCTAGCAAGACACTTGAGAAGGGAAGGAAAAAGGATGCTACAAGGACAAGAATGACCGGTATAAAAAAGGATCGTTCTCTCACAAAGCGATACATAAGGAAGAAAAATGCGCTTATGCCTAGAATGCCGGTTGTTGCAAGTAATTCAAGGACCAAGCTACTCGATCGAAAAAAGCTAAATGACCAAAGATCCGGATTCAGATTGTACGATGCCAACTTAAAACGAGTGAATACGGTGAGGTACGTGCCGTACCCTGTGCCGAAAAGAAAACTTTTGAAGACGCGGCCCGTATCTTGTGAAATTGCTGCAAGCGCTGTTTGAAATCCTGTTTCAAAAGGGAGGATGAGGGGTTTTTGCATCGTTACGAACATATAGACACTCATCCCGAGTCCAACAAGCATTACTACGAAAGCAATGGCAAAAGCGATATGCGTTCCTGATGTAGTGGTTCTGCTTTGTGTCTGATTCTCATCGATCATAAGGAAAGAAGCAATAAGCGGCCAGGCAATATAGCCTGCAACCGGCAGCACCAGTGCAAGATAGAGGGATTGATCTAAAAGCGAGCCTAAGGTACTGAATGTCTGAATGTGCGTGTCATTAAACGGCAGGACGTAGATTTTAAAATAGGAAAGGACTGTCAAAATAGATACAATACATCCGCCGATCACGAGGGAAGAAAGAAGAAGGAGTAAGGCGTTTGGCCGTCTTACCGTGTTCACGGCTGTATAAAAGAGAAGAACGCTGAAAAGAAGCGGGACATAGTTTGTCAGGGCATCGATACGATTCCCGGAAAGAATGGCTGAGATTAAAACCACAATACCGAAGAGAAAAATCGGTAGATCAAATGGTGTTGAGCGAAAAATGACTTTTTTTAAGACTAGGTTGCGGATCCCATACAGTAGCAAAACAAGAGAAACCGCAACTGCAAGCAGGATTTGTTTGGGTAAGACAAAAAAGTCAGTGGTGAGGGCGGTAAAGAGAAGCGGGAAGACAAGGAACAACGCGCTTAACAGAATGAGAGAAACGGTATCAAGATAAGAGAGAATTTCTTTCTTTGTATTGTCCATATTATAATAGTATCCCTACTGTAGCAATTTTACAAATATAATGTCAAGGATAACATTCCATGAATTTCAAAAATTACCAATTTCAAATTTGACATTCTTTAGTCGACTATCCACCCTTCGACTTCGCTCAGGGTTCACCCAGAAGGCTCACCCTGAAGGGCAAGCCAGTTAATTTACGATCCACCAATTGATCTTAATATCCTTACTAATACTACTTGGTATCTGTATGGTGAATGAGCCTTTTTTGCCCTTCTCAGGGCTTTCTGCTGTTTGCCGAGCTATATATGGTGTCAGGCCAGCGGTGTCAGATGTTGGCGTAATGTAGATCAGAGAATCTTCTTTGACAAATGGAGAGAAGATAGTTCGCTCGTAATAGTTTTTGGTAATAATTGCAGTACCGGCAGAGGAGGAGGCCACTGTTTCGGTAATAGACGTATCAGCTTGTACGCCTCGTACTACTCTCAGTCCGTTGGCAATAAGATTGTTGAATGTCCCGCTTCCTGATGCGATGAGATCACCAAGTTGGTTAATCTTGAATACCCCCGATCCTGAAGCATTCTGTATGACAAAGTTGCTGTCATCCGTCGGCTGGCGGATCAGATCCTCGCTTTCGCGAGGATGAGCACTAAGGCGGATCACCAGATCTTCATCCGGTATCGGACTAATCAAACTGGCAAAAAGCTTGCCTTTTACGCTCACATCTTTCGCAAAGTTCGCATTTCCCGCTACGGTAAAATTCCCTTCAGTATCAATCCATACCAGACCACTCATAAATGATACATTTCCTTGCCTGAGTGGTTGAATTTCAAGGTCTGCTCCTAAGACGTTGATTGCATTCTCAGCTATTATGAGGTTTCCGCCGATAGCCAATTGGTTGGCAACTGATACATCACTCATGCTTGCTGGGCCAAAGATCATGACACCTTGGTGGAATGTGGCCAGCCTCGCCTCGACCGAGTCTAGGCGGGCAAAGTCAGCTTGTAGATTAGGTACATAAGAAAGAAGAGCGCCGACACTCGCGATGTTTGAGTACTCTGTTTGAATCAAAGGAGAAAGCAAAGAGGCTCCCTCCGGTAAGTTGCCTGCGCTGAGCTTGCCGAATGCGTCATTGCGAGGACTCGCCTTAGGCGAGGACGAAGCAATCTCATTACTCGTCATGCTGGCCTCGGACTGAAGACTCGGCCTGAAGGCTTGTCCAGCATCGCTAACGTTAGAGATTCTGGAGTCGGAGCTTTGCTCCTCCCCAGAATGACGATCATCAGCTCCACTCGCAATGGCAGGATCGGGTGTGGGCGAGCCTGAAGGTGTAGCGGTCTGGTATACATTGGTTGTGTTTGTTATATATGTTGCAGAAACTGATGCTTGTGGCAGTCCTTCTATTTCGTCGGCAATGATCTTCTTTGCGCGAAGCGTGCCTGCTATGCTTGCTGAACCTTGTACATCCAATAAAACGTCATCCGCCAGCTGGCGGATCTGATCCTCGTTTTCGCCAGAATGACGAATGACAAGCTTGCCATTGACCAAAATAGTATCAGATGAAAGTGGTGAGACAATGTTGGTGAGTATCCTATCAGCTTGAGAGATAGGGGAAACAACAGTAGTATTTAGAAGATTTTGAACAGTACTCTCGATAGAGGCTTGAAGATTGTTGAGTATCTCCGTCTGCTGGTTTACTTTCCCTGCCAGGCTTGCTATCTGTTCTTGCTGCTCTTTGATCGCATTTACAAGGATTGGAACAAAACCTATATAATTTATTGATTTGATTCCCGTTTTCGGATCTGTCTTCACCAGCTCCGGGATCACAGACTCTACTTCTTGGGCAATAAATCCTATATGGGATTCGTCATCCGTCTGGTTATTCCATTTAAAGTGTATTCCCTTTAAAGCTAAGATTTTACCTAAAGCATTACCGATAGGTTCAATGTCTTGCTTTAAAGAAGCATCCGAGATACATATTAGTCCAGCAGATGTTGGGTCGATATCGCAACTGCCGTTAGTATCGGTAAATCTGGCTACAATACCGGGATTTGAACTGACTACATGCAAGCCAAATCCAGGTGTAGTCGTGCCGATGCCGACATTGCCAGTATTACTAATAAACAATCGTGATATAAGGCCGCTATTGCCACCAGCAGATCCTCTGATATTAAGTCCCCCATTGTTTAAAATATCAAGCGTTGCCTCTGGAGTATTGTCTGTCGGTACAGAAAGAGCTAGATTGCCTGATATTGATGCAGTTGGGATACCGCTCCCAGTATTGATAAAGGCGAACTTAGCGGAATTTGTTGCGGTGCCTCCAATGAACACATCAAGTACCGATGCTTGCTTTGGAAAAAGCCCTCCAGAGCTTAGTGTCCAGTTCGAGTTTCCAGCTTCTGCTAGAATCCCACAGCTGCCCCAAATTGGAGTTCCGCTGCCTGCTGATTGGAGACACTGTCCCACATTTCCAACACCCATCTGTTTTACAACTCCTGAGCTGTTTGTATACAGTAACCCGCCGTCGCTTGTGAAGCCGCTGAATGTCAGATTTTTTCCCGGAATGATATTTATACCGCCTGTGGCATTGAGGATTCCATTTACTGTAACTGTTCCATTGCGAAGCACTAGGGTTCCTGAAGCAGAACCAATACTTATCGTGCTTGCGGCCCCGGCAAAATTAATACTTGAGGTATTCGTGTTGAGTAAATTAAATATTGCTTGGGTTGTGGTCAAGTCATCTCCATTGATTGCAACATCATCGGCAAAGATTCCAGCTCCTGTATTCTCAATTGTAAATTTTCCAACACCACTTACTGAAGCGCTGAGAATAGGCCCGGTGCCGGTTTGGTCTATAGTGACAGCAGACTGGCCGCTTGATGATGCAAGAACTGCAAAAAGATCGTCTACCTCAACAGCACCTAAAGCAGTCGAAATATGATTTACTGTACCATTATTCACCAAGCCCTTACGAAGGTCAGTTTCGCCTTCAGGGTCGAGGATCAGGTTGCCCCCCGAGCCTAGATTGGTTGTCATGGTCAGTGATTGGCCTGTTAGTACAAGACTACCGCCAGATGCCTGTAGGGTTGTCGTTGATGAACCCGGAATCACAAGATTACCGCTTGAGTTAAGAGCAAGAACAACATTTGTATTTCCTGTAAGAGCAGTGTCTGTGGTTGGCCGTAAGCCTTGTAAGACTTCCGCATTGGTCGCATAATCAACGATCGCTAGTTGTTGGCGAGGAGAGAGCTCGGCATCCCATTCTACCGTAATACCAAGCCAGAGGCTGGAATTATCGCGAAAAAGAGACTGTGGCATACCGCAGGAACCTGTGGCAGGGGAGGATGCTGGATTTCCATTGTTGCACAAAGCTGCATAGCCTCCAGAATCACCGCTTGCCAGGAGAACTGAAAATACGCCATCTACATTAGGGTTTACTGTTCTGACTTCTTCCCACAATTTCGCCGATCCTGATGATATCTCATTGTTGTAGATGATAAAGCGGAGCATCTTGCTGTTTGTGATCGGGTTATCGTTGATATCTGTCAACCTTCCTTGAAACGACAGTATTTTCAAAGGCCTTGCCGGGGCAGCTAGAGCCAGTTTACCCTGTTGTGGCTCTAGCAGAAAGCCCCGGTATACTGCTATGCCGATTCCAGTCATAATGATCATCAAGAGAGCAAAATGGAAGTAGTGGGCAATTGGATATGTATGATATCTTTTGTACCATTTTGGGCGTTTGTACCGGGCGTGATGCCAAATGCGTTTATGCCATGGCAGGTGAGAAAGAGAGATTCTCAACGGAGCATAAAATTCTTTTCTCAGGTTGTGAACAGTCGTAAAAGGATCAGCGAAAGCAGGCTTCTTATCTTTTCCCGCCCCCTTGAGCTTTGCGAAGAGAGGCTGACCTTTAGCAGTCCAGATTAATAAATGCAATTCTGAAGCAAGTTTTGCTACAGGAAGAATCAGGATTGTCTCAATAAGTAGATTTGCAAGTCTCTGCATCTTTTGCAGTATCCGAAGCGGTGGGAATCGAGAGTATTGCTTTATTGTCTGCTCTGGCAATCCTCCTGATGTTTCTGCTAAGGTTTGAGTCATAGCCGTCAGATATTGCAAGCTTACACGAGCTTGTGAAACTTTAGCTTCAGGGAGGTTCTCTTCTATAGATTTCACAGGAGGGATTGAAGCCATGATGCCCGCTTTTGCTGCAAAAGCAAAATATCTCCGAAGCGAGGAAAGCTTGCGGTTGACTGAAGCGGGGGAAAGCTGAAGGAACTCAGTAAGTCTGGTTTTATACTCCTCAAGAAGGTGTGGGTTAATTTTCTCAAAGATATTTTCTTTTTTGACTTCATAGCTCTGACTTGGAAGATGGACTTTCTCCAGCCAGTTAATAAACTGGCGAATGTCTATGATATAGTTTTTTATAGTTAGATGTGATGAATTATTGGTATATAAAAAATTTTTAAATTCACGTATCTGCCATTTGTCCTGCGCCTTGCTTATTGCTTTTTTCTCTTCAGACAGTTCCCTAAACGGGTCTTTGGAGAGTTGGTTCGTTTCGATGAGAAACCGAGCAAATTTACGAAGAGAAGACAGTGATCGTTCAAGCGAGTTTGCCTGCATTCCTGATCTTTGTTTATAAATCTCAATGATTTGCCAGGTGAGGAAGGAGGTTGAAAAGGCTCGTGAAAATTCTCTTTCAAACCAACGAATAAACTTTCGAATATCAGAAAGGTAGTTTTTGACAGTCAGCTTGCTTGCAGGGTGCTTCTGGGAGAAAAGAAATTGTGAGAATTGTGAAAGCAGCTCCATTTTAAATTACAAAGCTCCTTTCAGCGTTTTCGTCTCCAGCCACGAGATTATACGCATTATACAGTTTATTAGGGAGAGAAAAGACACAAATAAATACCTCTATTAATAAAGTAGATGAGAATGGTTAAGACTGTCAAGAACCTAGAGTAGCCTTAGGTTGCTATATTTCTATATATTTAGATATAAAATAAAAAACGAAAATCTTTATGAAAATAAAGATGTTTTTATGTGAAATTTCAAATTTATATTTATTTTCGAATAAATCGGGAATTCATGACGATAAAATGCCATCCAATTTTATCATCAGATTATATCATTTGATATCAAAGATATCCTTGTTGCCTTTAAAAAGCATTGTAGCGGTGTTTTGGTCACTAGAAAACTACAAAAACTTAAATATTAACAGGGAAGATCATTGAATTTATCTTGTAGTAAATTACTTTAGCTAAAGTTCTAATTTCTTATGAAAAAAACTATTGTTCCCTAGAATATCTAAAATATCACATCTTTGTCTTAAGTGCTAAGATTTAATTTATCTACTTTTGTACTGATAGACCAATCTTGAAGATTCTTTTCGATTTATTTGATGCAATCTTTCTGCTCTTGGGAGATTCATTTATAGTCAGAACTTTCACGGATTGATTTATTAGTATTTATATTTTGACTTAACGCTTGTCAAGTCTTAGAGTAATATTTGCCGAGTCGGGAGCGAAGCCGAGCTCGAATGAGGAGAATAATCCCTACAAGGATGACAAGTCCTGCAAAGAGAATAACTGGAAAAGCGAAGAAGCTGACCTCGCGTGAAATCATTGGCCCCTTCTCACTCAGTGTAAGATTTATTTGTGCTCTATAGAATCCAAGGAGGAAGTTTTCATTCCAGATAGCTGCCGGTATTGCATCCTTTGTGCTTTGCAAATAGCTTTGCCTGGTATCGGGAATATACCTACTCGTTTGAGAGAGGATGTTGACTGGTAGGAGAGATATTTTTCCAACTGTTTGACCAAATATATCTTTTATCAAAATTTCACCACTTGGCGAAATGACATGATTGCTCGTGTTTTTAAGTAAAACAGTAAAGGGGACAGGACCTGAGGTAAGAAATGATGGCACAGAGAATTCCTGCAGCACAGCACTCGTTTTGCCTTTAGGGCCAATTGAGACGAGTATATTTGTCGCTATCCCGCCGGTGATCGTTGTTTGATTGCCTGTGATGCCATCAGTATTCTCCGTTTTTTCTCCAAGGAAGACGATTGAGAAATAGTAATCCCTTGCTGGCTCATTTTTGGGGATTCCAAGATGGAGGCTTAGGGCTTTTTGCTGTTGTGGCGACAGAGTGATGCCGGTTACGGCACGGTTGTTTTCCAGAAGCTGAACTCGACGAAAAAAGCTCGCATTTGTCGATCCGTGGGGCAAATAGCGAATTTTACCATCATCGCTCGTTGCGCTGGTAAACCGCCGAAAAGAAATAGCAAGCCTCACTGTCTCATCTGATTTGTTCTCAAGGGTGATCGGGGTTGTCATATTTGCTGGAGGATTAGCTTCAATAGCGATGATTGGCGGGTTGATGCCTAAAGATATGCCTTCGGCATAGGCTTGGGGTGAGCGTAAAGAGCAAAGCGTAAAGAGCAAAGCCAAGCTTAAAGCAAAAAGCTTTAAACTTTTCGCTCGGTTTTGATTTTTGATCTTTGATTTTTGATTTTCCATTCTAGAATGTCGGTGTCGCGATATACGTAATCACATTCATATACGTTCCTGCTGCCTGGGTACCTGCAATGTTCACCTTGTAGGTTATCCGAACTTTTTTAGTCTCACCTACATTACTACCTGTCATAACGGATTGTGCTACCTCGCTTTTTGCGTCGTCTGCAAATTGCTTATAGCTGTCATTGCTTGCGAAGTCTGAGGCACAGCCTGTCCCTGTAACGTTATCACAGCGGTAGCCAAAGCCGTAAACGAGCGTGCTCGTCCAGGC
Organism: uncultured Gammaproteobacteria bacterium; assembly: GCA_964457405.1. Lineage (GTDB taxonomy): Bacteria > Patescibacteriota > Microgenomatia > Levybacterales > UBA12049 > CAYWEP01. The sequence continues at coordinate 9,638 of CAYWEP010000004.1, forward strand.
AGCAGATGTCGATTGCGTACAGGTTCCATCATCACAGGTGGTATCGGGAATCAGTGCGCCTGATCCGGTAACAAGGAGCTGGTGGTTCTCAGAGGCGGTGACCGTATAGCCATTGGCAGAGCCGTTTGAGATACTAAGCTCGTTGGTTCTTATTACTGGATTCGTTGGGCTAAGGAGGCCAAAGTCAATTTCTCCTTGGTTTATGGAAAATGCAAAGGGGATAAGCGAATGGATGTACTGAAAACCAGCCCTGAGTTTGTAATTGCTGCCTCCACGTTTATTGTTCGCGCCTGTTGATTTTCCGGCTGCAGTATTTACATTTCCCATGCGGATAGTGTAGTTGGAGTTAGACATAGTAAACGCCTCTGCGAGAGGCAAATTCAAAAGGCAAAATGCAAAAGTCAAAAATACAACTAAAAAGTTAAACTTGCCCTTCTGTCCTGAGGACTTCAGGATAGAAGGATGATTCTGACTTCTAACTTTTGAGTTTTGATTTTTCATAGTTTATTTCTTCACTCCTTGCTTCAGTTGTTCCGTCTCCTTGACAATATCCGCAAGCTTGGTCATGTCTTGCTGGCTCAGATTTGCCTCTTTTGCCACTTGATTCACGTCCTGAAGGATCTTATTGGTTGCCTTTTCAGTCTTTTCTTCGAGCTGAGCAATTTTTCCGTCCTCTTTGATTTTCTGGCGCATTGCTTTGCCAAAAAAGTATGCAACCGGCGTAATTGTTACAAGTGACCCAAGCTTCGCAGAGCTTTCAAGGCTTTTTATTGACAGGACAGTCGATAAAAAAAGCAAGCAAACAAGAAAGGTAAAAACAAAAACAGTTTCAGGGACGAGGAAAAAAGCGAGGAAGAAAAGCAGTATATAAAGAAGGTAGTATAAAGGAGAGGAGAACCCGCCAGTTGAGCCAATCAAGATAAGCACTAAAGTGTTCATTGCAAACACGTTCAATACTATTGTCTTATTTTTCCTTCTACGAAGTGAAGTAGTCAGGTAGAGAATCGTCAGCGCACCAACGGCAATTCCTGTATAAGAGGAGAGATCAAAATACTGCCACACAATGACTATGAAAAAAGAAGCAACGATGAAAAGACTTTGGTAGAGAAGGGTCATATGGGCAGTATGTTTCTATAGTATTGAAAAAGAGATAAAAAGGCAAGCGATAGTTGTGGCTAAAAATGAAAATAAAAAATCGGTTAAATATAAATAAAAACATCTAAAAGTATCAAATAGTACCAGGAGAACAATTGAGGATTAGGCCATTACTTTATCCTTATAAGTGTTATTTTTCACTGTGAAAATGTAAAACTGAATAATAGAAAAGAAAAACCATGATAAGTTGAGGCTGAATGGATTAATTATCTGGCCCATCTTTTTATGGTTATGTTGTTTTATAAATCTAAACTACTCATTGCAGAACAGTATCACCTTATCATATCATTTGCTAAGTTGAGCCTGTGAACGATCCACTTAAAAAATAGACTGTTCTCATGTATAATCAAGCAGTTATGGCAGCAAAGAATACTTCGACCCATTCGACAACCTCCCTTCGACAAAGCTCAGGGCGAGCAGGGCAAGCAACGCTCAGTACAAGATACCAGCCACAACTCATTGAGCCAAAGTGGCAGAAGAAGTGGGAAGAAGAGAAGATCTACCAGCCTGATATGGACAAGGCTGAGAAGCCATTCTATAACCTTATGATGTTTCCGTATCCCTCAGCTGAGGGGCTGCATGTAGGCAATGTCTATGCATTCACTGGCGCTGATGTGTATGGGAGGTTTAAGAGAATGCAGGGAAATGAAGTTTTTGAGCCTATTGGTCTTGATGGGTTTGGTATCCACGCTGAGAATTATGCGTTAAAAATTGGGAAGCACCCAATGGATTACTCCAAAGTAACTGAGACTAACTTCTACCGCCAGCTTCATGTAATTGGCAATGGTTTTGACTGGTCACGAACCGTTGAGACGTATAAGCCAAACTACTATGCCTGGACGCAGTGGCTCTTTATCAAACTCTTTAAGGCTGGTTTGGCCTATCGGAAGAAACAAGCTGTTAATTACTGTCCATCATGCAAGACTGTATTGGCAGATGAGCAGGTCATCAATTCCCGCCCGCCAGCGACTTCGTCCAACCAGTCAAAGGATAAAAGTATGGGGGTCGCAGGCGAAGTCGGGCGGGGTAAATGTGAGCGGTGTGGCTCTGTCGTTGAGAAGCGGGACCTCGCACAGTGGTTTTTCAAGATTACAGATTATGCAGACCGCCTGCTTAACAATATAGAGAAGCTAAATTGGACTGAGCGAGTGAAGATTGCCCAAAGAGAGTGGATTGGGAAGAAGGAAGGAATAAACATAGACTATAAAGTAGAAAGAACGAGTGAGACTCTAAGAGTTTTCACAACGCGACCTGACACCAACTTTGGCGCGACATTCATCGCGCTTGCGCCTGAGCATCCACTCGTAGGAGCTCTTGCAACTTCTGAGCAGAAAGAAGCTGTGAAAAGCTATGTTGAAGAGACAAAAAAGAAGCCTGAGCAAGAGCGGATTGCAACAGGAAGAGAGAAAACAGGCGTTTTCACAGGATCATACGCGATCAATGCATTGACAGGCTACAGCATGCCTATTTGGGTTTCAGATTTTGTCCTCATGGGATTCGGCACAGGTGCGCTTGTTGGTGTTCCAGGGCATGACAAAAGGGATTTTGAATTTGCGCAGAAATTTGGCTTGGAAGTAAAGCGAGTCGTTGTTGGCAAAGATAAGGATGAATCGCCAATAACTAGCGTTGAGCAGGTTCAGGAAGACGAAGGAGTGATGGTTAACTCAGATTTTCTAAATGGTATGGAAATTCATGCTGCAATAGCTAAAATCATGGATCACATAGAAGAAAAAGGCATGGGGAAAAGACAGGTGACCTATCACCTTCGCGACTGGCTGATATCAAGACAGCGCTACTGGGGAGCGCCAATCCCCATGATTTACTGCGAGTCATGCGCAAGAGAGGGTAAAGGAGAGCTTGAAAATACTGATTGGCAAAGTGCTGGATGGTACTCTGAGAGAGAAGAAAATTTACCAGTCACACTGCCATATGTAAAAGAGTATAAGCCCTTGGGAAAAGGAAAATCGCCCCTTGCGCTTGATGAAAATTTTGTTAACACAACCTGTCCATGCTGTGGCAAGCCTGCAAAACGTGAGACTGATGTTTCAGATACATTTTTGGATAGCGCATGGTATTTCTTCCGTTATACCTCAACTGAAGATACATCTCAGCCTTGGAAAAAAGAGCGCGTGAAAAAATGGTTACCAGTCCATATGTATATTGGCGGAGCAGAACACTCAGTACTGCATCTTTTGTACTCACGCTTTATGACAATGGCGGTAAAAGATATGGGCCTTATCTCTCATTTTGAAGAGCCGTATCAGCGCTTCTATGCCCACGGGCTTTTGATAAAGGAAGGTTCAAAGATGAGTAAAAGCAAGGGCAATATTGTTATCCCTGATGAGTATATTGTCAAATACGGCGCAGATACGTTACGAACCTACCTCATGTTTCTTGGCCCGTATGACCAGGGTGGAGACTTTCGAGATACAGGCATTGAAGGCATGCACCGTTTCTTAAAGCGAGTCTGGACGCTTTTGACCAATGAATCTCTAGTGACTGACAAGCCGGAAGAGCTACGCATTGTTCATAAGACGATAAAGGAGGCAACAGAAGAGATGGAAGACCTTCGCTATAACGTGGTAATTGCCAAGCTTATGATTCTTTATAACTTCCTTGCAAAACGTGAAAAAATAAGTAAGGAAACTGTGAAAATATTTCTCAAGCTTCTCGCGCCCTTTGCGCCGCATATGACTGAGGAATTATGGTCTCGCGAAGTCCTGCGAAGCAAAGGATCTCGCTTCGCTGAGACGAGATCTGGCTCCGCCAGACAGTCTATCCATCTCCAGCCATGGCCAAGCTTCGATAAGCAGTATCTTAAGGAAGATACAGTCACAATCATCGTCCAGGTGAACGGAAAAGTGCGTGATAATCTGCAGATTCCTGCCGATCAGGCAAGTAAGGAACAGGTCGAGAATCGAGCAAAGGAAAGTAAAAATGCGGCAAAGTACCTAGAGAACGGTTCCATAAAGAAAGTTATCTACATTTCAGGAAAGCTTATTAACTTCGTTATGTAACAATTCCTTTTAACAAAACCTCATGTTTATCAGTCTTGGAAGCCATCATAAATCATACCAATTGGAAAAAAAGTGATGGAATCTGTAGGCATATTCGTCAGCATTAGAAAAAAAAGATTATTGCAATGACATAAGCTGATTGTTACGATAAGCTCATGGATGCTGATGAGGTAGTGAGTAGATTAGGTCCTCTGCTTAAGCAATACGCCTTTCCAATAATCCTCGCGACCCTTGGACTGATATCCTTAGGGTATGGTTTGATATCTTTCCTCCAACCAAAACAAGAAAACGACATTGTTTTTGAAAAAAACGACTCTCAAGAAGCAGTTGAAACAAAAGCCACAGCGAAGATAATGGTTGATGTGCAAGGAGCTGTCGAGAAGCCTGGGGTGTATGCGCTTGCAAAAGATGCGCGCGTGCAGGACGGGTTAATTGCAGCAGGGGGCATGCGCCAGGATGCCAATCGCTCCTATGTCGCAAAGACAATTAATCTTGCAGCAAAAGTAATAGATGGGACAAAGATTTATATTCCATTTGAAAACGAGACTCAGCTAACCCCACTTCGCCCCGCTGAGCAGAGCTTCGAGGGGCAAGTGGGTACAGGAGGAAATGCAATCAATATTAATAGCGCTACTCTTACTGAGCTTGATAGTTTGCCTGGGATCGGCCAGATAACAGGACAAAAGATTATTGACAATAGGCCATACGCAAGTATTGATGACCTGCAAAGCAAGAAAATTGTGAGCAAGAGCGTGTTTGAAAAGATTAAAGATAAGATTGCAGTTTACTAGTCATACGTTTGTCGGTAACGAAACGGGCATCGTAACCCTAACCGCTTAACCATTTTCTATGTCCAGGCTTAGATTTGTATTTGTTACAACTATTTTACTTTTTTTGTTGGCCTTACGGTTCTATTTCTTCTACTCCAATCAAACAATTCTCAAAGATGGACAGAAAATCTCATTTACGAGTCAGTTCCTGAGTGAGCCAGAACAGAAAGGGAGTTTCCAGCGATTTAGTCTCCGGCCCAAAAAGAGCCCGAGAATTTTTATAACAACCCCGGCATTTCCGCGATATCGCTACGGACAAACGCTTAAAATTTCAGGCACTATACAGCAGAGATTGCTAAATGACAATCGGATTGTCAATACAATGTTTTATCCAAAAATCACGATCAAAAAAGAAGAGCAGGATTTTCCTCAAAATATCGTTTTTCACGCCCGTCAAAAGATTCGGACGGTTTTTCAGACAACGCTTCCTCCTGTTTCCGCAAGTTTACTGCTTGGGATTGTTTTTGGCGGGAAAGAACAGCTGCCAAAAAACTTTTCTGACAATCTCTCCTCAATTGGGCTTGTCCATATCATCGCCGCATCGGGGATGAATGTGACAATGCTTGCGGGGGGAGTATTTCTTTTGTTGTCTTTTTTCTATCCTCGAAAGACAGCAATAGCCCTGAGCCTGCTCGCTCTGTTTTTCTATATGCTGCTTGCAGGCTTTTCTGCTTCGATCGTGCGCGCGGGGATTATGGCTGGCCTTGCATCTACGGCGTCACTCTTGGGAAAGCAGTATTTCGCCCTAATAGCATTAGGAATAACAGCCTACGTTATGCTTCTTTTTGACCCAGGCCTGTTTTTTGATCTTGGGTTTCAGTTGTCATTTCTATCTACACTCGGGATTATTCTTCTCAGCCCTCTTTTTAGCTTTGGCAAGAAAGGGAAGGAGAAACCTGTTGTTAGCTTTTTTGCATCAGATATCCGTACTACGACTGCAGCCCAAATTGCAACCTTACCTATTCTCATGGCAACCTTTGGCCAGTACGGCATACTTTCGATTCCTGTGAATACGCTCGTACTCTGGATGATCCCAATACTCATGATTCTTGGCGGTCTTGGCGCGCTTTTTGCCTTGTTTTTTTCTTTTCTGGCAAAAATCTTTTTGTGGCTAGCTTTGCCATTCTTGATCTATCTTCAAGATATTGTGATATATTTCGGAAAACTCAATCTCAATTTTCACTTTGATAATTTTCCAATGAGCTTTGTTATCGGGTACTACCTGCTTTTAGCCGCGATTATTCTATCAAAAACAAAGCACAAGCAATGAAGAAGACCGTCCTTATTGCCATTATCTCTGTTGCTTCACTGACCCTTCTCGCCGTGTTCCAGTACCGCCAATACAACGATGGTTTACTGCACGTTGTTTTTTGTAATGTTGGTCAAGGCGATGCTATTTTCATCCGCTCACCGCAGGGAAAGACAATACTTTTTGATGCCGGGCCCAATGACTCTGTACTTTCTTGTCTCTCGGATCATTTGCCTTTCTGGCAGCGCACGCTCTCGCTTATGATCTTGAGTCATCCACACGCAGACCATTTTCGCGGACTGTTCTCTTTAATAGAGAGATATACTATAGGAGAGTTTGGCAGTGAGGAACTACTAAATAATATATCAGAATACAAAGCAATTGAAGAGATGATATCAAACAAACACATTCGCAAGCGTCGTTTGCTTCGCGGAGATAACTATCGATTTTCTGATCGTACTCAAATAAGAGTACTTGGCCCGACACAGGAGTTCCTTACTAGCGCAAGTCCAAAAGGGAGTATAGGTGAGCGCAGTGAATTTGCCTCCCTCGTCATTATGATTTCTTATGAGAATTTCTCACTGCTTCTCACTGGAGACACGCAAAATGAGCAGCTGCTTGATGATATTTTAGCCAGCAATAGCAGTACAATCGATGTGTTTCAGATTCCACATCACGGTTCAGCAACTGGATTAACTCCCAAGATCGTGCAACAACTTGATCCAAAGCTCGCTGTCGTGAGCGTAGGCAAAAATCACTACGGCCACCCCAGCCCAAAAACGATTGAGATATTAAGGGAAAAAGATATTAGGATATTAAGAACGGATAAGGATGGAGATGTAGAGATTGTTTCTGACGGCAAGAAATGGTGGATCGTAAACTAAAGAATATCAAATGTCCAATGCAGCCAAGCTCGTCCTAATGCATTCAGCTTGAACTATGCCTTTCAATTCAATTGCAAGTTTTGGCGGGGGGAGGCGGTGGTATGCTTAAATGAAGCGGTGATAACTTCAGCTTTTGCCTCACCAACAGGCAGCCTAAATGTGACAGTTGTTCCCTGATTCTCGCTTGAAACAAGGCTGATGGTCCCGCCATGTGCCTCAATAACGCCTTTTGCTATATATAATCCGAGTCCAGAGGTAACGGCTTTTTTAGCCAAGGGGTCGCTATTATGTCCAAGGAAAGAGAACTTTGAAAAAAGGGAAGCCTGTTTGTCTTTCGGAATACCTATGCCATTGTCACTGACTGAAACCATCGCGTATCCGTTGTCTCGTTTTGCGCTCAGTGCGATGGTCCCGCCAGGATAGGTATACTTCAAGCTATTTGAGATCAGATCGTCAATCACCTGGCCAATACGAAACGTATCAAATGGAAACGGAGGAAGGGTATCTTTTATATCGGTTGTAATGGTGATATTTTTCATTTTCGCTTGCGGAGAGAAAAGCTCCGCGTGCTCTGTTAAAACTTTAGTAATATCCGAGATAGTTTTATCAACGGTCAGTCGTCCGGCATCAAGCTTGGCAGCATCCAAAATGAGCGTGATCTGATAAAGCAGGTGCTTTGACTCCTCATCAATAATGGTCAACAGTTTATTCCTACTTTCCCGATCCATATTCGGATTGGATTTTAAAAACTGCGAGGCTCCTTTCATCGCGGTTAACGGAGAGCGAAGCTCATGGACCATCATGTTGGTAAAATCCTCTTTCATCTGGGATTTTTGTTTTTCAACGCTTATATCCCGAAGGATAACGACTGCGCCCGATGCGCTATGGGCATGGGGTCGATAGATGGGAAGAATCTCGAGTTGATAGGGATAATTATTGAGCGTAATTTCTTTGGCATCGCATTTTTTTTCATAGAGGAGGACATCCCGAAGCAGGGAAGGTAAATCGATAACCTGGGAAAGCGAGGTCGCGACGTCAAGCGTGGTTGGTCTCGGTTTGGTAATCGAGAGGAGCTTTCTGGCCTTTTGATTGATAAGGGAGAGCGTGTGGTCCTGATCGACCATGAAGACAGCATTCGGGAGATGCTCAATCAACATCAATGCTTGTTCTTCCTCTTTCTTTGTTTCGTGTTTCATGTGGGAGAGAGAACTACCCGCCTCGCCAACAAGCTGGTCAAGGAGGCGAAGATCGTTTGCGCCAAATTGGTCTTTTGCAAGCGAGGCAATCCCGACGACCCCCGCAACAGTCTTATCGACGATCAGAGGAACTCGAAAAAAAGATCCGGGTAAATACGTCTGATGTTCATCAAGGCTTACTTCATAGACGCATTCCTCAATTATCTCATCATGCTTATTGCTGTCAGGAAAAGAAGCGAGTAAATTCGTTTTGACATATTGGATAAAATAAGGACCTATTCTTTCCCTCAGGTGCATTTTGAAGACTACCTTTCCATTTTTCAGGCTGACTGATGCAATATTTGCTCTCGGGAAAAGTTTGTGCAGGCTTTCAAGAATGATGTCGGTGCTTTTTTCAACAGAAAGGGAGTAGGTGATCTTATCATGCATGTCTTTTAACACGCTCCTCTCGAAAAGCTGTGTCTTGAGCTCTTGTTCCCGCTCGCTTTCTTTTTTTCTTGCTCTCCTATTCGTATAGGAGAGGTAGAGGACAAGGCCGCCAAAAAGAAGCGTAAGAAGGGGGGAGAGAGCAGTGAGCAGGTTCATACATTTACCCTTGTCCTGCCTGGGTGGTCGCGTTGCTGGCGTCTTTTCGGAGCTCTTTTACCTTGTTCGCCAGATCCTGTGGCTCGATCTGGTATTTGAGGATATAGTCGGCAGCACCGGAATTAATTGCTTCCTGGATCAGTTCATTTTGACCAAAATTTGAAAGAATCGCAACAGGGATTTCTTTGGTATCCAAATCTTCTTTGAGCGTTTTTAGTACTTCATTGCCTTGGATGTCAGGCAGCACCTGGTCGAGAAGAATAAGCTCTGGTTTTTCGTTTTTTGCTTTTTCAAGGCCTCCCTGTCCGGTATTTGCTGTGACTATTTGGTGGTTGTCTTTTTGCAATACCGTCGAGAAGAGGGTCAAAATAGCTTCATCATCATCAATAAGAAGTATTTTCATGACTGCCTCATAAGGCTAGCAGGTCTATTTTGAAAAAGCAATACCCAGCCCGCCGTTTAAAAGCAGGCTGGATAAGCTTAGTTAACAGTTAGCGAATACCACCAATACAAAAGCGCGTAAGATTAAAAACTTCTCGGTCACTGGATGGTCCTTGGGCTCTGACGCCAGACTGACAAGAAGCATAGCCTCAGCTGTGATACAATAGAGCAACACGTAAGGCCATGAAAACAATCAAACAGCAAATTATCACAGCTATTTCAGAAATTGTACCTGAAGACCTACCAGTCAATCTTGATCATCCGGTCCAAGAAGAACACGGTGACTACGCGAGCAACATTGCACTCATTGCAGCAAAGTATGCCAAAAAGCCTCCTATGGAAATTGCTGAAAGCTTGGCAAAGCAACTATTGCATAAGCTATCAAAGGATATCAAAATTTTGGTAGCCGCGCCTGGATTTATCAATTTCACACTCCCTGAAAATCTCCTGCTTGAAAAAATGCAGGCTACACTAGCAGGAGAGTATGCCTTTCAACCAGGCTCAAAAAGAGTAGGCAAGAAAGTCATGGTTGAGTACGCGCATCCAAATACACATAAGGAAATGCACATTGGTCACATGCGAACACTCATCACCGGTGAGGCGATCTGTCGTTTGCTCGAAGCCACAGGCGCACGGGTTTTCCGCGCAAACTACCAGGGAGATATTGGTCCTCATGTGGCAAAAGCGATTTGGGGTATTAAGAAAATCATGGCTGAGAAAGGCTTAGAGCTTGCAGAGGTCGAAGGATGGACTGATAAAGATAAGGCACACTTTTTAGGCGAAGGGTATGTTAGAGGAAGCCAAGAATATGAAGCGAATAAAGAGGAAATCGATCAATTGAATTCTGACTTATACGTTTATATCCATCGTCATTCTGGGGATCCGCCAGCTGGCGGAGACTCCAGAATCTCTAACAATGAGAGATCCTGGACACCCTTCGACTTCGCTCAGGGTAAAAGCCAGGATGACAATATTGGAAGGTTATATCAAACAACCCGCCGCTGGAGTCTTGATTATTACGAAGATTTTTATCAGCGTTTCTATACGACATTTGATCGTCTCTTTTTTGAAAGCGAGATGGTCCAAGAAGGCAAGAGAATCGTCAAAGAAAATCTGGGCAAGGTTTTTGTGGAGGACAACGGTGCAATTATCTTTTCGGGTGAAAAATACGGGTTACATACAAGAGTCTTTATAACCCAAGCAGGCAATCCGACATATGAAGGAAAAGAAATGGCAAATGGTTTTGCCGAATACAAGGCGTTCCCGTTTGATTTGAAGATTCACGTTGTCGGCTCAGAGCAGGCGGGGTACTTCCAGGTAGTCTTTAAAGCCTTAGAGCTTATCGATCCTGAGAAGTTTGCTGCAAAGCAGCATCATATTTCTATGGGGATGGTGAATCTCACAGACCGCAAGATGAGCTCGCGAACTGGTGAAATCTTACGAGTTGATTGGCTCATCGATCAAGTCAAAGAACGCATCGAGAAGTTAGTCGCTGAGGGAAAAATAGCAGCCGAAGACCGAGAGCGCGTTACAGAGCAGGTCGCAATCGGCGCGATCAAATACTCAGTCCTCAAAGTCGGAACTGGACAGAATGTGGCATTTGACATCGAAAAATCCGTCTCCCTTGACGGCGACTCAGGACCATACCTACAGTACGCCTTCGCCCGCACGCAAAGCGTCTTACGAAAGGCACAAAGTGACAAAGGGACAGAGTTTCAAAGTAAGAAAGAGGATATTGCTACACCAAGCGAAATGCAGCCAGAAGAGGAATCTTTGCTTCGAAGTTTATACAGGTTTGAAGAGGTAGTTAGCGAAGCCGCAGAAACACTCTCGCCACACCTGCTCTCTGTATATCTTTTCGACCTCGCCCAAAAGTTTAACCTCTTCTATCAAAAACACAAGATTCTAACTCCACACCCCGTCATTCTGGTAAGCGACAAAGGAGCGCATCCAGAATCTCCAAGCGAAAAGAGATCCTGTACAAGCCAGGTCACAGACTCGCTGAGGGGAGATGACGAAGTAAGTAACTTTCGTCTAGTACTCACCACTGCAGTAGGTAATGCACTCAAGAAAGGCCTCAACCTCCTCGGCATCCAGGCTCCTGAGAAAATGTAAGTAATCTTCTCTCTTGGCAACTGAGGCTTAGAAGTGGTAAAATACACTCCTAATCTATTATGCATTACACCCGCACAGTCTCTCAAAACGGCCTCAGAGTAATCACTGTCCCAATGGCTTCCCTGGAATCCGCAACCGTCCTCGTTATGGTTGCAGCAGGTAGCCGCTACGAGGACCGAAACAACACTGGTATTTCTCACTTTTTAGAACATATGGCATTTAAGGGAACAGAGAAACGGCCATCTGCGCTTGACATCTCAACGCTCATTGATGGCATGGGTGGAGAATTCAATGCTTTTACTGGTAAAGAATACACTGGTTACTATATCAAATCATCCAAGAACAATATCAATGTGTCTCTTGACGTCCTCTCAGATATGCTCCAGCACTCAAAGCTCGATCCAATAGAAATAAACAAAGAAAAAGGTGTTATCCTTGAGGAGAAGAATCTTTATGAAGATACGCCAATGCGAAATATCGGCGATATCTATGAGCAACTTCTCTACGGCGATACGCCAATGGGCTGGGATGTTATCGGGACAAAAGAAGTTATCCAGGGAATGACGCGTGAGCAGTTCCTAGCATACATGCAAAGTCTTTACTCAAGCCACAATATGACAGTTGTTATGGCAGGAAGTATTGATGAGGAGAAGGGAAGGGATTTAGTTGATGAGTACTTCAACCCCATGAAGAAATTTGCTATTAAAAATCCAGAGCCGGTAAAAGAGGATCAGAAAAAGCCTGCAGTGAAGATTAAGGAAAAAAAGACTGAACAAATTCATATTGCGCTTGGTGTTCGGACAGTCGCTATTGATTCAGATGATCGACACCCCTTGTCTGTTCTGGCTGCTATTTTGGGCGGAGGGATGAGTAGCAGGCTTTTTGACGAAGTCCGTGAGAAGCGGGGACTTGCATACTACGTCCGCTCAAGCTCAGATCACTATAAAGACGCTGGCACGTTCGTATCAATGGCTGGTATAGACCCAAAGCGTATTACAGAGGCCGTCAAGGTCATAGTATCCGAGTATGCCAAAGCAACAGGTGGAAATTTGAAGATAACTGATCAAGAGCTCAAAAAAGCCAAGGAGTATCTCAAAGGCCATCTGGTACTAGAGCTTGAGGACAGCCGGGCAGTGGCCGGCTTTTTTGCCCATCAGGAGCTTTTGGAGAAAGAAATCCTGACCCCAGCCCAGGTGATTGCGAAAATCGAGGCAGTAACTACAGATGACATTGACCGCGTGGGCAAAGCGTATTTCCAGAGTGCCGGCTTGAATCTTGCGCTGATTGGGAACTTTGCGGATAGACAACGATTGGAGGACTTGTTAAGATTATAAGTAACCTAAGTTACCTAGGTTACTTAAGTCACTTATGGAAAGATCAGTAATTTTAGTCAAACCGGATGGCGTTCAGCGTGGAGTGGTGGGTGAGATCATTCACCGCTTTGAGCGAAAAGGGCTGAAATTAGTCGGTCTGAAGATGATCGCACTCGATGATGCGCTACTGGATGAATGGTATGTGCATCATAAAGACAAGCCGTTTTTTGGAGGCCTTAAGTCCTACATGAAATCCTATCCGGTGGTTGCGATGCTCTGGGAGGGGGTCGATGCGGTTACGACAATCCGCATCATGGTCGGCGTTACAAAGGCGCGGGAAGCAGACGCCGGAACGATCCGCGGCGATTTTGCGATGTCTCAACAGTACAATCTCATCCATGCCTCAGAGAATGTAGAGATCGCAGAAAGGGAAGTAAAGCTGATGTTTAGCACCAACGAAATCTTCTCGTGGGAAAAAACAGTCGACACCCACATCTACATTGACGAAGAAAGACAAAAATAACTCCAGCCTCGCTTCGTCAAAATTAGTCCTTGTATTCTTTGTAATATATATGATATAGTTTGCTAATCTTAATAAAGTATGGCGCGAAATACTGAAATAGCAACAACCCATAAAGAATATCCAGGCGCAGTTGTCCTGACAACAACAAGAACAACCACTGATACTGAAGTATTTCCTTCGTTTGATGAAGCGGAGAGAGGATTGAGAAGAAGAGGACTAGTAAAGTGGACTAAAGCAACCGTTCCACTGCTTGTAGGATCAGGTGGAGTAGCCGGCTTGGAATTGATGGCTAATGCTGATGGAGATGTAAATAAGACTCTCGTGGAATCAGTACTAATTATTGCCGTAGGTGCAGGATTTACTATTTTTGGCATGATGAGGGCGGAAGAAGAGGGAAGAAAGATAAGCGCTGACCAATTAGAATATGTTCGTGATTTAACTATGCCGACAGAAGAAGCGACCGAAGCAAAACCACAAAACACCCCATTTTTATAATACTCACATCGGGGCTATAGTTTCAATTCTCTGATGCAAATGTATCTCTAGCCGACTCCCCGGGTGTAGTCTCAATGTTGCGCCATCATAATCTATACCAATTGGTATAGATTATGATGGTTAGAACCACCGTCAGCTTGACTTTATCGCCCTCGGCAAACATAAAGAGTTATACCAAATTAATTAATATCTCCTGAATCTGTTTTGCCCCCTCTAAGAGCCGCGGGCCTGGACGATTCAGTAAAGCATCATCGATAGGAAAAAGCCTATCATTTTTAACAGCGCTTAACTGGCTCCAACCAGATCTCTCTATAACATTTTTCTTATAAAAGCGCTTGCCAAAGCCGCACCAGTGAAAAATCATGAGGTCTGGATCAAAATCTTGTAATTCCTTAAAGTCAAACTCTCGACTTGCCTGACCAGCTTTTGCGATTTGCTCAATTCCACCGGCAATCTCCACAAGCTCCGGTACCCAATTGCCTGAGACCATTGGCGGCTTCGGCCATTCTTCCATATAAACCTTAGGGCGGTTGGGGCGGTTTGGGAGGTTAGGGCTGTTACGGAATTGAGCAAATTCTTGCTTCATTTTTTTAACAATTTCTTCTCCTTTCTTGAGGCTATTTGTACTTTCGGCAATGGTAAAAATGTTTTCATAGACTTCTTGGAGTGTTTTTGCTGCAACGTGGACGATCTTTCCTGGCCCTTTCCATTCTCGCAAAGGAGGGGGTAAAAAGTATGACGTAAAAATTAAGTCAGGAGAAAGTTCATTGATCTTTTCTATCATCGGCGTTGTCCACCCGCCGACTTTCGGCTTGCTTTTTGCTTCGGCTGGGTAATCACAAAAGGCAGTCACGCCGACTATCTGATTGCCTAAACCGAGTGCATAGAGGATTTCAGTATTTGATGGAGCAAGGGAGAGAATACGCATAAGAGGCATACTATCTTTTTTGCTTACGATAGGCAAGCCTCTCCTTGAAGAGATTTTCTCGGAAGCCGCCTTCCTTGGTGAATTTCTTTTTGAGTGATTCAATTTGACGCTTCAGAAGATAGGTCTCCATCTGGCAGAAGGTCAGAAGCTTGTTAGCTGCTTCTTCGGGATTATTTGGGAGGTTGGGGGTATTTGGGGTGTTAGGGCTTTTCCAAACCGCCCTAAACCCCCTAAAAACCCTAATTCTTGGGTCTTCTTTTCCCCAAGTGGCATGTCCTCGCTGCCGCAAGAAGTCCTCATAATCAGCTGTAAGCTCTTTTATCGAACCATCAGCTACTCCGAGTAGCTTTATGTAAGCTTCTAAGCTTTGCATGGTATATCCTTCAGCGATATTTTGTTTCCCGGATCTTCCGGCTTGCTCCATTTGGTCATTTGTTCGTGAGTAAGGTGATATAAAACGCTTACAGAATTTGACTGTCAAATCACATATGACAGTTGCGAGGATATATGAGGAAAGTTTTTTATAGCCTTCCATGCGACAGACTGTTATTGGAATATGTGTTACGTATCCCCGAACAGAGTCGAACTGCCATCTTACCCTTAGGACGGGTCTGCTCTATCCGTTGAGCTACGGGGACAGGCTTTTACTCGGTAAAAGAATTTTTAATTTCTAATAAGTGATAACAGAGTATTATTATGTATCATTTAGTCTGTATCAATGAATATATATCTACCTTCTATCTATTTCGTAATGTATCTTACTACTATTACTCTAGGTTTTAATTATTTGTATTCTAGCACAAAAGACAGTACAATAGGAGAAATTTCGGAGTGTAGTGAATCGGTATCACGCTGCTTTCGGGTAGCAGAGACACTGGGTTCAATTCCCAGCACTCCGACAAGAAGTGTTTTGTTTTTCTGCCACTATTCTGCTAGCCTGATAGTATGCAACGTTCAGAGAAAATAAAGTTTCTTATCCTTCGCTCCATCGGTAACTTCCTCGTTTTATTAAGCATCTACGGCGTTATCGCGACATTTGGCCCGGCACTCACCTTTGAGATAAAATATCGTCTCAAGCAGGCACGGGGGGTAGAATATACGGTTGCGAATCTCGTAGATGATAGAGATATGTCTTCATCTGATATAGATAAAAAGCCCGACAATACAATGAGTTTTGGACAGTTACTCTCAGGTGAGACAAAGCAGTCGATTGTTCCGATAGACACTAATTTCTCGATTGTCATTCCAAAAATTGGTGCCTCATCACGAGTAATTCCCAATGTTGATCCGACAAATCCTGATATTTTCAAACCAGCACTTCTGCAAGGAGTCGCACACGCCAAAGGCACAGTCTTTCCTGGTCTCCCCGGTAACACATATATCTTTGCTCACTCGACAGACTCCTGGTGGAATGTAGGCCGTTACAATGCTGTGTTTTACCTTCTAAAGGATCTTGAGCCCGGTGATGAAATTGTTGTCTTTTTTGAAGGCGTTCGGTACAACTATGTTATTGATAAGAAGGTTATTACCGATCCTTCTGAGGTAAGTTATCTTGTGAATAGCCATGATGGGCCGGAGCAATTAGTCCTTCAGACCTGCTGGCCGCCCGGCACTACTTGGAAAAGGCTGTTTGTGATTGCAAAGCCGAAGTCCTCAACATAGGTCACCTCAGTCACTTAAGTAACATAGGTTACTTATTTCAAAGAAATCGTATACAGGTTTGGTGGAATATTGAGGTTATTAAGGTTTGTTAAGACAATGATCTTTGACCCGTTTGGCCAGGGGAAGACATAGTTATCAATAAATGGCCCAGCGTAAATCGTTGTCTGATTACTCGCATCATATTCCATAATGTCAATCTTATTATCATAGACGTAGCTGAGGTGCTTGCTGTCGGGAAACCAACGTAAAGGCAATCTGCAATCAGCATCGTCTACGATACAGTCACTCTCAAAGCTATCAAGGATCTTCCAGTTCGTATCTTCTTTGGTGTCGTACGCATAGACAGCGCCTTTTGTGACGTTGCGGTCCTCTCTTAGCGTATTGACGCCAATCAGTCGAGGTTTGATGATAAGCGGAAGCGTTGCATCTGCCTTTGCGATATAGAGAATTTTTGAGCTTGTATCATCAGGTGACCAGGCAAGAATGGTGAAATTATCCTTTATCAGTTTTTGGAGTGGTTCCTTAAGCCCGTCAGTACGTGTTTTGTCCTTCTGCGCAATATCAGCCCGCCACTCTTCTTGTACCGATGTGAGGATTGCGGTAATATCGCGGGGGGTATCATTCAGGGATTGGGCGCTGAGGAGATAGTAGGTTGGCGTTTCGAGTTCCCCCGAAAGAGAAGCAATCAGCTGTTGCCCGTCAGGCGACCAAGTAAAACTGGATTGCGAGAACAATCCATTCGTGTCATCGACGATTTGCTTTGCAGATCCTTGGAGAGACAAAACAGGATTGGCTGTGAGATCAAAAACATAGATGCCGTTTTTCCGGATAGTTTGCCCAGCAATGATATAAGCGATTTTTGTGCCTGATGGGTCAGGCATCGGATTTGAGACACCCGTCGCCGTAATACTCTCAAGCTTTGGAGCCGTCGGGAAGAGAAGCGCTTCTGCTTTGGTGACGACTTCTTTTTGTATCCTGACAGTTTTTTCCCAAGGAAAATATCCTTCTTTAAATATTTTGACTCTGTATTCGCCAGGCGTGAGGTTTATGGTGTTATCTGTTGCTGTTGTGAGGTGGTCATTGATGAGTACTTGTGCACCATTTGGGTTACTTGTTGTGACGAGTATGCCTGTTTTTGCCACTTCTGGCCTGCCATTATCAAGTGAGAAGCGATAGCCAGAACCGTACAAGACGATTGCAATTGTCGCGGCTGCCAAAAAGAGAAAGACTGCTCCGGAAAAGAGGATTTGTTTTCGTATGCCGCCTCGTCCCTCCTCTGGAGGTTCATGTTCTGCCGTGTTTGTGGGCGGCTCAAGAGCGGGTTTACCTTGTTGAATTGATGAAAAGTCTGATGAGACATGAGAATCTTTTTTCATAAGGTGAAAGTTATTATAAGCACAGACATTATACAGCGGCAATTTAACCCTTGCAACAGAGTTTCAGGTTGGTATAATCGAGAATAAAGCAGGCCAAACGGGAAAAATGATATGGTTTGTAGTAGGTTAGATATCTTCTAAGTGACCTAGGTGACTTAGGTTACTTAATTTACTTATGTTTTCATTGCCGACCAGTAAACGAATCGGAATAGATTTAGGAACCGCGAATACGCTTGTCTACCTTGTGGGGGAGGGCATTGTGTTAAACGAGCCAACTGTTGTTGCGGTAACTGCTGAGGAGAACCGTGTTGTTGCTGTTGGGAAAGAGGCAAAAGAAATGTTGGGGAGGACTCCCGGTAATGTCGTTGCCCAGCGACCCCTTCGGGATGGCGTGATCGCAGACTATACGATTACTGAGGCGATGCTTTCCTATTTTATCGACAAAGCCTGCGGTCGGTCGCGTTTTCTCAAACCGGAAGTAATGGTGTGTATTCCATCAGGCGTGACGCAAGTTGAGCGTCGAGCTGTGCTCGACGCGACCATGTCTGCAGGCGCGAAGGTAGCCTATCTTATTGATGAGCCATTGGCGGCCGCCATAGGAGCACGAGTGCCTATTGCACAGCCTGCAGGCCATATGATTGTCAATATCGGTGGCGGATCAACTGAATCTGCGGTGATCTCGCTTGGCGGTGTCGTTGTCCACAGTTCTGTCCGGGTTGCGGGTAATAAGATTGACGAAGCGATTGCCAAGTATACGCAAAAGAAGTTTAACCTGCTTATCGGAGAGACAACAGCTGAGGTGATAAAAATTGAATTAGGGAATGCAGTCGTTGGTGGGGAGAGCAAGCCGTCTTCGTCAGAGACTTCGGCGGGCCAAAAGAAAATGGAGATCAGGGGACGAGATAACATCTCCGGTTTGCCTCGGACGATTATGCTTACAGAAGCCCAAGTCAACGAAGCCATAAAGCCTGTGCTTTTGGAGATCATCCAGGGAGCAAAGGAGGTACTCGAGCAGTGTCCGCCCGAGTTGGCAAGCGATATTATTGATAAAGGGATTGTCATGTCTGGTGGCACCTCGCTTTTGACAAATATTGATAAGCTGATGACCCAGATTACCGGTGTTCCGTGTCATGTCGCCGAGGACGCGCTGTTATGTGTCGCCCGCGGCACAGGCGTCGCGATGGAAAATATTGAGCTGTATAAACGGAGAATAAACAGAAAATAAATTGTTAGATTGTTCCATTGTTACATTTCCGATTTAGTTTAAAACCTATAACTATTTCATTGCAAGAACTGAAGCTAATATGAAAAGTAAGCGGATTAT
Source organism: uncultured Gammaproteobacteria bacterium (assembly GCA_964457405.1). Classification (GTDB taxonomy): domain Bacteria; phylum Patescibacteriota; class Microgenomatia; order Levybacterales; family UBA12049; genus CAYWEP01. The sequence goes on from CAYWEP010000004.1 coordinate 28,731, forward strand.
TCTTTTCACAATAAATTAGTACTATAATAGTCTGTTTTTATGTGCTTAAAATATTTGATTTCTTTTAGCCTTAAGGATCATATATTAGTAGCTAAAAATTGAGTAGATAAACTGATCGGAAGTACAAAAAAAGATTGATAAATACTACGTGGAAAAGTTGTCTATAGTATATAAGTTATGTTAGACAAAAATATAATACTTGATGTCGGGATAACAAATGCAACGAAAAAAGATATCCTGGAGTATATTTTTACATCAATAGAAAAAAAGACAAAACCCTATTTTGTCGTTACTCCAAATCCTGAGATTTTGGTTTTTGCCCGAAAGCACGAGTCGTTTCAGGCGATACTCAACAAGGCAAGTTTAGCCTTGCCGGACGGCATCGGCATTACAATAGCCGGTAAGATTTTGGGGAAGCCATTCAAAGAGCGTCTTACTGGGACTGATTTTGTGGATGCGCTTTGTGGGGAGATTGTACGTCTTGGTGAAAGACATGTAAAAAAGCCTATAACGATAGGATTTTTAGGTGGCAGACAGAACATAGCAGAGAAAACAGCCGATTGCTTGGCGAGAAAGTATCCGGGCCTGAAAGTTGTCTTCGCAGCGCCTGAGTGGCCAGCTTCTACCCTCAAAAATCCATCATCTACCTTCTATCATCTACCGTCAAGCCTCGACATCCTCTTTGTCGCCTTCGGCTTTCCAAAGCAGGAGGAATGGATGGCTGAGAATATCGGCAAGATACCCGTGAGGGCGGTGATCGGCGTTGGCGGTGCATTTGATTATATCAGTGGTAGAGTCGGTCGGGCGCCTTTATTTCTTCGCAGACTTGGCCTTGAGTGGTTGTATCGTCTCATCCGTCAGCCTTGGAGGTTAAAAAGACAGCTTGCGTTACTAGAGTTTGTGATCCTCATCTTCAGAGAACTGATGACAGAACACAGAAGACGGTAGTCATCGGAAATAAATTCTTACTTGAATTTCGTTTGATATTATTCGTATGCTATAATGGCGCGACTATGCCCATTGGACCTATGAAAGTTCTCTATCTGCAAATGTTTCCGCTCTATGGTTCAGGTTCGGGTACGTACGCACGAGAGCTTGCGAAAGAAATTGCGCGCCGATATGAGGTGGCAATGGTTGTACCGGACAAACGAAAGATTGCAGGCGTTAAGAATTACGTCGTTGATCTTCCGTTTAAGATCGCTTTTACCGGACATCCCGAATGGCCAAATTGTCAGCTCTATACCAAAGTCGGAGGAAAAGAGCTTTCAGCCAATTACCTTGCCTACTTTAAGAAGATTGTTGAGGCGGTCAATGACTTTTCTCCTGATATAATCCATGTTCATCACCTGATGCCGCTCTCCTGGATTGCTCGTTTTATCAAAATTGCCTATGGACTTAACTTTATTGTTACGGTGCATGGATCGGAGCTCCCAACGCTTGAGCAGGATAAGCGCTATCCCTACTTGACAGCTGAGGCGATGCATAAGGCAGTGCGGATCGTTCCCAATAGTTTTTGGACGCGCGATTGGATGGAGCAGGTCCTGGGCGATTCGTTCCATCGGCAGACACGCGTGATTCCGGGAGGCATTGACATGTCGCTTTTTCCATCAAGTATGGAAACGAAGGGCATAGAGAGGAAATATGATCTGACAGGAAAGAAGGTTGTGTTATTCTCAGGGAAACTCACACGATACAAAGGAGTAAAATATCTCATCCAGGCTGCCAAGAAAATTGATGGCGTAGTGATTATTGCAGGGGACGGGCCAGAGCGAAGGAATTTGCAAGAACAGGTTCGTGATCCCAAAACGCAAAATGTTCATTTCATCGGCTACGTCGGCAACGGCGAGCTCGTGAAGCTTAATTATAGAGCCGATGTAGTTGTCGTCCCGAGCGTCTGGGATGAACCGCTGGGACTTGTCGTTTTGGAAGCAATGGCGACCAAGACACCTGTCGTCGTTACGAGAAAAGGCGGAATCCCATTGGCTGTGAAAGACGGCGTGAATGGTTTGTTCGTCAGACCCAGAAACGCAAAAGAGATAGCAGAGAAAGTAAATATGCTCCTCAAAAACGACGAGCTTCGTAGGAAAATGGGTGAGCGCGCACGGCAGACCATCATTGATCGTTTTACCTGGGCTGAGATAGCCAAGCGATTTGAGAACATGTATCTGGAGTTTCGGAAGAAACAGTAAATGGGCATAGTATAAGGGTTTAGGTATGGCAGCTAGTATAGTAAGAGGGTTTAGTTGTGGGGGAAATTACCTTTCCCTTTTTACTATACCCATACGAGCAGCTACAATTATACCTATACCCTGTTTACCATATCTATGAAGATAGTAGTACTCGGCTCAGTTGCGCTTCCTGTCCCGCCATCAGGGCAAGGGGGAACTGAATGGATTGCTTACCAACAGGTAGTCGGCCTCTCCAAAAAAGGCCATGAAGTTTTGCTTTTTGCAGCCAAAGGCACCAAACAAAACTTTGCCAACAGTAACGTGAAGGTAATAGAAGTAGGAGAGGGGAATTTGGTTGCCGGTTCGGCAAGAGAAGCGCAGTTTGATCCGAGTCGGGTTGAATCCTCTCGAAAACTTCGTATGGAGATAGCCTATCTCTCCCAAGCTGCCACACGCTTGATCGAGCACAAAGACGAGTATGATGTGATTTTGAATAATATGCGCGGCGAAGCGCTTTTTCTCCCAGTTGCCAAACTTCTCAACAAGCCCTTTGTAAATGTCATGCATCTTAACTTATTTAAAGAGTTAGCAGATTTATTTTGTGAATACAAAACGCATGTTATTACGATCAGCAATGCGCAAAGAAAGGATTTTACTAATCTTGACTATCTAGCCACGGTTTATAACGGCGTTGATATAGAAAAGTATTCGTTTAATCCAGTTCCAAAAGACTATGTTTTGATGATGGGATCAATAGCCCGGCACAAAAATCAAAAAGCCGCGATTGAAGTCGCAAAAAAAGCAGGGATGAAGCTTGTGCTGTCCGGTAAAATCGGTCAGCCTGATTATTTTGCCGAGATCAAACCATTGATGGACGAGGCAGGCGTGACGTATATCGGCGAGATTAGTTTTGAAGAAAAGCTGAAGTTGTATCAGCAAGCAAAAGCGTTTATATTTCCCATCGCCTGGGATGAGCCGTTTGGTCTCGTGATGATTGAGGCGATGAGCTGCGGAACGCCGGTTGTCGCGTTTAACAAAGGCGCAGTTCCTGAGGTAGTAATTGATAATAATACAGGGTTTGTAGTAGAAGATATCGATCAAATGGTAGAAAAACTACACAATATAGATACTATATCTCGAGAGACGTGTCGAAAGCATGTTGCGGAGAAGTTTACGATAGGGAAGATGATCGATGATTACGAAAAAGCGCTCCAAAAAATCGGCTAAGCTTATGCTATAGTGGAACTATGAAGATTGCACAGCTTGCGCCGCCGTGGCTGCCTGTCCCGCCAAGAGGGTATGGTGGGACCGAAGTGATTGTTCACTCTCTAACTGAAGAATTGGTCAAAAGGGGGCATGATGTGACGCTCTTTGCATCAGGCGACTCGAAGACTGCTGCAAAACTCTTTTCCGTCTTTAAGCAAGCTTTGGGCAACAGCGGTACGATCAAAGGCGATGCGCTTCACCCGCTCCTTCACTACATCGAGTGCTTTCAGCGAGCGCAGGAATTTGACATTATCCATACCCATGCCCAGTATTATGCAATGTTTCTTTCGCATTTGGTTAAAACACCCGTTGTGCATACTATCCATGGCTCCTACAACAAAGAGTATACGACTGAGGAGAAAATACACACCCTTAAGCGATTTAAGAACCACAATTTTATCTCAATCAGCAATAACCAGCGCAAGGATTTGGCAGAGCTTAATTATATCGCAACTGTTTATAATGGCATAGATATGGCAGAGTTTCCTTTTGCGCCTAACAAAGGGAAGTATCTGTTGTGGTTTGGTCGGATAACTGACAAAAAAGGTCCAGTCGATGCGATTGAAGCTGCCTACCGGCTGAACATGCCTTTGCGGATTTTTGGCGCTATCGATGATACAGAAAAAGAATATTTTGAGACAACGGTAAAGCCTCTCATTGATAACAAACTTGTTACGTATCAGGGTGAAATTGATGCCTCAAAGAAAGCTGCCATATACGAAGGAGCGTATTGCACGTTGTACCCGATTCATTGGGAAGAGCCATTCGGCCTTGTCATGGCAGAGTCTATGGCCTGTGGTACGCCGGTTGTTGCTTATAATAGAGGAAGCGTTGCAGAGCTTGTCAAAGATGGTGTGACAGGCTTTGTTGTCAATGAAAATGCAAATGTTCGTGAAGGATTAGATGCATGGGTTACCAAGGAAACAAGTATTGATGGTTTGATTGCTGCGGTAAAACAGATTGGGGACATAGATCGAAAAGTTTGTCGGGAACATATTGAGCAAAATTTCACTGTTGAGAAAATGATCGATGGTTACGAAAAGGTCTATCAAGGAGTAGTAGGGAAAAAATAGTCCTAGACCTTCGTGTAGTAGACAGAACGCCCTTTGCCGTGGACGAACAATAGATCAATTGATGCAAGTTTGGCTAGTTCCCGAGAGGCAGTTATTTGGGAGATAGCAAACATTTTTTGCACTTTCTTATTAGTGATTCGTGAGCCTGGTTGATCAAGAACTGAAAGAATTGCTTGTTGTCTCTCGGTCAACTCAAAAGCCTTTGCGGATAAATAGCCATCAGCTGCTTGCTCGTTTATCTTCTGCTTCACTTTCTCAAGCTGGAGGATAACGCCATTTGCCACGTATTCAAGCCAGGGTGTAAGATTGCCATCTTGTGTTACTCTACTCATAACCTCTTCATACGTTTTCATATCACGACGGAAGTATTCTTCAAGGACGAGCATTCCTCGCATATCAAAGCCCTGTTTGTAGAGGAAGATATAGGCAAGAAGCCTCGCAACCTCAGCGCTCCCTTTCGTAAATGGCGCGAGATGCATAAGCTCGATAAGGGCAATTGATGCTTGCAGGACTGGGTGGTCCGTGCTTGTTTGTAGATAGTCTAGGACTTCTTTAATTGATGCTTCTGTTTTTATTTCTCCTTTGGCAAGGAGTTCATGCAGATAAAGCACAGTTTTTGACGTTAATGGTTTTTTTGACCCTGACCAATCTCGATAAATGTAGTCAAAAGCATAGCGGTAGCGAAGCACATCCTTTTGTGTTGGTGTCAGTTTTTTCTTCGTATAAATAGTCAGAATTTCAATGATTTCCCGCTTATTCAGTGAAATATTGGCAAGATTCAGAGACCAGTAGATCTTATCGATCAGCCCTTCCCAGCGAAAGCGTAGCTCAAGTTTTGGCCGTAGAGGAGTTAAGAGAATTTGTTGACGAAGAAGATTAATTTCTTCAAGGGAGGAGATGAGGCTTCCGGACAAATGGTAGGAAAGAGAAAGCATAAGATCAGCATAAATGTATCGTAATTTTATCATCATGTCAAGTAGATTGTTATATCAGTCAAAAATATTAAAACAGATATAATTATGATAAGATTATTTTTTGTGAAAATTCGTGCTTGACAAGCTTCGCTGTTTATGATGTGATTAAGATAAGATATGAAAAGTATTACCTAGGTATTGATTAACCACTGCATAGGTAAGCAAAGCTAAAGAGTCTGTCAGTATGCCCGATCTGCCCAAAAACAAAAAATTAGTAGCCATCAGTCAAGCGGCTGAGGTCCTCGGTGTTTCAATAGACACCATTAGGCGATGGGATAAAGCAAAGGTCCTTCATTCTCAACGACCAAATGGCAAAACCCGCTACTTTTCAATTAATGAACTCGAAAAAATAAAGTTATCCAAACCCTTAACTATCTCAGAAGCAGCAGAGCGCCTCAATATATCCCAGTCAACACTCAGAAGGCTTGAAAAAAAAGGGCTCATCAAAACAGAGCGAGACAAAAACGGCGAACGGATGTATACCCACAGTGCGCTCGAGGATTTTATCAACTCTGAATACTTCCTAAGACAAAAAGAAGTACAAGAAAAAATTCTTGAACCTCTCGAGGAACCAGAGGAAGTTTTGGACAATCGCAAACTTATTAGCAGACTTTCTACCTTTATGCTAGAAAACAAAAAACACATAGAAAACCTTATCACCTTTCGGCGCATGTTTTATGCTGCTGGCCTCTTCCTTTTTACCCTCTTTACTATTACTATTATTATTCTTACTATCTTTTTTCTCCTTTTCCCAGAGAATACAGCTAGGTTTTTAGGCTATACTAATAGGAGAGCCCCTCCGCACTCTCAAGCGAAAATATCCCTTGAAGGCAATCTGAAAAATACACAGGTTGCCTTGTCGGTTGCAAATGCGGAAAAAATAAAAGGGGAAGTCCTTGGCGCAAAATACACCAACGACCCCACGAATGCTAAAAAAAGCATCCTTGGTAGAGCACTTCGTCCCTTAAGTAGTATCTCACTTGGTATTGTCCAGCAAATAGATGAAGAGATCTATCGTAAAGCAGTACCTCCAAAAATAATTGAGGATGTCAATGACGTCCTGACTGTTGATGAGAAAGGTAATGTCGTTTCTTTATATAACCTTACATTTCCTGATAGCTCATACTTTGTCATCCCCGATAGCGAGCTTATAAAAAACCTTAATGCTGATTATATCCGCGGCCGCGTACCAGGTGAAGGACCAGGTAATCTCGTCATTCTGGATGACCTGGGCAATCTCAGTATTGGCGGTATTATCACGAGTGCTTCAGTTTCTACGAAGTCACTTCGTACCGACGCAGTGACAAGCGAAAAAATTAAAGATGGAGAAATACAGACTGAAGATATTGCCAATGGCGCAGTAACGAAAGATAAGCTTGTTTCAGGTTTGACATTTGATCTTGCTGATGACTCGGTAACGACAAAGAAAATAAAAGACGGAGAGGTAAAAAATGCTGATGTAGCTGATGGGGCAGTTACCTCATCCAAAATTGATGATAATACTATCACTGCGACTGATTTAGCTAGTACTCTGACCTTTGCTGATGGTGATTTTATCGACCTTGCTAGCATTCTTCATGACGATTCGGCATTACAGGGTTTCCGTCTACCCAATGTTTCCTCGGCTTCTCCAACAAGCCTGATATCAGGTGAGGGATTCTTAGCCTATGATGCATCTGGCAATCAAGTTATTGTTTACGATGGTTCTTCCTGGACACAGATTGGTTCTGCTGCCTGGACTGTTGCCAATGGAGCTATCTCTCCTAACCAGGCAACAGTACTTGATGTGTTGGTCGGCAGTAGTGCAACTGCATCTGCGAAGTTTGGCTTCATCAATGTCAACTCCGGTACTCCAACTGCCTCCATATCAGCCAACTCTGGTAACAATGCTGCCTTCCTCACAGGGTTAGGAGTCCTTGGGACAACTAATGCACAGACTCTCACTCTTGGTAACTCTACAACGGGAAACATTGTAATAGATTCAGGATCTTCACTTATTACTCTTTCTGATCCTGTAACCGCTGATTCCTCCTTTACTGCAACTGGTACATTAACAGCAAATGGTACCTTAGATGCCAATGGAGTAGTAACTCTAGGAGATGGAGGAGATGCAGTAACAATTGACAGTAATGCCTTAATCCTCCAAACAACAGGTGCAGGATCAGATATCACCATAAATGCTGTTGATCAAATCATCCTCACTGACTTTACTACCTGTACAGCCTTGGAGACTGTTGCCAATGTGCTAACCTGTG
>CAYWEP010000005.1:0-36016 GCA_964457405.1 uncultured Gammaproteobacteria bacterium
GCGAAGAAAATAGTTATTTTTTCTCTTGCCATAGGAGCCATAATTTTGCCCGAACTAAAAATGAATGAAAGCTCATGATAATGGCAATGAGAAAACCTTCCATGCCATCCATAAACCCAAATCGTAAGAAATAATTATAGATAAACTTCAGTCTCGGATATAAAATGATATCAAACGCCGATACATGCTTTTTCTGTTCAAATAATTCCCTCGCTCGCAAATCAGTGTAATAATTTACTTCGCGGATAAATTCCTCAACCGAATAATGTGGGTAATGAAAAAGTGAATTATAGAAGACTCCTAACTGACCCGAGATCTCCCATCGTTCATGAACAGCACCTACCCATCTACCTGCACCCTTTCTGCCCAGGCGAATCAACATCTGCTTACCCCATTCCCCGTGTTTCAGTTCCTTCCCCCATAGTATATCCGTTCGTTTCACCGAAAAGCCCGAGAGTATATGCTCCTTTTTAATATTCGAAAGAATCTCATCCCGCAAAGCCGCAGAAACGACCTCGTCTGCGTCTACGAACATCACCCATTCCCCTTTTGTCTTCTCCAATCCGTAATTTCTTTGCTCGGAAAAATCATCCTGCAATGCATGAACAAAAACTTTTGCACTACATCGCTTAGCAATCGAGGCTGTTTTATCAATCGACAGATCATCTATAACGATTCTCTCATCCGTCCATTGCAAAGCCTCCAAACAACGCTGAATATTTTCTCCCTCATTCTTTGTTAATATAACTACACTAATCAACATACTCAAACTCCTAAGTTCCTTATACCCCTCTATCCCTTCCCATCTCGTGCCGCCAAACCATCCGACTCTTAATACCCTATTATTTTATCCTATACAAGTACAACTTTGCTGGTTCATGCTTTGCTAAAAGCGAAAATCTATCTGGCTTGCAATCAGAAAAACCTATTCGCCGGCAAAACCAATCTGTATCTCCTTGCCTTACCAGCAGCTTTGTAAATCCTTTTCTCTTAAAATCATCAAGTGAGGCAAGGCCATTGTGTCGCATCTGTTCAAACTCCTCATGCCGAAAATCAGCATAGTAAAGCCCTTGAACATTATAGGTTACTACCAAGTCTGTTTTTGAAATCTGTGGAGAGAACTTTCTATAAAAGTCGTAATAGCTCGAATTATCGTTCTCTAGTGTACGAGTTAAGTACTTATTTGTCTCAGCCCATCCAAAACCGTATGGGAGTAACGCGAGCGTACTAATAAAATAGTAGCTAAATAACAATAAAAGTGCTAATTGTATCCCTCTTCTCGCAAGAAGAAATCTTTCGTAGATATTTGCCAATGGCAATGCAAATAAAAGGATAATTAAACTATATAGATAGATTAAATGTCTCCCAATAAAAAATGGTGTTGGTAAAAAGAAAAATAATAAAGCAACCAAACAAAAAAATATGAATAAATTTGCTCGCATAAGCACCATGAGTTGATTTTTTTGAAGAAAAAATAATCCAGCTAATGCAACTGCGGATAAAAAACTAAAATCTAAGATATTAAAAACACCCTGTACCTTGTATTGCCAATAAGCTAATGATAGAAAGTCATTTAAAGCTAAAACGCTACTGAATTCATTTTGCATAGAAGCAAATTGCGGGTAAAAAGGATTACCGGTCATAACAAACGCTCTTATATACCAAATGGAAACAACGGCTCCCGCCGTAAACAGAAACAACAACAAGTTTTTCAAGGCAGAAAATGATCCATCTTTACTTTTTAATAGAATATAGATGAGGAAAACAGGAAAGAAGACAATAGCCAGAAGTTTCATCGATAATAACCCACCAAACAATACACCAGTTAGTATTATTATTTTCAGACGTAAGATCTTCGCTTTTAATAGAATCCAAAGCGAAAGCAACCAAAAAAACAACCACTGAAAATCAACATATGCTGTTGGAGCATGACGTAAAATAATTGGCGAGGTAATGAAAAGTAGTGCAGTCGCTAAGCCAGCGTTTGGGGAAGTTAGATCTTTAGAGATGTGGTATAACAATACTAGAACTAAAATCAAAAATAAGAAATGAAAAATTCGTGCAGCGTCGACTAATCCAAGAAAGGTAAATATAACGTACGGCATCTGACCAAGTTGTGGTGTTGCAGCAAGATATAAATTCCCCTTTACTGGAACCATCATTGTTCCCCTTTGTAAATATTGCTTTGGATAATCAGTGTGATACCACAGCGCATCTACTCCAGTTTCTGGAAGTAATAGCCGTAGAAATCCAACAATTAAAAAAAGCAATATGAAAGCGATAATGACTTTGTTTTTCTTAATCGGTAGGAGACTTCTAAAAAAGTCTGCAACAAATATTTTTGTAGAACTGATATTCAGTTTGTGTAACGCAATTACACAAACAACTACTATATAAAGAACAAGATAGATTGGTGTTAACAATGAATATATTCCAAGCAATGCAATACCTATTCCAACAGTAATATATCCGAAAGCAATAGAAAGAAATACATTCTTATCTCCTTCTTCAAGAAAAAATCTCTGTCTAATTCTATTGCCTATTAAGAATATGATTGCGATGCAAGCAAAACCAATCAGTGCTTGTAAAATGAAAATACCAACTGTTTTGATGTTTAAGGAGATGCCGGTAAAATCTTCACTTAAGTAAGAAATCCTTCCCTGAAAAACAGCGTAAAGCCTTTGAAGAAATGAAAAAATGAGATCAGGAAAAATCATGCTACCGTTTCTTTCGTGCAATGGCAACAAGGGATATTCCAAGTGGTACTCTGATATACTTCTCTACTCTTTTTAATATTGGAACAACCATATCAAATGCAGCAATTTGATATGGCTTAAGATGGAAGTTTTTTCTTTCAAACTTATCGCGGATAATCCAACTCAATAATCCAAGGAAGTTAAAATACGATATTTTCTCAACCGAAAAACCCGCACCAGTAAGCCTCTCAGTTAATTCATCTTTCTCATATCGCCTGTAGTGGCCCAAAACTTTATCAAGGTTTGTAAAAGCCCCTTTGTTTGCAGGAACGAGCAGTACCAATCTTCCACCCTTTCTTAATAATGATGACATATTTTTTAATGCTTTCGAATCATTCTCAATGTGCTCTAAGACATTAACAGCAAAAATTGTAGCAAAATATGATCGGAGTTTTCCTTGTGGGATCTGGGTTATATCTAAATACTCAATAAAGACTCCTTTTTTTCCTTTAAATTTTTCTTTTAACTTTTTTACAAGCCCATTGTCCGAATCGGTAATATATAAAGGGCTTCTTGACAAAAAATGTTGAGAAATATTTCCCGTCCCAGAACCTACTTCGAGTACCGGTGAGGAGATATACGGCAAAATCGATTCAGCAATCCATTCATTATACCTATCAGCACCTTCCAATACCTCAAGCGTTTCAAATCCCCGATATTTAATCATTATGTAATTTTCGAATTATTTTTACTTTTGATCTCTGCATCATATCGGAAGTGACTAAAGCAATAATAAGAGTAGCAATTGGTGCAAGATGTATATAGAGTTTATCGATAATATTTGCAATATGAGTTACTGGATTGGTGGGGGTCATTAAAAAAACAAGAAAGTATGATAGCCATTGTAGAGATAAAACAACTAAAAAAAGTTTAGCCTTTTTGCCTCTATTCCAGAAGAATATTAAACTGACAAAAAAAACAATCCATAGCAAGTTCCAGTTTTTGATATTGAAGAATTCTTTTGACATGGAAAGTATTACTATCACAAACCTCTCTATATGAATGTTTATCCCTGAACGAAAGAGAAAATTTTCTGGAAGCTGATTAAGCAATTTATATAAGTTCCACGGTATAAGTAGCAAAAAAGATGGTAATAGTAAATAAGCATATCTATATTGTTTCCATTTGACGACGTATAACAAAAATACAAGCATAACTATTACTATAAAAGCCATCCCATCATACTTTATCTGTCCTGCAATTCCTAAAAATACACTTAAGAGGATTGCTGTTTTTTTACTTTTCTTTTTTATAAAGGATGCAAGAAGAATTGTTCCTGAGAAAATATAATAAGAAAGCGCGAGGTCTGCTTGACCTGCTTCAAAACGGCCACCGTGGCGGATGAGATTTTGCAAAGACAATAAGAGAAACGTAAACAAAAGGGCGTTTTGTGTGCTAGAAAGCCTTCTTACGGTTCCGAAAAAAATTCCTCCAAGACAAAGGTAAAACATAAAAAAAAGGAGCAAGATGAGCCTATCATTGATTTGACCCATCATGATATACCCAAAGGTGCCAACTAGAGGGATAATAAGAGGATATTCATCTTGGGCATAATGAAAATAATACTGGTCAATAGTGTTGTGGTAATAAAACACTTTTGACCTGAACAGCCAATTATCCCAAGCATCCCATGCTTGAACTGGACGTAGAATAGATTCAAATCCGACAAATAATAGGAGGAGAAGAATGAGTATGACAAAAATTTTTTCTCTTAATTGTAGACGAAATGTCAATTTGGGAAAATATGGTCTATTTTTTTGAACATACAGAACAAAAAGAATTATCCATGGCAAAAGAATGCTCAGACGGTTCCATTCTATATGCAAAAGGTGATAAAAAAATAATTGAAGACCAATAAACCCAAACCCTAACCCCCACGAAAAAGAGAGCTTTTCAAAAAGTGTCGATTCTTTTAAGAAGCCAAACAGTTCAATTACCAAAAATCCTGCGCTGATAACAACAAAGATTGTTAGGAGAATAAGAATAAAACTCATTTTTTGTAAATAACTCCTTTTACGCTATTTTCTACCTTATATTCTACAAGTTTTTTGTATATAATATTCTCAAAGAGAAACACGTCTTTTACCTGCTTGCCGCGATTAAGAGGATAAATCATCACATAGCTGTAGTTCCTATTGATATTGTTTCCCCAAATAGCATATTGGTTTTCCCCCCAAATGACTGTTGTCGGATACAGGTAATATCTTCCCAAGTAATACGCCATACCATCATGCGTGTAAAACAAGATATTTGATCCTTTTTTCGTGTAAACCTGTACAAAGCGGAAAAAGCGGTGTCTATCCTCAAACTGCATTTCACGCTTTTCTTCATCCGTCAAAAAATACCACTTCCGCTCTTCGATACCAAGTTTTGAAAGATTATAAAACGTGCGAGCAAAAGAAATCCCAATCCATAATAAAAGCAATATCAGTAACAGATAATACGATAAGCCCCCCTTTTTCATTTCATCCCAAAACATTTACAATTATAGATATTCTGATATTATACAAAAATGGCTAGAAAAGACATCCAGAAAAAGGAGAACGTATCAGTAATCATTCCAGCGTACAATGAGGCAGAAACAATATTTTCTGTTATTAAAGACGTCCATACTTTGTCAAACATCTATAATCTTGAGATTATTGTTGTTGACGATGGGTCAAAAGACGGTACATCAATTGTAGCAAAAAAAAGCGGAGCGCATAAAGTAATTATTCATAAAAAAAACAAAGGGAAAGGTGCAGCCTTTCGGACAGGAATCATGGAAGCAACAGGCGATTATGTCGTACAAATTGATGCTGACAAACAGCTGATTGCCTCAGAAATCCCAAAACTGGTTGAACCCTTGAAGGAAGGGTATGATATGGTAATTGGTGCACGGTGCAAATTCCTTTCTCCTTTGCATTCTGATTTTACATCATTCATCAAAATGTGTGGGAATTTTTTCCTTTCCTTTTCAACATCAATCGTTTCAGGAAGGAAAGTTGTCGATGTAATGACCGGACTCAAAGCATTTAAAAGAGCAGTAGTTCTTGACATAAACCCTAAGACGAATGATTTTGGATATGAAGCAGAACTTGTTGTAAAGGCAGCAAAGAAAAAATATAAAATGAAGCATGTAATGGTAACGTGCATGAGGCGTCAAACTGGAGAGTCAAATCTCAAGACGATCAAACACGGCTTATCGGTATTCAAAACAATCATACAGACATCATTTGACAAGTGATCTGCCAATGCCGATTACCTTTTTTCCAACTTTTTTCAGAAAGAAATTTCTTCCATCAATAATAATAGTTTTCCTTCCGACTGCTAATGTATAATCTTTTGTAAGCTGTTTATGATCTGTTCCAACTATGAAAATGTCTGTCTTTCTAAGGGAAACAGGAGAAAGTCCCAATTTTTGAATGGTTGTCGGTGAAATCAAAGGATCATATACTGTAAAATCGATTCTTTTTCTTTTCAGCAGTTTACAAAATACAAGGACAGGGCTTTCGCGAATATCTGCAACGTTTTTCTTGTATGTGAGTCCGTATACTAAAACATTCATCCCCTTTTTATAGTATCTGATAACTTTGTTTACTAGATACTCAGGCATTTTTTCATTTCCCCGCAAGGCTTCAGTAGTCACGCCCATCTTAACTCTCTTTTCTTGAGCCAGATCAAGAATGTAATGAGGGTCAACAGGAATGCAATGCCCCCCAACTCCGATACCTGGATAATGCGGTTGAAAGCTCCATTTTGTTTCTGCAGCAGCAATGACGTCTAGAATATCAATATGAATCGCGTCTGCCAATCTTGCAAACTCATGTATCAATGAGATATTAACTGCTCTGTATGTATTCTCAAGCATTTTAGACATTTCTGCTACCTCTATGTTTCCTACAACAACAAGCTTCTTTTTTATTACCTGGTTATAGAGTGCTATCCCAAGTTCGAGACTTTCAGGATCAATGCCTCCGATAACTTTTGGGATATTCTCGGAAGCCTTAAATCTTGTTCCTGGATCAATCCTTTCCGGAGAGCAAACGAGGAAATAATTCACTCGAGAAGAGGCAAAAACCCTTCGCGTTGTAAACGGCGCAACAGTCGATTCATTAATAATAAGCTTTCCTTTAAGACCAATCTCGAAAAGTCTTTTCGCAACTTGACACACATTTGTCAGATCGGGCTTTTTTTGCTTGTTAATCGGAGTAGGAATGCAAATGATATAGACATCATTGTCTGCAAGGTTACTGTCAACGATACTGTGTGCAGAAAATCTTCCAGAATCTGACATGCCGCTTATGTCGCTTTGCAAAGCCTGGAGTTTTTCTGCCGTTCTTACATATCCTTTTACTCTGAAGCCCTGTTTTGCAAGAAGGACTGCAAGAGGAAGACCAACGTAGCCGAGTCCAATAACGGCAATGTTTGCTTCTTTTGCTTTTATTTTTGCTAACAGCTTTTTTTGATTATTCATGGCTGTCTATTTATAGTATTTTCTTAAAGTATTCTATTGTTTCAGAAAGACCGATTGCAAATGAGGTATAGGGAGTCCACTTGAGCATTTTTTTAGCGAGCGAGATATCCGGCTCTCGAACAGAAGGATCATCTTCCGGACGCGTCGAAAATTCAATAATTGATTTTGAACTCGTCAATCGAATAATCAACTTTGCGACGTTGATTATCTGATGCTCATCAGGATTGCCAAGATTAAACGGACCGATGACTGCCTGCTCCATTGTCTTTACAAAACCATCCACCATGTCGCTCACATAGCAAAAAGATCGAGTCTGAGAACCATCTCCATGTACGGTTAATGGCTTGTTTTGCAGAGCTTGTGTAATAAAATGAGGAATGACTCTCGTGTCCTTGGTACTTGAATAGGGACCGTATGTGTTGAAAACTCTCACAATTCTTATATCAAGACCAAATTCGCGATGATATGCTATGCAGAGTGCTTCGCCAAATCTTTTTCCCTCATCATATCCAGAGCGAATACCGACCGGATTGACATTGCCCCAATACTCTTCCTTCTGAGGATGCTGTTTTGGATCACCGTATACTTCTGAGCTTGATGCAAAAAGAATCTTAACTCTTTTCAGGCGAGCAAGGTCCAGCAAGTTTTTTGTCCCAACACTATTTGCTAATGCTGCTTGGGTTGGATATTGAGTAATGTATCCTACCGATGCAGGAGAAGCAAGATGATAAATTTGATCAAGTTGCTGATCTCTGAAGTTCTTTATCAAACTTGCAGCACAAATATCGCCCTTAATAAGGGTAAAATTTCGATGAGACAAGAGTGGTGTAAGATTTTGTTTACTGCTTGTTGTAAAATTATCTATGCAGATAATTCTGTGACCAGATGCAAGAAGAACGGCGGAAAGATTCGAACCAATAAACCCCGCCCCACCAGCAACGAGTATAACATTTGACACAACAAAACATTTTATCAAATTCAGCAGTCTTTTTCTATATTCTTCGAAATATTTCTAAAGATACTAACGAATTAATTCTTTTTTAAAAAATGGGGTCCATAAGAAAATACATCCCCTTGGCGAACAGAAATAGCAAAGAGTAAACTTCCCCCATCTAATTTATATTCCTTAAAGATCGCGTTCTGTATTGCGAATACCTCTTCATCGTCTAACAAAACAATATTCTCTATTTTTTTTGGTACTGCAATCATATGCTTTGTTGCTTTATACTCTCGTTTTATCCAATACTGACCATCTCTTCTTCTATCTACAAATTGTTTATCCCGTGTTTTTAAAGCATCTATCTCATAAATTTTATAGTTTTTAAAATAATACATGTAAGGACGCCATAGTGTTGGAGTAGTTAAGATAATAGTATTTTTTGGAGAAAAATGCGTATCCATGAAGCCAATTTTTGCTTTGAACCTTTTATCATTCGCTCTAATATCAGTGTAATGGAATGAGGTCGGTCGATAGGGTTTTACATATTCAGGATCCCGATTGTAAAAAAAGAGCATTAAATTCACTCCAACAGTTATGACAATTGCAGCTATAAGACCATATTTATCCTTCTTTAGTAATTTCCACATACCGTAGGAACTTAATAGGATAAGAGCAGAAAGATAATTCATTTGGTACCCTGCATGAACAGAGATAATAAATACATTAAAGAAAAGCGATGGAATAATCCAAATCAAAAAAAATAAAACTTTTTTGTTATATAGCTCGAAGAAGCTTTTTTTTCTCTTTATAACATTTAATGCTTCCCTGAGATAAAAAAGCATAAATAATATTCCTACACCAAGACTCAACAAAATTCCTTTTACAATAAGCTCTATATGCTCCCATCTTATTTTCAACGCATATACAGATCTCGCAGTATCTGCATGTGCAGCAATGATACTGAGATATTTCCCTAGCCCCCCAACAACCATAATAAAAGGAATAAACCACAGAAAAAACGTTATCAAAAAACTTCCTGCCATTCGAAGCTTTTGACTTGATGAAAGATGGAAAAAACCAAAAAGAATAAGAGGAAAAATGAAAAGAAACTCTTGTGGTCGAATACCCAATGTTAACGCAAACACAAAACCAAACAATAAGCCGAGTTCTTTTTTCTTAAAAGCAATAAGGTAACAAATGAATCCTAACAGTGCCGTCGTTATTGGAAGCAGTAAGTGAGGATATGGTGTCAGGCCAAAATAATAAAAAGTAGAACCAGAAAGAAAAATGCATGCAGAAATTATACCGACAATTTTATTAAAAATTAATTTCCCGGCGAAATAAAAAACAGCAGCACCAATACCACTCCACAGTACATTTACAACAAGCAGCGCTCTATGTGGATCATGAGTAAAGATATAAAAAAATCTACCCATCGCTATATATAAAGGATACCCAGGTATTGTAGGGGTATTCTGTTCGAGGGAGTAACGGACAACAGCAATACTATAATCAGGTCCATCCCAGTGTGACTGAAACTGTTCAACAAGAGGAAATCGTAACGAAATACCAATTAAAAATAACAAAAAAACAAATAAGTACTCTTTCTTGTTCACCATGAATGGTTTTGATATACTGATACAGTATACATAAACGGGCTTTAAAAACAAATCTACAATCCAAAAAAATGCAAAGAATTTCTTGTCCTCTCTGCAAAAGAAATAATTATCGTGTCCTCTATTCATCGACTTTAACAAAGGATGATTTTGATGTTACGGTACTAAAAAATCATCTAAAAAATACTCTTGACGATTACACCAAACATGGTCAAATCGTCCGTTGCAAAAACTGTAGTCTTGTCTACACAAATCCTATAGAAGATTTATCATACATACTTGAAGGGTATAAAGAAGTGGTAGACCAAGAATATTTAAAAACCGAAAAATTTAGAAAACTGTTACTGTTAGATCACTTAAATACAGTCGAGAAATTCAAAAAAAGAGAAAAGATTCTAGATGTGGGCTGTTTCGCAGGCTTTTTTTTAGAATTGGCAAAGGAAAGAGGATGGAAAACATTTGGAATAGAACCATCTACCTGGGCAAGTACAATTGCAAAGAAAAAAGGGGCAGAAATTTTAGGGATTGATATAGAAACTACAAAGTTACCATCTAATTTTTTTGACGCTGTTACACTTTGGGATGTCATTGAACATCTAGCCCACCCTAACAATGTGATAAAGATTCTTCACAGATCCCTTAAAAAAGGAGGGGTAGTAGCGCTAGCAACACCAAATATTGATAGTTTACTTGCGAAGATATTAGGTAGTCGGTATCCATTTCTCATCAGAATGCATCTTATTCTCTATTCTCCAAAAACATTAAGAAGATTACTTGAAACGCATGGATTTCAGGTAATCTATACAGGAAGTTATTCAAGAGTTTTTCCTATCTATTATATCCTAGATAGAATCCAAGTGAATAATAATACATTTCAAAAGTTCAAAAAATATATCATATCCATTCCCAAAATTGCAAAGTATCCTATTCGCTTAACACTTGGCGATACATTTATCATGGTTGCCAAGAAACGTTAAGCACGAGGTAATGGATCTGCGCTTTCTTGCTCCACCTCTATCCTTTTGTTATAATTTCATAAATTACAATGATCTCAAAGACTTATAAGCCAAAAGTCTCCATCTTAATTGCCGCTTTAAATGAAGAAAAGAATATCAAGAGGACAGTTGAGGATTGCCTGAAAATAAAAGAATATAACATAGAAGTGTTTGTCGTGCTCGATAGTAAGACAACTGACACTACAAAAGAAGTAGCAGAAAAAGCAGGTGCGAAAATAATACATACCGGTACATGGCTAGGAAAGGGCGCTGCATTGAGAAAGGCAAACAAATATGCAACAGGTGACTACATAGTGCAAATAGATGCTGACTATCAATTTCTGCCTTCCGACATTCCCAAACTGATCGACCCCCTGCGTAGCGGCTTTGATGTAGCACTTGGCTCACGCTTCAGACCCGGTGCAAAGGTGGATAACGGGGCTGTAACAAAGTTTCGGAGATTTGGCATTTTCTTTCTGTCGCTTGCTACATCACTATTTGCCGGACAGAGGATAACCGATGTGCTAGCAGGATTTAAAGCATTTAAAACACATGTCATGAAAGATATTAATATACAGATTGATCACTATGGTTATGAGGCAGAGGAGGTAATAAAGGCGGCGCAAAAAGGCTATAAGATTCTAGATGTTCCTGTTCATTTCAAGAAGCGGAGCGTAGGAAGCTCTCATGTTATGCCATTAAAACACGGGTTTATGTTTTTAGGAACTATCCTTAAGGTGGGTTTAAGGCTTCAGAGTTAAGCCTATATACGATTTTGTTCATCCCAAAGACATTCCATACATCACATATCATGCAATTTTTTTTGACCTTCTCTTTCACTTTTCTCATGTCAAGAGATGTATACAATGTATGATTCGTTGCGATAAAAATCAAATCAGCCCCCTCAAGCGCCCTATACACATCGTTCTCAACTGACTGATTGATATATTCTCGTACGTATGGGTCATGTAAAACAACCTGGGCGCGCTCGCGTAGCAACGCTTTTCTTATTTTAAAACTTAATGACTCACGAATATCATCAACGTCAGCCTTAAACGACAATCCGAGTATAATTGCTTTCTTGCCTTTCAACCGCATCCGCTCACGAATTATTCGAATAAGAAACAGAGGAATTGATTCGTTAATTTTCCAGGATGTTGAGATTAAATCCGGGAAGGGTAAATCAGCTATAAGAAAAAAGCCATCTTTAAAAAGACACGGTCCACCAGTTAATCCCGGAATTGCCAGGCCACCGCGCTTGTATTTGTAATTCACTAAATCTATGATTTTATAAATGTCGCGACGGTAATTTTGTGCCAGCACCATAAACTCATTAGCAATAGCAAAATTAATATATCGATACATATTTGTAAACAACTTTGCTAACTCTGCAGACACATCGTCAGTCAGGAGAGTTTTAATACCAAGCGATTTAAATAATTCCTCTGCTTTATTTGTACTTTTTTTATCGACTCCACCAATAATCTGTGGGATTGTTTTCATCTCCTCCATCGACCTCCCTTCAGCGATCCGCTCTGGACAGAAGGCAATGAAAAAATTTTTTCCAACCTGTAATCCATGCATTTCATCAATCGCTGATTGCACGTATTGGGTTGTCCTCGGGGAAACAGTGCTGCGGAGTATAAGTGTCTGACCCGGTCTGAAAAAATCCTGCGCTTTCTCAAGAGACTCATTTACCTGATCGTACACAGGGTTCATATTCTCATCAATTGGAGTACCGAGTGTTAAAATTATGTAATCACTTTTCCTTATCATTGCATAGTCTGTCGTTGGAAAAAATCGTTTATTAATATATCTTTTTAACAAAGGGCCTGCGCCTTCTTCTTGAAACGGCATCTTTCCTTTGTTGATTTCAGCGATTTTTTTTTCGTCCCTACCGATTCCATAAACGCTGTAGCCTGCATCTGCAAGCACTAACGCAAGCGGTAAACCCACTCTTCCTATCCCTATGACAGTAGCTGTTTTTCTATGAGGGGTGATTCTCTTTTTTTTGTAGATTTTCTTGACCATTTCAGGCATTGAGTCTTTTTCGACAAAGTTCCTAACATCTTAGACTATACCGTTTTGGAAATCAACTCGGACGCTCACTGTGAGGAAAAGTTCTGCCAAAATCGTTGAATACCCGTGTCAATTGGCAGAACAACATCTTCTCCTAATACTTCCTTTGCTTTGGATGTGTCAAGCCAAACATACCTTCCCCGTTTTGTTCTTGTTCCTCTATAAAAATCTTCTAAAGCAACCTCTCGTATGTTTGCTTTTGAGAAACCACCGATTCGCGCAATCCTTTTGACAAATTCATAGTTACTGACAGAATCCGCTGCCCCAAAATGTAACACGCCGTGTATTTTTTTCTTAATAACATAGTCTATTGCCCAAACTGCATCGTCGACATATGTCGGATTAAAATATTGATCAATTATTCCTGTAAATTCCTCGCCACTTTGAAAAGCTCTGACTGCTAGACGTGCTAAGTCTTGCTTTCTAGGGTAAAAGTGCGAATACACAGTGATCAGTCGCAGTACGCAGTTTTTCTCAAATGCGTCAAGAACATTTTCTTCGCCTTTTTGTTTTGTGAAACCATAGTAATTCACGGGGTCAACTACGTCATCTTCTTTGTACGGTCGCTCTTTTTGGTCGCCTGGAAAAACCGCGTCTGTGGAGAGATACAAAACTGGAACAAGATTTTTAGCTGCCAGACTAGCTATAACTCCGGGAGCAGTAGCATTAATAAGCATCGCATACTCTTTCTTTTTTTCTGCAACGTCCGGATTGCTTATCGCTGCGGCATAAATAATAACATCGGGTTTTATACCCCTCATGCTTTCTGTTGCCTGAGAGGCATCCGCTACATCAACGTCGGATCGTGTCGGAGCGATAATAGCATAGCTTGTCGAAAGTATCTCACGAATTCTTGAACCGACCAGACCGCTTCCCCCAAAAAGGAGTATCTTTTTCATGCATCCTCAGAGCAATTATACATGTAAAGAGGGGTTTCTTGATATAATAAACTCCTATGAGGACGCCTGTTGCAGCAAGCCGGAAGAGAAATACGTGCCGATACTGCGGATCAAAACAACTAAAAAAAATCCTCTCCTTGGGCAAACACCCACCGTCCAACAGCTTTATCCGCCCAGATCAGATTACTAATGAACACTGGTATCCGCTGGAAGTGTATCTTTGCCATTCATGTTATCTTGTCCAACTGATAGACGTTGTCTCAGCGAAAACTATTTTTGATGACTATCTCTATTTATCTTCAAGCTCGGAAGCTCTGAAAAAGCACTATGCTGAACTTGCTACGTATCTTATGTCACGACTCAAACTAAAAGGAGGAGACGTTGTTGTTGATATCGGCTGCAATGATGGTATTTTACTCCACGGATTTACACTGCCCGGTTTGATCCGAGTCGGCGTAGAACCGTCTCGGGTTGCTAACATCGCTGAAAAATCAGGTCTTGAAGTAGTAAGAAAGTTTTTTGATAAAAAATCTGCGAGAACTATTGTGAAGACGCATGGTAAAGCGAAAGTCATTACGGCAACCAATGTTTTTGCACATGTAGACGACATAGGTTCGTTCGTATTGGGATTACCTATTCTTCTTGACGATCAAGGTGTCTTTGTTATCGAAGTGCCGTATCTGATTGACATGATTGATCAAACAATTTTTGATACAGTTTACCACGAACATCTGTGTTATCTCAGCGTAACTCCAGTTATCCCTTTTCTGAAAAGGTTTGACCTTGACGTCTATGACGTACAGCGCATACCGTTCGGCGCGTCCGGTCCTGCAATTCGGATATTTGTTGCAAGAGCTGGCCATCGCCCTATCCAAAAATCTGTAAAAAAGATAGTAGAGAATGAAGCGGCATGGGGCGTAAAACAGCTAGAACGGTATAAAAAATTCGCTCAGCAGGTAAAACAGGTGAAATTGGAAATCGTACATCTTATTCAGGTGCTGCATGCGGATGGCGCAAGGATCGGCGGTTACGGCGCGCCAGCAAAAGGCAATACGCTTCTTAACTTTTTTGGACTCACTGCCAAAAATATCGAATGCATTGCTGACACGAACCCTCTTAAGCAAGGACTGCTTACTCCAGGCTCGCATATCCCAATTGTAAGCGAGGAGGAGTTCCTTAAGAGAATGCCCGAATATGCACTGTTACTGAGCTGGAATTATCTTGATTTTTTCTTGAAAAACAGTGAGTACATCAAAAAAGGCGGAAAGTTCCTTGTACCCATCACTGCCACACGAATTGTTCCATGAGACCATCTCTTTCTATTGTTATTCCAGTCTATAATGAAGCTGCCAACATTACAGAGACTCTCCGTTCAATAAAGAAAAATGTCCCGGTTTCGCATGAAATTATCGTCATTTACGATCATCATGGTGATACCACGCTCCCTATCTTGCGTCGCTTTAGCCGCACGAATAAAAACGTACGAGTAGTCAAGAATACTGTGGCAAAAGGACCCTCAGGTGCTCTCCGCACTGGTTTCTTGATCGCGCGCTCTTCTCGTATACTTGTTACCATGGCTGACCTCTGTGATGATCTGACACAAGTTCAAACCCTCTTAGCACTAGTCCCAAAACATGCGGATATTGCTTGCCCATCCAGGTATAGCAAGCACGGGAGGCAGGAACTGAAATCATCACCCATTAAAGTCTGGATTCCGCGCACAGCGGGTTTTTTGCTCAACCTTCTAACCGGTCTGCCTACTTACGACCCAACAAACAGCTACAAGCTCTACTCCACTCGATTACTTCGTGATATCAGGCTCACTAGCACAGTAAGCTTCAGCGTCACACTTGAAATCATAGCGAAAGCACACGTGCTTGGATATCGTATAGTGGAGATTCCAACCATCTGGGCAGATCGTCAGCACGGTAAAACCAATTTTAAGCTCGGTCGATCTTTAGTTCCCTATTCCAAGTGGTTCTGCTTAGCGTTATTTCGTAATCGATTCTTTCATCTGCCTGTCTCCTGGGTACACGCCTGGCTTCGCGGTGTACAAAATATAATGTGAAACATTTCTTATTTTGCGATAATGCTTTTCTATATACGCAATAACTTCTGGTAAGCGCTGCCTATCGGGAACATTATCAACAGCCCAAGCTTCTTTATCTTCAATAATATAAAGCGGAGGATGCTGTTGTAATGACGAAACTATCTCAAGACGCTTCTCTCGTGAAAATGCAAGGAGAGGCAAATCATAACGGGTCGCATTCTGCCGATCGAGTAAGAAATACAGCGCTGGAAGATTGTTAAGAACAAAAACTGTATCAGTTGGACCTGTATTTTCGTTGAAAAACTCCTGAAGTTCAAGAATATCATTCGCCTGACTTTTTGAAACTGCAAGCGGGGCTACACGAGAAACAGTTGTATCCAAAGACCGTGTCGCTGGTGGATGAAAAAATTGCGTAAAACGAAAAATAGTGAGATGTCTTAGACCATACAGAATGAATAGAAATAGAAATACGACGCCTAGTATTCTTTTGAAACGATCCTTTGAGCTCTCTTGAAACAGAAGAGAAATAAAATGTCCCAAGCTAAGAAGTACCATTGGCACAACAAGGAAATAATGCCCTGATCTTCCGACGATGCTCGCATATGTTAATAAACCAAAACACATGATCAGAAAAACAATGCTATCCTCTTGCGTTGCTTTTTTAAGAATAAACCGAATGACGGCAATAGACATACATAATAAAAGGAACAATAGCGACCAGTAGAAAAGCATTGCTTTTGAGAAAAGAAACCGTAAGATGTCGATCGGAGAAATGGTTGCTTGATATCCTGCAAAGATATCTGGAAGACCTTGACCGTTTGGCAAATTGACTCCTGAGAGCGAAATCAATACCTCTTGTGACGTCTGCAGAAAGCTTACCAACCATCCCTGCTGCATTGCAATGAATACAAAAAATGTGACGGGGAGAAGTATCCCAAGCAACAACGCCCGTATCATGGGAATAAAGATAACACGATTATTATTTCTCGCCCATTTGAAAAGGATATAACTCCCGATAAGAAAAAGTAAAAAGATCCCAACTTCAAGACTGTATAAAAGAGAAATAGTGACGAGAACACCAGATAAAAAAGCGTAAAACCTCGAGTGCTTTTCGAATGCCCTCACAATAACTAGCAAACACAAAATGCCAATCCAATGACGAATATGGACTCCAGGAAGAAGAACAAAAAATGTCATGATCAGAACTTGCGGGAGAGGATGGCTCTTCAACTGTTTGACAACCACGAGTCCAACACAAATTCCCAAAAATATTCCGATAACAGAGACAAATCGGATATAAAACATCGACTGTCCAAAGATAACCATTACAAGAAGAGGTATATAAATCTGGAGCGGACCGTATTGGATATAAATATCTCTGTAGGGTAACTTCCCATGGCTCATATGACGAACCCAAGCTGCATACTGCCCTTCATCGATCATATTGACATCACCTGATACCCCACTTACCCCATTCACCTGCCCAATGAAGAAAAGCCACAGAAAAATGATAATTAATGCTAGGAAGAGTAATCCTAAGGATTTTTTCGCCATATGAATATGATCCACCCAGTAATAACTGAGGTTGGAATGATGAATATAAACAAACCAAAACGGATATAATCAAGCGTCATTGCGTGTTTATGAAGCGTCAACCAATTGATTGCTGTTGTTGGTGGTAAAAGGAGTGTCTTGGGAAGAATGAAACTGTTAATAAATATAAAAATAATAACTCCTGCGGAGAGAGACAACGAAATGACAATAGTATGCTGTAGCAGCGACGCATGGCTTGGACTGTATTTGGTTTTCTTCATGACAGTATTTACTGTTTCACAACAATTATATATAATCGCTTCATCTTCGCAACCTACATGAAACGGTATCTTATTACAGGGGGGGCTGGATTTATCGGATCAGCCATCGCCAAAAGACTTCTTGAAGAAAACCATTTTGTGAGGATTCTTGATAACGAATCCAGAGGTTCCAGAAAGCGTTTTTCTAAACACTCTCAAAACCTTGAGTTTGTCATTGCAGACATAAGAGATTTCAAAAGTGTGCTACGTGCGTGCGATGGGATAGATAGCATTATACATCTTGCTTATATTAATGGGACTCGTTTCTTTTATGAAAAGCCGGATCTTGTCCTCTCGGTTGGCGTCAAAGGCATGATACACACACTAGACGCAGCAGCTGAAAAAGGCGTTTCTGAACTTTTCCTCGCATCGAGTTCTGAGGTATACCAAACACCGCCTATTATTCCCACGCCTGAGAGTGTCCCGTACTTCATACCAGATCCTCTTAATCCGCGTTATTCCTATGCTGGTGGAAAAATTATCAGTGAACTTCTCTCTCTTTATATCGGAAGAACGTTTTTAAAAAGAGTTGTCATTTTTCGACCGCACAACGTTTACGGACCAGATATGGGAACAGAACACGTGATCCCAGAATTAATCATAAAAGTATTGCAGGCAAAAAGACAACGTGGGATTACCCGAATTCCTATCCAAGGAACAGGAGAAGAAACTCGTGCTTTTATCTATATTGACGACTTTGTCGATGCACTCACGGTACTATTTGAAAAAGGAGAAAGTCAGCAAATATATAATATCGGTACAAACCAAGAAATATCCGTCAATAATTTACTCGTCATACTATCTAATATTATGGATAAATCTATTCAACCTATCCCCTCTCTCAGTCCAAGAGGAAGCGTAAAGCGTCGTTGTCCGGATATTCGAAAAATAACAACGCTTGGATTTTCACCAAGAATTAGTCTTGAAGAAGGATTATCCAAAACATTTGTGTGGTACAATACTCAACATTGATTTATTTATGAAGAAATCGAAATCACTTCCTCTCGCAATCGGAAGCGGTTCAAGTGTTGTCGTATTATACTGTCAAAATTGTCGCAGCGATAACCTAAAATCTGTTTTGTTCCTAGGCTTTCTGCCTCCAGTTAACAAGCTTCTTCCTATTGGGAGTACTCCGAAAGAGCAGCCAAGCTACCCCGCACAGTTACTATATTGCCCTACCTGCCATCTTGTTCAACTTGGCCTTATTGTTGATCCAAATATTCTCTTCCCACCTGAGTATCCGTATACAAGCGGCACGACGAAAGTGCTTCGCGATAATTTTGCACAGCTTTCTCGTGAAGTCAAAAGAATGCTTGATGTAGAAAAATCTGAGCTTATTGTTGATATCGGCTCAAATGACGGAACGCTCCTGAGTAACTTTATAGCAATGGCCAGAGTACTTGGTGTAACGCCTGAGGATATTGGAGAAAAAGCTATCAAAAATGGCATACCGACATTCCGAGCATATTTTACGCGAAAGGTTGCAAAACAAATTGTTAAACAACATGGGAAAGCCAAAATCGTCACCGCAGCAAATGTGTTTGCTCACATGGAAAATATTCATGATGTGATTGAAGGAATCCTTTCTTTACTTAAGTCAAATGGTGTATTTATTTCTGAATCACACTACCTCCTGCCATTAATAAAAAAGCTCCAATACGATACTATTTACCATGAGCACATGCGTTACTACTCACTCACAAGTCTTATTAACCTTCTTGCAAGTCATGATTTGGAGGTGTTTCATGCGAGAGAAATTCCATCACATGGCGGCTCCTTTCGGACATATGCTGCACGAAAAGGATCTTACAAGGTTCTGCCATCGGTAAAAAAATTACTCCAGAAAGAAAAGGCTATTGTCACCAGCAACAAGGCATTCGAATCGTTTGCGCACAAAACAGTCTTATCAAAATTGGCCCTTTCCTCATTGCTTTCTACCATCAAAAAAAGCAGGAAGCGGATCTACGGCATAAGTGCACCATCAAGAGCGAGTACGCTTATTAACTACGTCGGATTAGATAATGGGATTATCTCATGCGTTCTGGAAGTACAAGGATCCCACAAAATTGGCAAATATATACCCGGAACGCTCATACCAATTCTTGATGAAGAAAGACTATATAAAGATCAACCGGAATATGCATTTCTTTTCTCCTGGCACATCGCGGATGAACTCATGCCAAAATTAAAAGCAAAAGGATATAAAGGAAAATTTGTTATTCCGTTACCGACTCCGAGAATTGTAAAATAATTTTTTTCCTCCTCTACTCTTCTTCCAGTTTTCTTTCCATTCACGGAAAATGAAATAAATAATCAGTCCAAAAAAACTGGCACAAGACGCTAACAGACCAATAGAAAAGGACATTGGACGATAGGAAAGAGTAAGCACATGGCCCCCTTTTGGAACAAAAATACCAACAAATGGATGTACATTTTTAATCTCTACACGTTGCCCATCAAGCATTGCCTGCCAACCCGGGTAGTATGTTTGTTTTACTTCAACAATTCCGTCACGTTTTGCACTGATATCGAAATTAATCTCCTCGGGTTTATTTTTCAGAACAGTGTATTCTCCGTCAAGAACAACTTCTTCAACATTCGGCACTTCCCACAACGCAACATTATTTTGTCGCCACAAGGGTACAAATGTATTCACATCACTCGATTGATAGAGAAGCTCAAGATATGGTGTTCCTGATCTGTCTGCCCAAAGTCCAATAGCATTATCTTTTTTTATTCCAAACGACTCGAGAGATAAAAAATATTGTCTGTTCTGCTTCAAGGATGCAGGCAAGGGGAGTGTGTAAAACATTTTATCTCTGACCTGTTTGCAATCAAGATTGTTTTTAGCAAGGATTTCCCTTGTTTCAAAATCAGCAATACCCACAACCAAACGACATGTATTTAGCCGATTAAAATTAGCAGTGAGTAGTCTTACTTCTTCAAGATTTGTTTTTAATGCGACAAACGGCACATGCAATGCTTTACCTGGAACAGAAAACGAAATTATCTGGTCGTAGCGGGGCTGTACTCTTTCTCTTTGTAGATTGGGATCAAAATCAGTGATGATATAACGAATGCCAAACCTTTGCAAGCTTTCAATCGTTACCGTATCAACGATGTTCCAGTGATTTCTCTTTGGGAATGCTCTATCGAAATTTATTCTATACTCTCTGACCTGCAATGCGTCATCATTTTCAGCATGCGACAGATTATACATGAGATTTATATTGGGAGGCAGATTAAAATTTCCTACTTCTAATATAGTTCCCTGCGGTAAACGATGTAACT
The DNA here is from genome assembly GCA_964457405.1 of uncultured Gammaproteobacteria bacterium. Taxonomy (GTDB): domain Bacteria; phylum Patescibacteriota; class Microgenomatia; order Levybacterales; family UBA12049; genus CAYWEP01. The sequence goes on from CAYWEP010000005.1 coordinate 20,936, forward strand.
GTTTTACTAACTCAGTCTGAGGATAATACCCACGGTAAGATGTAAGCGGTGCGTAGTTCCAAAAGAGAAGCAAACTCTGACTTAACACTACCAACAGTAAAAGTATTGTGATAAAAAGAGATTTCTTCCTCTGTAGCAAAAAGACAAAAAAGAAAAACAGTGTGGTTGAAATGATAAGAAATGAAACATGAAAAAAAAGAAATGTTAAAAAATCCTGTACTTTCTCAGAGTAATTATTCAGTAGCTGTTGGCGAAGAAAAAAATAACTAAGAGTTGACACTGAAAGTCCGATGAGAGAAATAACAACAATATTCTTTATTGCCTGATGACTTATCAGCTTATTCTTCACAATTTTTTCCAATGCTAGTACCGCTACTACTGCTAAGAAAAAACCAACAAAACCAACTAGGCGACTATTGCCGGCTTTATTGAACAAAGGTAATTGCGTTAATAACCAAAACGGCCAAACTTTGTAGGCAAGGAGCCAAAAAATAATTACTGCAACGCCAAAGAAACGGAAAAAGTTGCTATGCCAAAATCTTACCACTCCGAAAAGAGCGATAACAAACATCGCTACGCCCATGTAGCCACCGATTGTTTCCTGAAAGTTTGTGGTAGTTGTGATAGCTTTATAATAGGGTAGGTGCGGGGCACCAAAAACGAAGGGTATAACCTGCATAATAAAGCTCTGTATCGGAAGAAAAAAGTGATCATCTGTTGTATCGCGCAGTATGAACGCGCGGGAATTTTGTAGGTATTCCAAAAAAGGAAGTATCTGGAAACTGCCAAGGAGTAAGCCAAGGATAGTAAATCCAATTATGTTAGCGATTTTCTGAACTTCGGATTTTAACCTCACTACCGTATAGATGAAATGGACGACCGCCATATGAAAGAGCGTTTCCGGATGTCCTCCCAAAAGAGCTATAAAATAGGCAGATGACAACAGCGCATACCAACGATGCGACGCTTTTTTTTCATGCAAAATTCGTTCTGTTATGTAAAACAAAAGAGGAAAAAAGATAAAGGCGTTCGTATGTGGCCAAAGAAGCCAAACCATACTAAACCCGGAAAAAATTGCTGTAAAGACTCCAATAAGTAAAGGGGTAAACTGCACCCTCAATATCTTGAGATACAGATAACAAAAAAAACCAAATAGGAATAACTTCGTGTAAGCAATAAGGTTAAGAGAAATGACAGAGGGGAAAAGATAATAGAAGACATTAATTGGGTAGAAAATTGCAGTTTGCGGATTTGCCAAAAAAGGGACTCCCTTTGCATTGAGATTGTTCCACAAGGGAATTTCACCTTTTCGTATCCGCTGTTTGGCATAATGCCTCCATGGCTCGAACTGAAAAACAGGATCAATTAAAAGTGAGTTCGCGGGTGCCTTCCACTGTGTTTGGCTATAACTTGGGAAAAGGTAAAGATTGTCACTTGGAAATAAAATTTGAGATGTTTTCAGTGAAAATAGGACGACAATCATTGTTCCAATCAGGAAGGAGAAAATAATCTTACTCATATCTTGCTACATACGGAGTATATGATTGCTGGTAAATAATTGTACTATTATTTGGAATATTATTTTTCTTATCTGCAATTATATACGTGAGTTTCGCTGTATTATCAACTTTTCCTCCATGCCACCAGATAAGGTACGTATAGGTATCTAATGCTGTCGGAAATTTTGCAACAAATCCTTCTCCTTTTATCCCAAATGGTCTTCCTTTTGCATCAGAGAGTATTACATTTACTATCTCCTCACTAATTTTCCAGCTCGAACCAAAATTGTATGAGAATGGTGACATTTCTCTTGTTGCTGTTTTTGTAGTAACAAAGAAATCGTTTGTAATCAGTGTTGTAGCATTAAAGAACAAAAAAAGAAAGAATATTACCAAAAAGAAACGGCTCTGTTGTAGTAAAAGATAAAAAGAGTAGCCAATGAGTAAACTCAAAGCAGGAAAGATCAGTGGAAAATATGCGGTACCCGGCGTCGTGTGCAAGACAAACGCCATAAGTGGAACAATTAACCAACAAATGACAATAAAAAGAGGGGTTGGTATTCTGTTATGAAAAAAACGTTTCCTATTTATAAATAGGATAATGAAAACGAGCAATATCGCAAGGCTAACAATAATAAGCGACTGGGGGAAAATAATACTTGCTAACTGCTGCAGAGAAGTGGCTAGCGCTCCTGGAAAATTTGCAGTTGTTGCATGATGCTGTAGCGTCAATCCAAAAAACAATCGTATCCTATTGACAATCCATAATGGGAATTGTACAGAATAAACAAATCCATGTGTAATATCGTATACAAGAAATGGTAGAGTACCCAAAACAAAACCTATCAGCGCTTTCAGGTAATCAGATAAAATAAAGTTCTTTCGTTTGAAATAAAGAAGAATAAGCAGTATAGGAACAACAACTATGTTTGAGAGTTCAACTTGGAGAAGCAACCCTAGAGCAAAAAAGAGTACTGGAAGTAATTTTTTATTTCCCAAAAACACCGACAGTAAGAGTAAAAAAAACAGAGCGGTGAAGAAAGGAATGAGGGATGTGTGATAAGGCATTCTTGCATTCACAACAATCATAGGCGATACCGCATAAAATGCACTCGTGAATAGTCCAGTTGTTCTGTTAAAGTATGTTCTTCCAAGCAAAAAGACCAGATATGTCGTCACTACATTGATCAATCCAAATAACAGCGCTGGAGAAACAGGGTGGAAATTTCCCAAGAGAAATGCAATACCAATGAGGTAAATTGATATTGGGCCCTGATGGAGCCAAATGACAGATGATGGAATACCAACGAGGGGCATGGTGCCGCTTACGATCATATCGCGTGCTGCTAAATAATCTCTGCCCGCATCACCGATAAAGAGCATAAGCTCGTGCAGACGAAATGTATTAAGAAAAGCTGAGATAGTAAGGATAAGAAGAAGCAATAACGATTCAAACATCCTCTTTGTTTTCATGTGCATCATAACGGCGGGAATCTTACTTTATAAAATAATTACCTTGAATAAATGAAAAAAGTGCATCTGCAATTTCTTCATTACCTTTTTCAGTATAGTGAACGCTATCGGAAAAGTGCTTAAGATCCTTGGGAACCGCCTTATCAAGATCGATAAACAGTATTTCGTTCTCTTTTGCAACGCGTTCTGTAATGTTGTTAAACATTTTAAAGCCCTTGAGAAGGGATGACATACTATAGTATTTCTCATCTTTCTTACAGACCAACTCTGGAAAAATGAGTCTTCGTGTTTCGGCATGACTCGGATCAGGTTTATAGAGGCTTGGCTGATTGCCTAAAATGAGTGGTATTTTAGCTTGCTTTACTATATGTATAAAAGTCTGGAGATTTCTCCTATAGATTGCAGCACTGGGAAAATCTGTAACTTCAGTAAAATCTCCTTTTGAAGATCTGTACAGCTTCGCAAATTCATTTAACTCTTTTTCTCGAATGAAAAAAACAATGTCAGAGTACAAGTTATCCTCAATAAATTTCAGAAAAAAATCCAAACTGACCAGCTCTATCTTAATAAGAGGTTTTGGTCGAAAGTAATTAACCGCCATGTTGTGGAGTGCTCCAAAGGAATGCGAGTAATCACTCTTAAATGACCCATACTGGGTGCTGCTTGGTGTACAGGAGGTGTAGAGATCATTTGCACCCTGCCAGATAATGACCATATCTGGATCAAAATCTTTCACATGAAACAAATATTGGATAATTGAGTGCTCACTATTATACCAATCTTTCCCTGCGTTAATAACCTCAATTTTTTTATCGGGATACTGTTTCCTGAGTTGTTTCTCCAAAAGCCTTACAGCATTTTTCTCAAAAGGAACCTCACGATTTAAGACAGTTGATCCACCTAAAATGGCAATTCTATACGTTCCTTTAGGTTTTTTAACTTTTATTTCTTCTCCACGAAAACCATGGGAATTAACTTGAATATTCTCACTTGGACTCAATTGTGACTGTAGAAATGGGTGAAAGTAATCAATCGTGTATCGATAGGTTCGGGATTCAAAATTCTTATATTTATGTCGCAGAAAAATCTCAAAAGGCAACAATAAAAAAATGGCTAATAAAAGTACTATCAATGCTTTATTTATCAATCCCTCAATCCATGCTACAACCTTTACCATAGGCCAAAAACCGAGGATTAACAGAAAAATTGCTGTAAAATATAAAGGGGAGTATTTACCAAGAATTATTGGATTTCTTGAAGTATGAAGAGCTAATCCCAGTAAAAAAAATAAGTAAATGGTACTTACCGCTACAACTGATCGCTTCTTCATCTATTTCTTGTTTCTGAATTATACCACACGCCTAAGATTTTTCTTAAGACACGTAATACTTTTTTCCAAAGTCCAGTTAGTTAAAACGTTTTGCCGAGCATTTCTTCCAAGTTGGCTAAGTATTCTACCATTGTTCAATGCCATTTCGATTGCCTCGGCAATTTTTAGTGGATTTCGTTTCACTAAATATCCTGTCCTCCCGTTCAGCAGCGTTTCCTTATAGCCACCCTCGTTCACCGCAATTGTCGGAATTTCACAAGCAGCGGCTTCCAGAGGAACAAGACCCAATGGTTCATGATGCGCCGTACATATCACTATCCTTGCTTTTCTATAATACTGAAGAAGTTCACGATCGGTAATCCAGTCCTGTCCGCCGCCGATTATCTTGACGTTTATTTTTCGATTAACAAAATGCAATGCATTTTTGAACAATGAAAATTCATCTGCCTCATAGTCTAAAGACCCTATAAACAGTATATCTATATCTTTTTTATTCTTTTGAGGAGAAAAAAAATTTGTGTCGATGCCCGGATAACAAACTGTACTTTCTCTCCCGTAAAACTCTAAAAATCCTCTTTTAGTATACTTGGAATTAACGAGAATGAGGTCAGCGTATGAAACATTGCTTGCGTCTACTACTTTTTTAATTGTTCTGCTTAATGTTTCATAGAGATAACGAAGTGGATACTTGGATTTTCTATAGCGAAAAATCGGATCATACATGATTCTATAAACCTCATGTGCGTAATAAATCTTCTTTGTTTGAATATACTTCAAAATAAAGGGGGTCTGGATAAATTTTGATGGGTGAACAATAACCGCCTGATAATTCCTGCTGTTAATTGCTTCACTTATTTTTTTATGAAGCTTATTGAGATTCCAAAGTTCTATTGTATCTTTGTACAATTTTGCTTTCCAGTTGCCCCCTTTCCAAGATTTTGAACCAAATTTATAATAATAAACTTTGTATGGCAATCTAAACTCTTCTACTTGTTTTTTTTCGTCGACAAAATATAAGTCTACGCTGTGTGTTTTTGCAAGCTCACGACACTGTTCGTTTGCCACACGTCTTGCACCACCGAGAGGAAGCTCATGAAATATAGCGACGTTCATAAATGAAATCTAGCGAAGTATATTTTAACGGGGACCTAAAATCAAGATTGAAGAACCGACAACTAACAACTTTGCTGACTACTCCCTGTAATTTTTAATCTTATCTATATCATTCCTCAACTCTTCACGCTTCCATTTATTGAAAACTCGACGATCATGTTCGTACACAACCTTATTATCAACCGCCATATACCACGAGTCAACGGGTGATTTCCCAACAGAGAAATGCATGTGTTCTATTATAATATTAGGAAAATAAAATAATTTATTAATGCTTCTACCCACCTCAGTCCAGAAGTTGTCTGTGAACATGTGAATAAGTCCAGGGAGAGTTATAAATCCAAGCGCACGAAAAATATTCCCTGATACCAAAGCAGCAGATGCAAGTTTCTCTCCATACATAAGATCGTCACCAAAGGAAACGCCTTTTCCTCCATTCTTTTCTATTATATCGGTAAATCGTCGCTCCCAATTGCTTGTTCTAATTCTATGATCGTCACTTAAAATATAGTAATACTTATAATTCGGATACTTTTTGAAGGTTCTATTGCAAGCATCACTAAATGATTTTCCTCTTCCGACATAATATCTTATATCTTTATGTTTTTTATATCTTAATAGTGTTGGATCATCGTCATCGAGAACTGTTAATACTTCAGAGTATCCATCGGTCGTTTTCCTCCATGTATCATAGAATCCTTCTATTTTGTCAGGACGTCCTTTCGACGGTAAGACGATAAGAATGGGTTCCATAATTATACTATAAGACTCTCAATCTTCTCTGTTACCTTACTTTTTCCGTTGTTGTGCATTACTATCATCAAAAGTTTTGATGGCAATAATATGAAATGCAGCACGAGGAAAAAAGAATGTAATGTACTGGCTGAGATGTGAAATGAATAACCATAGATACCATGGTTTAAATTTAATACCTGCCTCCTCTCCTCGTAAAATTTTAAACCCATGCATTCCGTGTGTTATATAGCCGCTTTTTCTAAATTCCTCGCTTTTCCATCCCGAATGATGCATCATATATGAATTCCGTTCTACCTCTCCTTGATGATGGAATCCTTCTGGCGTAAGGATAATAATCTTTTTTCTTGCTATCCATTCCAGATCATCAAGTAGCCTGAAACCAGCTTCTTTGGTCAAATGTTCAATAACATCTAATGCAATAGCTGCATCAAAGGAACGTTTCTTATAATATTTTCTTAAATACATAATATTTCCTCTTTTATACGCATCATGTATCCACTGGTCTTTTTTAGGGATCGGCAGCAAATCAATTCCCTCTAAGAAAAATTTTCTAGGGACTTTCCCTATCGGAGAATGAATCCCGGAACCAACTTCTAAGACTGACTTACATCCCGCCAACTCTCTTCTTAGAGTAGATAGAAGTGGTTCTTCTGCGCTTTTTACAATCCATGATTTAATCTCTTCTTTACACTGAGTCCAACTAAGCATTTAATTTCTCCTCGTCCAAAACAATCCAAACTTTTTTAAATACTATCAGCAGAAAAAAATAAAGTCAATGAATCTTGTGCGACACTGATCTTACAATACTAAGAGCCTCTTTAATATCGTATCGTGAGAACACGAAAAGAAAAAACAAATATACGACAGTTGTTGTCATAATTTTCATTGCCAGCGTAACAAGAGAAGCTTGTGCAAACACGGTATTGAGCAGCACGACAAGGATACCCGTAAAAACAAAGACAATGAACTTATCAAGAAATGGCTTTTTTATCTGAATATCTAATTCATGCTTCTTACCTAAGAGAATGTATGCAACAAGGATCGAAAATGAAGCAATAAATGAAGCTGTAGCTATTCCAGAAAACCCTATCGTGTTTACAAAAAGGAAAGCAAGCAATAGCTCAAAAAGAACATTACACCCGGAAATAATAACGAGCCCTTTTGATTTTCCGCTCGCGAGAATGGCATGCGCAATTGTTATTGACCCCCCAAAAAATATTGTGCTTGAGACAAACCAGTACAGAGAAGGTAGAGCTGGTAACCATTTATCCGAAAGAATTAGCATCGTAAATTCTCTTGCAAATCCAAGAATCAATACCGTTAATAAAAACGCAAAAACATTCAGAAGGCTTGTCGATTTGTTGACGAATGAAGAGATTTTATCTCTTCTGTCTTGAATCTTAGCCATTCCCGCAAATGCTGCTCTCCCATAATTTTCAAAAATGGTATTTGAAAGGCCAGCGACATTCGATCCCCAGTCGAGTAGTCCAAGATTGTATGGACTTAGTCGGAAACCCGCTATCGGTATTGTTGATCTTTCAGCAAGAGAAATAAAGTTGCCAATCTGTAAAAAAGTTCCATAACGTATCATTTTCTTAATCGATGAGATATTAAAAGCAAGATGAGGTAACCAACGTTTATAATAGAACGCTACAAGGAGTTCGAAAACCTCTTTTATGAGAATTGCATATATGAAATTCCAGAGGTAGAGTTTGAAATAGGCAAGTGTCACTGCCACAGTGAAGTACACCACCAAACCAACAAAGTCAATTTTAGAGACTTGGCTAAAATTAAGTTCTCTATCGAGAAAAGCAATAAGGATCCCTTTTATGGACTTCAGAATTATCGTCCAGCCAAAAATTGCTACCATGAAAAAGTTCTCAGGTGTTAATTGCTTGTAAAAAAGCTGCGCGACTGGAAATGAAAGGACAAGCAAGAGAAATGCAGCAACGCTTAGCGAGAGTCTTACAAAGAAAATTGTACTCAGTTGGACATTGGTAAGGTTATTTTTTTCCCGAATGATTGCCTGTGTTAATCCAAGATCACCAAATAATTCAGCAATGCTGACAAGAAAAGTGATAATTGCAAAAATCCCGAAATACTCTGGCGCTACTAACCGAATGAGAATAATCTGACCAATAACCGTTAGAATTTTCAGCCCGAAATCTCGTGCGACGAGAGTAAACATGCCGAGGACGATTTTTTTCTTTAAGTTGGCTATATCCTTTACCATCCTATCATTAGGAATCGATTCCATCTCTTAATTTTTCTCAATACAGCAATTCTCATGAGGTGCATTAATTCCCACAACATCACCTTAATTTTGTAAAGCACATCTCTCTTAGGCTGTGTTTTTAATATCATATCCTTAAACCTCATCTGATTCTTTACGACATATTCAGGAAGATAACTCATGTCAACTTTTCGGAATGTATATCCAAGATCAACGATGTCTCGTCCATCAATAATAGCCCTTTGTATTCTTTCAGGTGAATTGTATTTATCTAGATTAAACTCCTGATGAGTCATGTTGGAAATTTTATCCTGAATTTTTTTCACTCCCCCCATATACGAAAAATGCCAACCTCCATTAGGAATAGTAACGTCTGCTTTGGTGTATTTTGCAACCCAAGTCGAGCCCAGTTTTAATAAATGTTTGTATGTCGTCATATGCGTTCCAAACCAAGGACCTTTTGAGTATTCAGCATTATTAATAAAATAATAGAAAAGTGTTTGTTCAAATACTTTCAGATTTCCAGGTTTATCCTTCCAATCAGCAATTTTTTCAGATTTAGGAATTTCATCTAGGTCTCCGAAGAGAATCGTATCGTCATCATGGCAGTCCTTTAAACCTTTTGCCATCTGCGAAAACTGATAACCATTAATTATCCATGCAAGACTTACGTTTGGCGAATCGCGAACAACAATATGAATTATCTTTTTTTGAAAATCTTTGAATTTTTTTTTATTGTTAAGATAATAGAGTGGTTTAGGTTTATTTATATGGGTTACAGTCGATTCAACGAGAACAAATTTATCGACAACGTCGTATAATTCGTTTAGTCGAATATCAAGAATTTCAAACTCATTAAAAAACAAAAAACAGTCGTAAATCATAGAATCTGCAGTATGCAGTATTATATCAGTTCAAAAGCATCAGCCACGAGATAACATACATATGTTTAGGAAATTTTTACTGTCATTCCTTTCTCTGAAATAGATCGCTGAATAAAATGAATAACTTTTACAATTCCTAGGCCATAATGAAAATCATTGAAAGGCGATGTCCTGTTTTGGATGCATCGAACAAATTCTTGTACCTGCAACTGAAGCGGCGCTTTTTTTCTTGCAATGTCATAGTGCAATGTAGCACCTGAGAACGTGTGATGCGTAATAACAGTATCATTTTTATTGTCAAAAACTAAAGACCCTACTGTTCCATTCACTGACAACTCTCTCGTTTTATAAGGAAAAAGCCAACCTACTTTAATAAATGCCTGGATAGCATCAGGGTAAAACAATCGAATGTATACCATCCTCTCATTGTTTTGTTTACCTACCGACCACGCGGCAACCGCCTTAGGCATATTCCCAAGTAAACCGTTGCAGATAGCGATATCATGCGGTGCCCACTCCCAAAGTGCCGATAAAGATTTCCCGGGCTTAAAACTCACATCTTTCCCGGCAATTGAATCGATAAAAAATATTTTTCCGATATTGCCGATACGCTTCCTGATAGCATGGAAAGCCTCGTGATAATGATAAATATTTGAAACTTGTATGATGGATGATGAATTGCTTAATAGCTTCTCAAGCTGCAATGCAGTCTCATATGAATCTGTCAATGGTTTCTCTATGAGTAAATTGTAGTTATGTTTTATGAAAAAAGATGAAATTGCAAAATGCTCTTCAACGGAAGCTGCGATAATAATGCCGTCAACATCTGAAAATTTAGCGATGTCTTTGTAATTTTTTACTTTAATAGAATTATTTGGTATCTTCTTTTCGTAGACACGCGGACTGCAGATATACTGGAGCGTACAATTCTTTAATGCGCTGATCGCGTCAACATATCGCTGCCCCCATCTGCCGGTTCCGATTAATGCCAGCCGCACCATAGAGATCCCTACACTATCTTAATCCGAACAGTATCTTTTTCATATGCTTTCTGATCACGATCTTCAGTTGTAAACGCCAGCATTGTGGTATCTTCTAAGAATTCCGTCGCATGCGCAATCATCGGTAGGCTTAAAACGAGATCGCCAGGTCCTAAAACTACTGAAGTCACTTTATCTTTTTTCTTCCTCATATCCTTCTCGAAATAGCGTATTTTGCCAGTTAAACAATAAATATAGTGAGAATCTGTCTTGTGATAATGGTTTGCCGTAACGGTTCCAGCTTTTCTTTGAATAAATAAGATACTCTTTATTGGAAGTTTACTATCATTAATTATTCTGCTTATATACCCACGATCATCAATAAATTCTGGTTTAATCTTTGTTACTTTAATAGCCACACCTTGCCGCACCGGAACAAGCGCAATATCTGGAACGTATAAAATACAATAGTCTTTTGCATTCCCTTCCCGAAGAGAAATTATTTTCTCTTTAATTTCATTAAAAAAGTTCCATGAAAGAATAACAATATAAAGTTCTTCTTTTTCGCTTTTTATTTTTTCTGTTGGATAAATTGGTATATTTCTACCAGGAGTCTTATATCTATGTTTTAGCGGATTATCATCTACGATATATGATAGTTTTATTTTAAAGTAATTTAGCATTGTATTCCCTTTTGCAGACGCGCCATACCCAATAATTTTCTTCCTCTGGTTTTGCAAATCTTGTATTAATTTTTTCATCTGCCTTTTGTTTTTTTTTACTCTCTCAGAAAATGCTTCATATGTTTTTATATTCAGCAGTCCTTTTTCTTTTTCGCGGCTTACAAGCTGATGAATCTTTTTATGGTGTTTATCAATACCATCTTTCAAAAAGAATCGTATGCTTCCACCATGAATGGGTGTTTGCAGTACATTAACAATATGCATCTTCATTCGCTCAATCAACGCTCGAAATGAATGCACCAAAAAATACGATAAATGTTCATGGTACACTGTATCAAACTCATTGTGAGCAATCATATTATCTGCATAAGGAAATTCCAATATTACTAGTCCACTGGGTGAGAGTGCAATTTTACAAGCATGCAGAAACTCTTCAACGTCATTAACATGAGCAAATACATTTGTACCAGTCATAATGTCAAATTTATTATTTAACTCCTTCGCAACCTTTCTTGTCCAATACTCAACAATAACAGGAATGTTTTTCTTCTCTGTTATTGGCCGCAAATTCTCTGCTGGATCAACTCCCATAATCGTACACCCCAATTCTCTGAAATATTCAAGCTGCGTACCATCGTTGCAGGCAATATCAAGAACACGCAGATTCTTTTTTTTAAATCTACTTACCGCATCTTTGGCCAGTTCTTTTGTGTGGTTTCGAAACGTTGCGGTCGTTCCACTGACATAGAGATAATTTCTAAACATCGTATCAGGGTCGATGACAATACTAAGCTGGCTGTGAAAACAATCTCTGCAAACCATAACTTCAAGCGGATAGGTCGGCAGTTTCTCACCTCTGTGATAGCTATTTGCCAAAGGCTGTTTTCCTAAGTATAAATAGGGGAATAATTGTGATGACTGACAGCATCGACACCGAGTTACCTTTTTCATAGTTTATTCTCTGACAGTCTTATGAGTACGATGATAGGTACGTTTTAATGATTTCACTATATTTTCTACTGTGTCATGAAACACGAAACGATAAGTCGACTCAAATTTACTGGTATCAACGGAAAAATTATATAAGCTTTTTGCTTCCTCTACAATAATCTTTGTGTTTTTTAGAGATTGCCTTACCCTGTCACTCACTTCCCCGATTGTTGCATTAAAGCTTGCGAGATTATAAATACCAGGATTTGATTTTCCTTCAATAATTACTTTTATTGCACGACTAAAATCTTTTAAACCCAGAATTGGCCGATTCATTGTTGGATTGTGGATCGTGATTGTGCCAGTTCGGTAGGCAGTATCAAACATTTTGTTAATCATTAAATCTGTCCGCAAGTGAGGAGAATATCCGCAAACCGTTCCGAGACGAAGGCCATAATAGTCAATAGTGCTCAACGCCGCATAGTGATCAATTATTTTTTTATTAAGATCGTAGTAGTTTGTTGGTGAATACTTGTCATAATCTTCTGTCACATGCATTCTTCGAGTATTACCATAAATACTTGAAGAGCTCGCATAAATAAATTTCTGTGTTGTAATCTCACCAAGCAAATGAATAAAGTTTTCAACGTCGTTTTTAAAAGCAGCTTTCATCCTTCCAGCAGTCATTTTTACACTCGAGAATCCTGCGAGAAGAATAATGATATGATATGTATCCAAGGCTTTCTTCGTAAGATGTCTATAGTTGGTCTTAATATTTTTTGGATTGATGGTGTTGCCAAACCATTCTAAATCAACTGTATCGACTGCGTAATGTTGCGATTTGAGAAATTGAAAAAGACTACTTCCGATATACCCACATCCACCAATGATGAGAATTCTTTTCATGAAAACATAAGAACAGTCATTATTACCTTTTTTTGCCGTATTTTGTCAATAGTAAAAATACGTGATATATAACAAACGGAGTAATCAACACACTGGCAAACAAAGCAGAATACGCTGCTCCGACAATACCATATTGTCTGACAAAAAAGACAATACTCACTGCTAAAACGAGAAAGCTGAAAACATTGATCTGTGTTACGACGTGTTGTTTTTTCGCAGCAAAAAAAAGTGCGTTACAAACACTAAGTATCGCACGAATGACACCAAATATGGCCAGAACTCGAAGTACCGGAGCCGCATTAATCCACTGTGGACCAAGGACAACCTGAACTATTTCCTTTGGGAAAAGAAAAATTGCCATACCGATTGGTGGAATGACAAACATAACAAGTAAGATAGTCTTTATAAAAGCCCTTTGTAGTCGTTCTTTTTCATCAACAAATTTGACATATATAGGAAAAAGAACTTTCATGAGCACATCGCCAATCTCTGTAAGGGGTAACAATGATATTTTGTATGCCGCATCGTATAAACCCAGTGATGCCGTCCCAAGCAACTTACCAACGACAATATTGTCTGTATTTTCGAATACGTAATTAAATACCCCTGCCATGGTGATCCATTTACCTCTATGTATGATTTGTCTAAAGTAACTTGCTCGAAATATGAAATGGGGAATTGGTCGAATGAGAACGTATGAAAGAATGACTTCAACCATTACTCCTCCGATCAAACCCACGATAATACCCACTGGCGACTTCAACAAAAATGTAAAGAATATTGTTACAATAGCGTCAAAAAAGAAAATAGCTGATCGAAAATAAACCTCCCGATTAAATTGCAGATCTTTATGAAATTTTATGATTGATGGATTAATAAACCCACGGATTAACGGCACAATGCTTATCAACTGCAACAGCAATAAAGCTTCCGGGGCTGAAAAAAATGACACAATGAATGGAGCGGTAACAAGAATGCAAATTGCTATCAATATTCCCCTTATTATAGAGATAATCCAAGCTGTATTGATATAGTTATCTGAGTCATCTTTTTTTTGGATAAGAAAAATATTAATGCCAGTTTCAGTAAGCATTTCAATAAACGCGAGAATTATGGATGCGATACCGAATAATCCAAATTGAGACGGAGTAAGAATACGTGCAATAACCGCTATTCGCCCAAATGCAATGACTCGGGTCAGTATCCGAAATCCCAAAAGCCACGAAATCCCTTTTATCGCTTCTTTCGTATATCCCATAATCTCCTGACGAAGCCAACGCTTGTTCCACTTATTACCACGACATCAGACGCAAGTTGTAACGATGGTAACCAATAAAGCGCACGTATATCATGAACGTAATGAAAATTTTTTATTATTGACCAAAACATATAGAGTAGCGTTAAACCTCCTAGTAGATATACTGCGTATATTGATTGCACCAAATAAATAATTGCAACAAGCAATATGGCAAAAAAATAACGAAGAATAGTAAGGATAACCTTTGGTCTATAGATTCTTGCCTCCGCATCACCCAGGGCAAAGCGAAAAAACATGATGAACGCCTGTTTGAGATTAGTTCTTGGTCGCCAATAGACAATGGCATCTCGTTTGAACACGATGGTAGCATTCATTTTTCTTAAGCGGTTGGCAAATACATAATCCTCATTATGAGAAAATTCTAGCGGAAATCCACCAACCTTTTTCCAGATTTCTTTTCTTAACGCCATCGACCGGGAAGCAGGCAGAAATGTGTTTGGGTTAACCTTGTCCGGCATGACAAAGACGTACGGAACGAAACATTTCTCAAACACTGTTTTCGGCTTTGCCTCATAATACCCTGCAACAACATCAACTGAAGGATTATCAAACGGTTGAATGATGTTTTTCACCCAGTTTTTGTCAAGTAGGCACCCTGCATCAGAGATAAGGATAATATTACCATCTGCTCGTTTTATACCCTCATTCCTCCCAACAGATCTGTTACCACGCTTTACAAAACTTTTTACTTTTAACTTGTATTTTTGACTTTTGACTTTTGACTTTTGAATTAGGGCAAGAGTTCCATCAGCGCTGCCGGCATCAACTATAATCAACTCGCTGGGCTTTTTCGATTGTCCAAACACAGAATCGAGAAATGCCTGGATTGTTTCTTCTTCGTTCAAAACCGTAGCTACAAACGATACCTTTTCCGACTTTTGATACCCCTGATATTCTTGATACATTTGATATCTTTCCGTGCTATTATAGCAGCATGCTAGAGCCGTATAGAATGGTCGTTGTAAATCTTATTGCC
>CAYWEP010000006.1:0-32914 GCA_964457405.1 uncultured Gammaproteobacteria bacterium
GTCAGATGCGATAAAACCGGAACATATCGCGGAAGCCTTGCAGTATAGACCAAGACTCGAAAATATCTAATTTCTAATACCTAAGATACTATGTACTCTCTCCGCAAAATCTTTACTATCGTTGTCTACACGCTTATTATTCTCCTTATTGGGAGAAATCTTCCCTTTCTTCCCCGCTTTGTCGTTTTGTCAAACCCCAAAACGTACGCCACTAATCTTAAGAAAGAAACTTCGAATCTTATCCAAAACAAAAAAGGCAATTACGGCATCTATTTTGCCAATCTGAAAACTGGCGAGACATTTGGTATTTCCGAAAAAGAACGCTTCACCGGCGCTTCTCTCCATAAAACACCAATTGTCGCAACGCTTTACTATCTGGAAAACCAGGGAAAAATTCGCTTTGATGAGCAAATAACCTTACAGGAAGTCGATATTCAAGATTACGGTACCGGGTCACTGCGCTACCAAAAACCGGGCAGTACCTACTCACTGAAAACGCTTGCCAAACTCGCGCTCAAACAATCCGATAACACGGCAGCACACATTTTAAGCAATAAGTTAGGCGAAGAGACTGTGCAAAAAACCATAAACCAATTTGGTCTTACCCAAACAGATATGGCGTCAAACCAGACTTCAGTCTATGACATGTATCTTCTCTTTAAAAAAATCTATACCAATGAAATAACAACATCTGCAAAAACCCAGGAACTTTTAGGCTTTATGCAGGATACCGATATAGAAGACCGCTTGCCCGGCCTTCTCCCTCCGGGAACTGTTGTCTACCACAAAACAGGAGACACTGTGGGAAGTATCCATGATGTCGGCATTATAAGAACTGGCGATGATATTCTTTTCCTGGGTGTTCTTACATCAGATATTGGGAAAGATGAAGCAAAAACCAAAGAAACGATTGCTCGGATCGCAAAAAACACCGTGGATTTTTACCAGAAACGAAAATAAGAAAAACGCATGCTTTTTAGAATAAACCCCATTGACGCCTTGCTCCTCTTTTTAGCGTTTTGCCTTTTGTTTGTCGCATATTTCCACCCCGTAACCGCAATCACGCAGGACTTGGGAAGGCATTTTCTGGTCGGGAAAATGATCCTTGAGACTGGGCAAATACCAAAAACCAATCTTTTTTCCTACACCTATCCTGACTTCCCTTTTATAAATTCGCACTATCTTTCGGAAGTGCTCTTTTTTATTTTTTTTCAGACGATTGGATTAGCCGGGCTGTTGCTTATTATGACAATGTGCATGCTTATGGCGTATGGACTGCTCGTCTCTACAGGGCAACGCCAGATAAAAAATATCCAGCTCATTATGGCAGCATCCGTCCTTTATTTCCCTATTTTATTTGAACGCACCGATCTTCGCCCTGAGATCTTTAGTTTTCTCTTGACCGCACTCTTCATCACAATACTCTATCGCTGCAGAGATAGATTTACCAACCTCATATACCTTCTTATCCCTCTTGAGTTACTGTGGGTAAATCTGCACATTTATTTTCCTGTCGGATTATTCCTCATAGGGCTTTTCCTGCTTGACACACTCGTCACAAACCGGAAACGCCTCTTGTCAAAACCCGTTTTTGTACTCGCTTTTGTCCTGGCGGCAGCAGGTATCAGTACTTTCCTTAATCCAAACGGTATTGCCGGAGCACTCTACCCTTTTTGGGTATTTGAAAACTACGGATACACCATTGAGGAGAATCAAACTATGTTTCTTCTGCAATCGCTTGGCTTTCAAAGATTATCATTTCCCCATTTTACTATCACAGTCCCGCTTCTTTTTTTTCTTCTTCTCCTAACGATTAAAAAATCAAGGCTTATTGACTGGCTGCTTGCAATCGCGTTCACTGCGATTGCGCTTTCTGCTGTCCGCAACTTTCCCTTGTTTTTCTTTGCTACATTTCTTCCCTTTGTCCATAGCCTCTCCCTGTTGCAGGAGAGGCTCAGAACAAGAATCGTCTTAAGCAAGCATTTGGGGATAATCGCAGGTATTCTCATTGTCAGCATGCTGCTTTTGCAGATCAAAACGATTGTCGCAAAAAAGGGTGTCGGGGGACACGAGATAGTGGGTGCACGAAAAGGCGTAGATTTTTTTGAACAGCACAGGCTCAAAGGACCGATTTTTAATAACTTTGATATCGGCAGTTACCTCTTATACCGTCTCTACCCGAGAGAACGTGTTTTCGTTGACGGAAGGCCGGAAGGTTACCCGAAAGAGTTTTTTCAAAATATCTATATTCCCATGCAGCAAGACGAGGCTGTTTTTGCCAAACAAGATGAGAAATATCATTTTAACACAATCTTTTTCTCCCACACAGACCAGACGCCATGGGCAGCAGCGTTTCTCAGATATATCGTCAATACTCCACAATGGCGGATGGTTTACCTAGACGATACGGTCGTCATACTCGTCAGAAAAAATGAAGAAAACAAATCCCTTATTGAACGCTTCGGACAGAATAAAGAAGCGCCAAAAGTAAGCCACTTTGACAAACAAAAACAGAGCTCCCTTTTGCAGCTTGCGCATTTCTTCAATACCGTCGGCTGGATGAGCGCTGAAATCCAAATCTATCAGGATATTCTCGCAATAGATCCCAAAAATTGCCCGGTTCTTTATAACCTTAGTACCTACCACACACAGCAACAACATCCTGCAGCCGAAATAATTACCAAGCAATACCAAACACACTGCCAATAAGAATGGTAGAATAAAATGGTCCATGGAAGTTGGTCTCACCGAAGCTCAGGCGCATGAGCTAACACGACAGGTTGGAAAAAATGAGATCGTTGTGAAACGGTCTTTTTCCGGCCTGAGGCTCTTTTTCTCGCAATTCCCGACCTTCATAAACGGAATTTTGGTCCTGGCGGCGCTTTTTGCCTACCTCATCCACGACGTTATTGACGCCGTATTTATCCTAACCATTATTCTTGGCAATGGACTATTTGGATTTTTCCAGGAATATAAAGCTGAGAAAGCCTTGGAAAGGCTTAAATCCTACACAACAACCGTTGTCCGGGTGTTACGCGACGGCAGAGAACAGGAAATAGCAACTTTGGACGTGGTCCCCGGCGACCTTATCGTTTTCACCGAAGGCGATCGAGTTGCTGCCGATTGCAGACTGGTTAATGCCCATCATGTCGAGGTCGACGAGTCTTTGTTGACAGGCGAATCACTCCCTGTTGCCAAACAAAATGGAGACGAAATATTTCTTGGAACACTCATAACCCGCGGGAAAGGGAAAATGCGGGTTGAAAAAACAGGTATGCATACCCGCTTTGGCCAAATCGCCAACACGCTTACCAGCATAGAACCTGAGCAAACACCACTGCAAAAGCAACTCTCGGTTTTAGGAAAAATACTATCGCTTCTTGCGCTTTTTATCGCTCTCCTTCTTATTCCCCTTGGCCTTTGGCAAGGCCAAAACCTCTTCCCTGTCGCGCTTGTCGCAGTCAGTATCGCGGTTGCAGCAATTCCCGAAGGCTTACCCGCTGTCATCACTATTGCCCTTGCCATCGGTACAAACCGAATGGCGCATCAAAAAGCAATCGTTCGGAAAATGCCTTCAGTTGAGACGCTCGGCGCAGTACAAATAATCCTCGTTGATAAGACAGGCACCCTCACGCAAAACCTCATGCGGGTAAAAAAAGTCTGGTCTGAAAACAAAGACAGCCTCAGCGATATGCTCTCCGCCTGCGTGCTTGGTAATACCGCATCACTTGTACAAAAAACGGATGCTGCAAGCTTTGATACTATTGGCGATAAAACAGACGGTGCGCTTCTCCTTTTTGCCAAACAACGTAATCCGACAATCCAAGACGATGTGAGAACCGGAACGATTGTTGATGAACACGTCTTTGACGCCAAATCGAAAATGATCACGACAGTGTGGGAGAAAAACGGTAAAAAGCACGTCTTTGTCCGCGGCGCGCCGGAGGCAATCCTCGCCGCAAGCATGACCTCAACGCACGAAGAGCAACAAGTACGTTCAACGTATGAATCTTTTGCCAAAGAAGGACTGCGTGTGATTGCATTTGGGAAAAAGATTGATAATGATGCGCACCGCAGGAATCGACAGGAGCTTGAACAGGGACTCCACTTTGTCGGTATTGTCGGCATCTATGACCCGCCTAGACCCGAGGTTGCGCAAGCAATCCGTCAAGCAAAAAACGCAGGGATCAAAACCATTATGGTTACAGGTGACAATGAACTCACTGCGCTCGCAATTGCCAAGGAGATAGGACTTGTGGAAAAAGATGAAGATGTCTTAACAGGCGAAGATTTAGAGAAGATTTCCGATGAAGAACTTGCTCGTCTTATCGCTAAGACAACTATTTTTGCCCGTACCAAACCGGAAGATAAACTACGACTGACAACGCTTCTTCGACAACTTGGCTATGTTGTCGGTGTTACAGGAGATGGCGTCAATGATGCACTCGCTTTGAAAAAAGCCGATGTAGGCGTTGCTATGGGCGAATCGGGAACAGATGTTGCTAAAGAAGCAGCAGATATTGTTCTTTCAGATGACAATTTCGCAACACTTATAAAAGCGGTTGAAGAAGGACGCGTTATTTATCAAAATATTGTCAAAGCGATAACCTATCTTCTTGCCGGTAACCTTTCTGAGATCGCGATTGTCTTTTTCTCAGCAATCGCAGGTCTTCCCCCACCCCTCCTACCAACGCAAATTCTCTGGATTAATCTAGCAACTGATGGGCTTCCGGCTCTAGCACTTGCAACAGACAATAAGAATCCCAAACTTATCCACGAACAGCCTCGAAACCCCAAACTCCCCATTCTCACGGGTAATCGCATGATTGTTATTCTCACGATTGGTTTTGGGATAACAATGTTGCTTCTTTTTACCTACATATATTTATTGCAGTCGCTTTCCGAAGTGCATGCGCGAACTATTATTTTTAATTTACTCGTTCTTTCGCATATGGTCTTGGCGTTTGTCATTCGAGGACAATCAATCTTCCGCGTAAATAAACTTTTACTGATTGGCGTTTTGGTTACCCTCCTTCTACAAATGCTCATCACAACAACGCCTTTTTTCCAACAAATATTTCATTTGGGGTATTAAGGAAAATTAGATTAACTTCTGCTGCTGGGATTTACTATCCTCGTGGGGATACGGATGGCCAATATGTTCATATGCCCTCTTGGTCGCCACTCGCCCGCGCGGTGTTCGTTTCAGGAATCCGATCTGCAGCAAAAAAGGCTCTGTCACATCCTCAAGCGTCCCGATATCCTCAGAAATAGTTGAGGCCAAAGTCTCAACCCCTACCGGCCCGCCATGGTGCTTCTCAATAAGCGCACGCAGAAATCGCACATCAAGGATGTCAAGTCCCAGGCTATCTACCCCAGCAATCCTAAGCGCTTCATGCGTTAGCTTCTTGATAATTTTACCTCCTCCTCTCACCTGGGCAAAATCCCTCGCGCGCTTGAGAAGTTTCAGCCCAATCCTCGGAGTCCCACGCGCACGGACAGCCACTTCATGAATACTCTCCTCATCAATCGGCATCTGCAATTTCTCCGCTGCAGCCTTGATAATACCCGAAAGCTCGGATGGATCATAAAAATTAAGCCGGTGCACAACGCCGAAGCGATCCCGAAGCGGCCCAGTTAAAAGCCCGATACGAGTCGTTGCGCCGACAATCGTGAATTGCGGAAGATCAAGCCGCACTGTCCTCGCTGACGGTCCTTTACCAATAATGATATCTAAAGCGTAGTCCTCCATTGCAGGATACAGCATCTCTTCAACGACTTTATTGAGCCTATGAATCTCGTCAATAAAAAGGATGTCGCCTTTTTCCAAATTTGTCAGAATTGACGCGACATCGCCTGATCGCTCAATTGCAGGACCAGATGTGATACGAATATTACTCCCCATCTCCCGAGCAATAATATGAGAGAGCGTGGTCTTCCCAAGCCCTGGCGGTCCATACAGCAACACATGCTCCAGCGCCTCTCCCCGCTTCTTCGCTGCCTCAATAGCAATTTGAAGCGATGCCTTAACCGCCTCTTGTCCCAAAAATTCATCCCAAGACCCCGCACGGAGAGAAGTAAATAAAACCTCCTCTTCTGGAGTTTGTTCTTCAATGTTTTCTTCTGGTAGTTGCTTCGTTTTGTTCATAAGTTCCTTAAGTAACCTAGGTGCCTTAGGTGACCTATTTCCCAAGATACTTTAACGCCAACCGTATCTTCTCCGCCGTTGTCTCACTCTCTCCTTTGAGAGATCGCAAGGCATCTTGTGCTTCACGATGGGTAAAGCCAAAACCTTTGAGCGCTTGGATCACCTCATCAGCATCCTTACTCTCTTCTGCTCCTAAATCAAAATCTGTCGTATCGCCGAGCTTGCTCTTCAGCTCTATAATGATTTTCTGGGCATTTTTCTTGCCAAGGCGGGGTGCGGACGTGAAGAATGCAACGTCATTTTTCAAAATCGCGTTGATGATCTCCTCTCTCTCGCCGATTGAGAATATCCCCAAAGCTGACTTGCACCCGACGCCTGATACGGCAATGAGGCGCTCGAATAATTTCAGGTCTTCAATCTCGAAAAAGCCATATAGCTCCAATACGTCTTCGCGGACATGGGTATAGGTATATAATTGTATAGGATCTCCAACTGCTTGAATTTGACCGAGGGCTTTTTGCGAAAGAAGCACTTTGTAGCCAACTCCCTGCACATCAACAATAATGAAGTTTATATCTCGCAGCCCCACTATCCCACACAACATCCCGATCATACGCGTGGGAAAATTATAACACACTCTTTTCTGCGTAAGCTTCGCCTTTTACAAGATTCAGTGCTTGCATTTTCCTTAGCAAGTTAACTTCTGACGGCGGATTAGTTTGTAACATGTTTATCTCATCTGCGTTTTGCTGTATTTTTCGATGCAAATACCTAACATACACTTGATGAGCAATTCTTTGCAAGTCAGCATCGGCTCTTCTATAGAAATCTGATGCCTGCTCAATAGATAGGAGTGATTTGATTAATTGCAGGCGTGTTTTAAATGCTCTCCAATAACGGACAGATAACAAGCCTTCTCCTTCTCTAATCGGAAATAGTGGATTATCAACGATAGGCAATACAGCCGTGAGTACATCTGCCTTATGTCTTGCATAGCGATAATTACGATTATGTCGTTTTCCTCGACTTTCATAGGTTTTTATAGATACACGCGCATCTTCTAATGCGTCATGTACCCATCTTTCAAATGCATCTTTTTCTGGAATTTGCTCTGGCCATGATATACTCTGCTCTTTTGCATGATGAAAGTACTGATCTAAATTTGGCCATAGTTGACGTAATGCATCTAGGGAATACTGTTCAAAAGGGATTGTTGCTATTTCCGTCGTTTGTAGCCAGGGCTTTATTTCTTCCCATGATAATGTATCAGGAACTTCAGAAGATGATTGTGAGTATCTGTGTTTTGCCTCTGCTTCCTGATAGAGCTGCAGGACAGCTATTTGATGTTGTAATTCATGAAGATAAAAGAGACGCTGCATGTCTTCTTCGGACTTTTCTTCGCTGCTCATCTCACTTAATTTTTTTCTCAGAAATTCAAGCTGTCCCCGTCTACTGCGATCACCTTTTACTATTCGATCGTCTGTCTTTCCTGCTGTCTTATCATCTTTCTTTTTTGGTGCACGCATGCGAGCGTCAAGCGTATCGCGATATCGACCAATATACGCCATCATATCTTTGTATGTATACTGTTTTGCCTCCTCAGGCAAAGGTGTATTTGATTTCTGTAACTCTTCTCTCTGTTGTCTGGTGGCATCAATTTTCATCTGGATTTGCTCTGCTGACAAATCAGAAAAAGCTTGCTGTGTTGTATCCTCGGGCAATGATGGCGGAAATGCAGATTCGCTTGCGAGCTGAAAAGCCATGCTTATAAGCGTACTGCCTGTTTTTTCCGCTCTGGTCCTCATTGATTTATCCCTTACAAGTATTTGATTTCGCAAAAGCTCCGGTACTGGAAGTGCTCCTCTTTGATCTTCGGGGATCAATGCTAATTGAGATAGATATTCTTCAAGCTGCAACCGTGCCTCTCTCCCACTTTGAATGCGATGTATATGAGATTCAAATTCGCGGAGTGCCTGTTGCCTTTGGTCATATTTCTCACTTTTCCAGGCTTTCGTCAGCATAAAAGCAAGGCTAGGCAATATCCCCTCCCCTGACTCAATATTCACTAACTCTTCTCTATAATGTGCAGTTCTTTGATGCAGATGAGTTGTGCGTTTTGCTTCCCTACTTCGTGTTTTGCGATAGATTCGCCATGCTCTTTGTGCCCCCTCAAACCTACTAGCATCATATCCTTTAGCTCTCATATGCCTTTCTGCACGGAATAAAGCATCAGCCGTAGGAATCCTTTTTCCATGAAGGACTACTGATAAATCAGCTCGCCATAATGAATAATCATTTGCCAGAGCTCTCTCTGGATGAGTGATAATTGTACGTTCTTCAAGCGCAGGATGGAGTAAGAGGAGTACATTATTGAAACGACGGTATAGATAATCCCTCTCAAATACGATCCGTTCGTGTGTTAAAGCATCTTCCTCTGCCTGCGGTGGTTTGAAATTTGAAAAGGCTATATGTGCTTGAACAATCAAATCTACGAGGTATTTTTTATATATGGATTCTGATAACCTACCTTCTTGTGGCAAATGCTCAATAACGTAGGAAATGACATCGTTATCTTGCAAGAGATCTTGAACACTTTTTCCGCTCTCAACAAATCCTCGTAGTTCTTCAATGGCGATGACAGGTACCGCATTTTTTCTAAAAATAAGGGATGTTAGCATATTGCGAACAAGTTTTGCTTGATCCTCAGGCGTTGAGAAGTTCTCCAGAGATGCATCAGAAAATACCTCATGTGGGACAGCATCTATTGCAACTTGAGCAAGTTGTGGCAGTGCGCGACTGCGAAATACATGTGTTTCGACAATGCTTTCAGCGTCACTTATATTTGGTGTTCGTGCGAACTGTTTTACTTGTCCTAGAGCTGATCGCGCTGTCAGATTGTCATAAGCAAAAGGTCCGATAAGCGGGTCTGGTAAGCAGGAGATGGTATCTGTTATACCCTCAAGCGCTGCTTTTGCTTGCATACGAATGCCTTCGCGAAACTCCAAACCTTCTCTGATAAGACTTCTGACATCGTGCTCAGGTTGCAATGCTGGTATTCCTCGATGAAGCATCGCACGCTGCATCGCATCTATACCAATAATCGCTTCTGCTGCTAGAACAGTTTGCCGATTAAAGGGCAAGTGATTGTTGCGCATGTATTGCGGAACTCGTTCTTGAACGATACGTAGTTGTGCAGGTGTCAATTGGAGCCTATCTTTAAGAGACGGCTCTGGAATTGCTAATCCTGTCTCCGGTGCGGTCGGTCTTCTGAATCTTTCATCCATATCGGCACCTTCATCACCCTTTCTCCGTCAAGATACTCTCTACAGCGACGTGCATATAAAGCTGTATCTGGATGATCCTGCAATATAGATTCTAATAAATCAAGCTTCCCTGCAAAATATGCAGCTTCTATAATTCTTCTCAGTGTTTCTTGGCGATACGGAGGTCTTAAGAGTCGTGTAAAAATTCCACGTGCATTAAAGTTGGAACCCAAGCGTTCATAACACGTATCTATGAGAATGCTTACTCTGTCTAGAATCTCTTCGCCACTTGCAGCTCTTTTGAGCTCACCTTCTTCTTCAAAGATGCCGTGTTTTCCGTAAATCGCATCATGAAAATATTTAGCCATTTGTTCTTCATCGCATTGTTCTCTATCAGGATAATCCATTTTGACTTTCATATGAGTACTCATGGAAAGAAAAAGAATCGTTTGCTCTGCATCGCTTAACTGATCAAGTGCAGTAGCAAGTTTTTCATGTCCTCGTGTTCCCTCTTCACTCTCCACATATAAAGCAATCCTATTAATTTTCCGTGCCAAGAGATTTTGAAATCCTGCTTCCGTTATTTCACCTCTTGCTTCACGCTCGCGCAGCGCTACCAAATCAAGAGCAATCAAACCTCGCAAGCCTTCTGCCGCAAGTCCTATACGCACTGCGTCACCAGCATATGATGTACTCAAAAAATGCTCCGCGCTTGGCATTGACCTGATTCCAGTCTGAAATCCAGCTACCATAATGGCGAGTTCATGCATCTGTCTTTCTGCCTCAGCAGTATCCCCTCCCAGTACCCTGACTAATGCTGCACGATGTTCTGCTGGAATAACTTTCTGAAAACGTTCTCTTGTTGCATCCAAAACTTCTGGCTGAATTGCTGGTTTGGCAACTATAGCAATTGGTTGTCGTTCTCCTGTCATAGCAATTTTAAGACCTATAATATACTATGGTTGATATTACTTGTCAAGGGGTCTCGGAAAAAGCTGATCTCCACTACTACCAGGCAAAAGGGATGAGTATTTTGGAGCGGCGCATGTACTGTCTGTATTCCTTGCCAAAATGCGAGAGAATAAGCTTTCCTTCCTTTTATGGAAGCAAGCGCGAAACGAGCGGAAGTTTGTCAAAATCCTTGTCAAAAGAATATATTTCCTTGATGGCCTTTCTCTGCATCCATACATAGTTAAAAACGTCATTAAAACTGACGTTTTCTTGCTGCCAAATCGCTAGCGCTTCGTGAAAGATCTCTTTATTTTCGACCTCCAGATTCGGAAAATCAAGCAAGCTCGTAATCTTTTCTACGATTTGCTCTTTTTGCTCATTATAATAGGACTGCAGCGTCCAAAGCACTTCAAAAATGACAATCGCTGATGTAATAAGTTTTATTTTTCCGGCATGTGCTTTTTCCAGGAGCTTCTTGCATGCCTGATATTGCAGGGCGTCGTCTCGTGTAAGAAAGCGTAAGATGATATTTGTATCAACGAAGTACCGCATCATTTTTCTGCAGCTTCTTCAGCTACATGTCTCATTACTGTTTTTCGAACGGCATTGAAGTCTTCGGGCATTTTTTTCGGCGCAACTGTACCACCGAAATCAAGAAAGCTCTTTTTAAGCGGCTTGACAAGGTAGAGATCCTTGGCCAGCCTGCTAAAGCTCAGCCTGTCTCCTTTTTTCAACTTCGCTGCTTCTCTAAGATCTTTCGGAAGAGTTATTTGTCCTTTTGAGGAGAGTATTGCTGTCGGCATAGTAAGTAACTTATACATTATTTCTTACATTTTGTCAATATGCTTACAACTGATTAGGAAGCTTACGAGCGTTAACTTGTTATCTTCGGATACTTTCGTGAATATGCGTGGGTAAGCGCGACTGCGAGAGCGTCGGATGTATCATCGTATTTTGGTTTTTTGGAAAGCGAGAGCAGCGTCATGACCATCTTCTCAACCTGCCTTTTTTCTGCCCGGCCGTATCCTGTTACCGCAATCTTCACTTGAAGAGGCGTATACACAGTAACCGGCAGGTTTTTTTGCGCTGCAGCCAGAAGCACAACTCCCCGCGCCTGCCCGACAATAAACGCTGTTTTGGCATTGGTATTAAAAAACAACTCCTCAATTGCCAACTCATCAGGCTTATACTCGTTTATAATTTTGTTAATCTCTTCGTACAGTTGAACCAATCGTTGCTCTAAAGAGTCTTTTAAGAGTGTCTCAACACACCCATAGCTTTGCGCCTTTAACTCTTGCCCTGAGCGGCGTCGAAGGGCTAATTTTTGAACTTCTATCGCTCCCCACCCCGTTCTCCCAATACCAGGGTCTATCCCAAGTATTCGCATAACGAATCGATTATACCATTGCTAAATTGCTATGGGAGGGAAACAATTTAACAATCTAACAATGAAACAATTTTCCCCACAGTTTGTGGTATAATGTCCTCTATGAAACACGCTGTTTTGAAAGCAGACGCGCGGCAAATAACCGGCAAGAAAGTCAAAAAACTTCGCAAAGAGGGGTTTTTACCGGCAAATGTCTATGGCAAAGACCTCAAGTCTGTTGCAATTCAAGTCAACCTTAAGGAGTTTCAAGCTATATTTAAAGAAGTTGGAGAAACAGGTCTTATTGACCTACAAGTTAACGGCGAGACTCGACCAGTCCTTGTTAAGAACCTGCAACTGCAGTACCCATCCCATATGCCGCTTCATGCTGATTTTTACCAAGTCAACCTCAAAGAGAAAGTAAAAGCCATGGTTCCCGTTGAGGTAACCGGTGAAGCAAAAGCAGTGACCGATAAGATAGGTATTCTTCTCCAGCAGCTTTCAGAAGTTGAGGTTGAAGCGCTGCCAAATGACCTTCCGGAGAACATTACCGTTGAGGTGACCAATCTTGCCACAATTGGCGACCAGATCACAATTGAACAGCTCCAAATCCCGCAAGGAGTCACAGTACTGACTGATCCGGGGCAGATAGTCGTTAAGATTGACGAGCCGGTGCAAGAAGAGCCTGAAGAGGTTGTAGCTGAGGAAGGTGCGGAGGCTGCCGAAGGTGAAGCTGCAGCAGAGGGCGAAGAGGGTGAGGCGAAAGAAGAAGGCGGAGAGGATTCGAAAGAGACAAAGGAGACTGAGGGGACAAACGAGACCCATTCGACGAACTCAGGGCAAGCAAAGGGCGAAAAACCTTCTGAAGACGAGAAGCAATAACGCTAGCCTCCCAATTTTTGCGCGAACGCTTTCCCTTCTACAAAATTCGGATCAAGCTCCATTGCTTTTTGTAGATACGACCGAGCCAGTGCTTTTTCGCCAAGCTGATACGTCAGGAGCGCAAGCTTAAAATACCCATCCCTATATCCCTCATACTGGTCAACTACCCTCTTCCAGTATGCAATTTCCTGCAGGTACCGTGCGCGTTCTTGCCTAAGCTTTACGAGCGCCTCGCTATTTTGCCAAAGATTTACCCCAGTAATAATAATGCCCATGAGTAGAATCCCTGAGATAAATCCGACTATCACCCATCGATCAAGCATGGAAAGGAAAGAAAATCCCGGGAGTTCGGTAATACTTCGGGAAATATTCGGGAATTGAAAGGCGGATTTTTTTACCGGTTTTTTGGATTTCGGCATAAACGTTTTATAGAAGCGAAAATATTGTAGTAAATGAGGCATAGAAAAAGCAAGCTCAGCCAAAAAGCTAGGAGGGCCACTGCTCAATCATAATCGACTCACCGTGTCCCGGCATTTTTTGATAGATTTCCTCTGTGATGAATGGCATAAAGGGATGTAGAAGCTTCAATAGTAGTACGTATAAAGTAGTAAGTATTACGTATGCGTTCTCATCGAGACGGTTTTTTACGTCTTCTATATAGATGTCTGCAAACTCGTGCCAAGCAAACTCATACAACCTCTCAGCTGCAAGGTTAAATTGATAATTATCCAGGTATTTCGTAACCTCGTCTACCAAGCTATTTGTTTTCTCCACCCATTCCTTATCAATATCATTCTCGGCAATATTGTTCCATTGTTCCATTGTTCCATTGTTTCGGATTTCGGATTTCGGATTTCGTGCTTCCCGTTTCATCTGAATGAAACGGGCTATATTCCACAGCTTATTGGTAAATTTCCTCGCTCCATCAAGCTTTGAGTATGAAAGGCTCTGATCGTTCCCCGTCGCGTTACCATAAATGAGGGCAAAGCGAACAGCATCGGCACCGTATTGGTCAATAAGTTCCAAAGGGTTGATGACATTTCCCTTGGATTTGCTCATCTTCTTTCCATATGGATCGTTGACAATGCCATGAAACAACACATCTTTAAATGGCACATCTCCTGTCGCATACAACCCCAGCATAATCATTCTCGCTACCCATGCTCGCAAAATATCATACGCTGTCTCCATGACAGATGTCGGGTAAAATTTTTCATAATCTCCTGGTTTTGCAGTTTTCAGTGTCACAAAGGACCACTGACCCGACGAAAACCAAGTATCAAATGTATCCATATCTTGTTCATAATCATTTCCATCTGGAGTCTCACCCTCGGTAACAACCCACTCGCCAGTATGAATATTTCGCCAAGCGGGTATACGTATCCCCCAGATAATTTGTCGTGAGATATTCCAGTCGCGAAGATTTTCAAGCCATTGGAAATACGGACTTTCAAAGTTTTTTGGGAAGATTCGAATTTCTCCATCTTTCACTGCCTTTATTGCCTTGTCCGCCAAAGGTTTTACCTTTATAAACCACTGCTCCCTCGGCAATGGCTCAAGAGCGGTTTTACACTTATAGCAGAGGCCAATCCTATGTGTATAGTCAGTGTCTATTTTTTCAATGAGCCCCTTTTTCTCCATCTCCGCAACTACTGCTTCGCGCGCCTTTTTGATAGAAAGCCCAGCAAACTTACCAGCGTGTTCATTGAGTTTCCCATCAAAACCAATTACTTGTTTCAAAGGCAAACTATGTCTTCTCCCGACCTCAAAGTCATTAAAATCATGCGCAGGGGTGATTTTGACCACGCCGGTTCCAAACTCAGGATCCGAAGACTCATCCGCAACAACCTTGATTTTTGCCTTTCCCAACACTGTCTCAATCTCTATTTCTTTGCCAATATATTGCTGATACCGTTTATCATTGGGGTTCACAGCAACACCGGTATCACCGAATTTTGTTTCAGGACGTGTAGTCGCAAGGACTAATGGTCCATACTTTATGTAGTAAAGCGGGCTTTTCCGTTCTTCGTATACGACCTCAAGGTCCGAAAATGATGTCCCGTCTTTTGTACAGTAATTGACTAAACGATAGTCTCTGTAAATCAATCCGTCATCATGCATTCTTTTAAACGTCTTATAAACAAGTTTTACAATATCAGGATCAAGCGTGTATTTTTCCCGCGTCCAATCGAGCGAAAATCCAAGTTTCCGCAGTTGATTCTGTATTCTTCCCTTATTCTGCTCGACATACTCCCAGATCATCTGGTAGAGCGTCTCTTGGTCATAATCAAGCCGTGACTTACCCTCAATCTGGAGTTTTTTCTCAAACACAAACTGCGTCTCAATGCCCGCGTGATCTGTGCCAGGAAGCCAGAGCGCTCCTTCCCCCTTCATGCGGTGGTAGCGGATGAGAATGTCTTCAACAGTATACATTGCGTGACCGAAATGGAGATCGCCATTTGCATTGGGCGGCGGCAGAATAATACAGTAGGGTTTCCCATCCGGGTGGACTTCAGGCTGAAAATACCCCTTCTCTTCCCATCCCTGATATATCCTCTCTTCTACTTTCTTATGATCATAAACTTTATCCATCGAAGCTAATTCTAACACAGCTTTAGCCTCAGCACAAACTCGGGAATATATCGGGGAATACTCGGGAATTAGGATTTTGTGGAAGTGAGCTTGTAACCACGAGTTCTTATTGTCACTATCTCGTACTGGCTTTTCTGTTGTTTTAGCTTTGCCCTGACCCTCGCAACTAGCCGATCAATTGCCCAGTCTGATACGCCAAGCTCTCTATACTCAGGCCAGACTGTCTCGACGATTTTTTCCCGCTCGCAGATCTGATCAACATACTGCTCAAGAAGCGTGTAGAGCAGATGCTCCTTCTTGCTAAAGTGGACCGAAGAACCCGACTGGATATCGGTATCGTCTTTTTTCCCTAAGAATTCGGCAAAAAGCGGGCTAAACAGCTCATTCTTGCCATTTTTCTCCTTTATAAACCCTGTATCCCACAGATATTGAGCTTTGGTTTTTATTCCCCCTGAAAGACTCTCTCCCCTGCTCGCTTTCAAAAGTGCGTCTTTTTCCTCACGCTCTAAGCTCTCCCACAATTCCTCTGACTGCAAGCCTATCCGCTCGTCTGAAAGGAGTACCTGAAAAAACTCGTCTTTTGGGGGAATCGCCGTTCTCTTCTCATTGAGAACAATAAATGCAAGTTGTAAATACTGTACATAGCCATCAACCAATCGAAATAGCTCTGCTTCTACATCTTTCGATGGCTTAAGCGCGTAGCGCTTCTTATACATCTCATAAATAATTTGCGTATCTTCCTGCTTTGCGGGCTTCATGTAGAGCTGGTGGGAAAAAACCGAAAGTGAGGTCTTGGGGAAAGCTGTTGGCGACAATTTATCAAGGCTTCGAAAACTTGTAAATACATAGGCAAGCTTCTGGTGCGTTGCGTCTTTGAGTCCTTGCAAATTATCAAAAAACTGCGGCGTTACGACCTCGCGCATCCGGTCAAAGCGGAGGAAAAAAAGTGTTGCGACGACGCCTTGGCTCATAGCCTCAATGAGTGCCTGTCTGACGCTGTCAATCATGAGAAATAGGTCCTGCGACTGGATACTACTCTCAAACAATTGTTCAACTTTCCGTTTATTCACTCCTGGCAGGTGTGAAACATTTACAATGTCAACAATACGTTTTAAGGTAAGCGACCAGAATGGGTAGATCTCCCGTTCAACCAGGTCATTCAGATCAACGGGAATAAACAGGTGTTCTTGCTCAGTACTGATGTAGGTTGAGACAACTTCCGGTCTGTAGAGAAAAAAGCGCAGGAAATTACTTATGCCCACGCGCTTCATGCCGATGAGGTCGACTGAATGCCGATGTCTGAGATGTTCACCCAGAGCTTTTGCATCCTTCTCGCGAAAGCTCAATGGATATGTAATCTCGATAATTGAATTATCCACGTGTGTATTTTAGAGCGTTTCTCCCTTTTTAGCAATGCGCATCCCGTCCAAATGCAGAGACCTTGGATGCTCCGCCTTCGGCGGATTACCAGGATGACGCTGAAGCAACGTTCCTCCTGTCCGTTTTTCGGCAGCAAAACGTCAAGCTGTTGATGTTTCCTGTGCTATACTGAAACAAATCTATGACCATAGATCAGCTCATCTTTACTGCTGTCTTTACTTCAGACGAGCAACAAAAGAAAGACGCGCGAGTTGCGATTCGTGATATTGCCAGAAAGCAAAACATATTCCCTGCCTCTATTTTCCCGCTGTATCAAGCCTTTGGTAAAGAAGAGGTCTCAGGCTTTACCGTCCCTGCAATTAACATCCGGACTTTGACATATGACACGGCTCGGATTGTTTTCTCTTTAATGAAGCAAAATCAGATCGGACCTATTATTTTTGAAATAGCCCGATCCGAAATGGAGTACGCTGCACAACGCCCCGATGAGTATGCGGTCTCTGTCCTTGCAGCGGCTATAAAAGAGGACTATCAAGGCCGAGTTTTTCTCCAAGGCGACCATTTTCAGCTGAGTAAAAACCGTTTTAAGGAAGATGCGGATAAAGAGATCCAGAAAATCCGCGATCTGGCGACAGAGGCAGTAAGCGCTCAGTTTTTTAATATAGACATTGATGCATCAACTTTGGTAGACCTTGAAAAAGCAGATCTTTCAGAGCAGCAGAAAACAAATTACGAAGTCACCGCAACTCTCACCAAGCACATAAGAAATCTCGAACCGCAGGGCCTTACTATTGCCATAGGCGGTGAGATCGGTCATATCGGCGGAAAAAACAGTACGGTTTCTGACTTCGCCGCGTTTATGGATGGCTATCTGCCCTTGGTAAAAAGCCCAGGCATCAGCAAGGTAAGCGTACAGACAGGCACCTCTCACGGTGGCGTTCCGCTTCCTGACGGAACAATGGCAGATGTAAAACTTGACTTCTCCGTCTTAAAAGATATAGGTAATGTAGCACGAGAAAAATACGGACTTGGTGGCGCAGTGCAACACGGCGCATCAACTCTGCCTCAGGAGTTATTCGGTGAATTTGTCAAAGCCGGAGCGCTTGAGATTCACCTTGCAACCGGCTTTCAGAATATAGTCTATGAAACAATGCCAAAGCCACTTCGGAACGAAATGCATCAATGGACAAAAGATAACTGTCAAAAAGAGCGAGAAGAAGGATGGTCTGATGAACAATTTGTCTACAAAACACGCAAAAAGGCACTTGGCCCATTCAAGCAAAAGCTGTGGGAGCTTACTGAGGCAGAAAAAGCCCCAATCAGAAAGAGACTCGAGGAACAATTTACCTTCTTGTTTGAGAAGCTAAATGTGTTTGACACGAGAAAAGTAGTCGAGAAGTACATTGGTAAATAGCTCTCAAGGCAATTTTCAATTTGAAATTTGAAATTTTCATTGAAAATTAAATATTTAAATTTAAAAATTCATTAAAAATTGAAAACTGAAAATTAAAAATTTTCTTTATGTTTACTAAACCGACAAGTCTTATCGAATTTATCTTAGCCGAGGAGAAAAAGGCCAGAGGCGCAACCGGCAGCCTGACACTGCTTTTGACGCATATTGATTATGCCACCCGCATTATCGCAAGCCGCATCAGCAGAGCGGGTTTAGTTGATATTCTTGGCGCATCGGGCAAGAGAAATATGTATCAGGACGAGGTGCAAAAGCTCGATGAATACAGTAACCGGCTGTTTATCGATATTCTCTCATCGACAGGAGTCGTATCAATGCTCGCCTCAGAGGAATTGGAAAAACCAATCCATGTTGACAAAAAGGCAAAGTATATGGTGTTTTTTGACCCGATTGACGGCTCGTCAAATATTGATGTCAATGCGAGTGTCGGAACGATTTTTTCTATCTATCATAAGGGCGAATCACCTCTTCAGCCAGGGAAAAAGCAGGTTGCCGCAGGCTATGTGATCTATGGCTCAAGCACGATGTTTGTGTATACCTGCGGCTTTGGCGTGAATGGCTTCACGCTTGATCCCTCAATCGGCAGTTTTCTTCTTTCCCACCCGTCCCTTCGGATTCCAGAAAAAGGCACTATCTACTCGACAAACGAAGGGAATGCTCCTCTCTGGAATGATACAATAAGAGGCTACATTGACGGATTAAAAAACAGGGAAACACCCTACAAAGGCCGCTATATTGGAACACTCGTTGCGGATTTGCACCGGACGCTTCTTAAAGGGGGCGTCTTTCTCTACCCAAGCGACAAAAAACACAAAACCGGCAAGCTGCGACTGCTTTACGAGGTAAGTCCTACCGCACTGCTCATAGAACAAGCAGGTGGATTATCGCTTAGCGATGGGAAAGATCCTCTCACGATTACGCCGACCTCGTTTTCGCATACTGCACCGCTTGTTTTCGGCAGTCCTTGGGAAATGAAGGAGTTTAAAAAAGCAACACGATGAAAACAATTGATGACGTTGATCTTCAAGGTAAAATAATCCTGCTTCGCGTTGACTATAACGTATCCTTTGCCGATGATGGCACTATCGCTCAGGACATGCGCATTACGCAATCACTCCCCACAATCAAGCTCCTTCTCAAAAACAACAATAGACTTGTTCTTATCTCTCATTTGGGCAAGCCAAAAGGTAGGGATGAAACGCTGTCTTTAAAACCTGTCTGCAAACGGCTACAAACATACCTGCCAGACTTTATAGTTGCTCTTGTTGAGGATGTCTATAGCTTTAAAAAGGCGGATATAGAAAAGGCGAAGCAAACCGTTTTCGTACTTGAAAATATCCGCTTTTTTGCTGGCGAAAAGAAAAACGATCCCGCATTTGCAAAAGAACTCGCTAGCCTTGCCGATATCTATGTAAACGACGCGTTTTCGGTCTCGCATCGAAAAGACGCATCGGTAGTCGGCGTATCAGCGCTTCTCCCCTCTTACGCAGGATTATTGTTAAAAAAAGAGGTGACTGTCATAGAAGATATTGTAAAAAATCCCGATCATCCATATATTGCCATCATAGGCGGAGCGAAAATCTCAACGAAATTAGCGCTAATTGATAAGCTTGCCACAATTACCGATCATGTGTTACTAGGAGGCGGGCTAGCGAATACAGTTCTTAAGGCAAAAGGGTATGAAATCGGCAAGAGTCTCTGGGAAAATGACGAGGTAGAAACTGAGGTAGAAAAATTGTTGATGCATCAGAAGAATACGATTGTTTTGCCGGTTGATGTAGTTGTTGCCGATAAGGATTCTGGCATTACCACCAAACCCGTGAACGGCTTATCTCCTGATGATGCCATCTTTGATATTGGAATTGATACGCGTAAACATT
The DNA here is from genome assembly GCA_964457405.1 of uncultured Gammaproteobacteria bacterium. Taxonomy (GTDB): domain Bacteria; phylum Patescibacteriota; class Microgenomatia; order Levybacterales; family UBA12049; genus CAYWEP01. The sequence continues at coordinate 19,934 of CAYWEP010000006.1, forward strand.
TTCAAGCCCTGATCTCTCAAGCAAAAACGATTGTCTGGAACGGCCCTTTGGGCTATTTTGAAAAACCGGAGTATAAAAAAGGCACAGATAGTATCTATGAAGCTATTGTCGCAAATACCCATGCAGCCTCTCTTCTTGGCGGTGGTGATACTATTACTGCTATAGCTGGCAAACCGCATCATGATCGTATCACCCACATTTCAACCGGCGGTGGCGCAATGCTTGAATTTATTGAGAAAGGAACACTGCCGGGGATTGAGGCGCTCGCCTAGCCAAGAACAGCTTCGTCATTCTGGCTTGTCCAGAATCTTTCAGCTTTGCGTTGCTGGTTAAATAGTTACGAAACCCGTATGGTGAGGAGGTTACGTTAAACGTGAAACCATAAACTATACCGGCTTCTTAACCGACTAACGCTTAACGAAACCGATTACTATGTCTGCTATAATCGTTCCATGACTACCTACGATCTTTCTGCCTTAAAAACCATTACTGCCAATCTAAAAAAAGAGCTTGAGGATGCAAAGAAAGGCAAAAAGACAAGCTTTGCCTTTATCATCCATGAGCTTTCCCCCTCGCCTCTTGTTAAAGAAAACGAAATCTTTCAAGTCTTAGTTTTCGGCGGCAGCATTCATTTGAATGCTCTCCTTCAGAAAAAAAATGGCCGTGTAACGCTTTTGAAACGAGAAAGCAAGGAGCAGAAACGGTTTCATAGAGATGAGGATTTCCTCAAGGTCGTTGAAGAAGATATTGATCCGTCAGTTCGAGTTGTCGCTTTAAATATGGCGTATCCGCTTCAGCCTGTGTTTGAAAACGGATCCCTGGATGGCATTTTTGTCATGGGCTCAAAGGAAAACACTTTTTCTGGCCTTGAAGGCAAAATACTCGGTAAAATCATTGCTGAGCGGATAAAAGAAAAGGTGGGAAAAGATATTATTGTCTCCGTAGCCAATGACACGGCCTGTCTGCTCCTCTCCGGCCTCACCGAAGTCGCCCCAGACACAGAAATTGCCGCAGGCATTATCGGCACGGGTATGAACTTTGCTTTTTTCTTGGACAAAACGCACTTGGTCAATTTGGAAGCTGCAAACTTTGATAAATTTCCCCAAACTGAAGAAGGAAAACTGATTGACCGTGATTCTACCAAACCTGGTATGGCGCTTTTGGAAAAAGAAATCTCTGGAGCGTATCTGTACCAGCACTTCAATACGATTCTCAAAAGAGACGGACTTGCCTATCCTCCTATCAGTTCTACGCTTGAGCTCAATCGTCTTCAGGAAAATACGGGCTCAGACGAGGCAGAAATAGCCAAAGCGCTCTTTACTAGATCTGCCAGCCTCACTGCATGCGTCGTCGCCGGCATAACAGCCTTTAAGCAAAAAGATATGGATTTTGTCATGGAAGGAAGCCTTTTCTGGAATGCCTTAGGTTACCGCCGCACTGTCAAAGAGACGGTCATGAAGCTAGTGCCCAGTTACAACGTGAAATTCATCAAGATCGAAGATTCCCCCATCTTCGGCGCAGCCAAACTCGTCTCCTAGCCTCAAACTGGCAGTTTCCTGTCAGGATTATTGTTATTTCAGCGTCAAGCGATTTTATCGCTAAAAAAGTATAGTACGCGTATGGGATATAGTCACGAAGCATTATTGGAAGCAGGTGCTATAAACGAAGACGACAGCTCAACTTCTCCTATTTATCCTTCAAAACGGGAGACAGAAGCATTTGACGCAATGTGGAATGTGCCCCTCCCTACCGGGCCAACTGTAGGCGTTGTTGAACGGGTAATCTATGGAGGAGTTGACATTTCAGGAACAATTTTCCATACTAATGACGTGAGTGATGGATCAAAACCAGATACAGGAGAAGGCCTTTCTCCTGAAGAGGTTGCGGAATTTCAGGCTGAGATCATGAGGCGTCGTGCTGAGAGAAACGGAGTCGCGCCAGAAGGTACGCCAGAAGGTCGACCAAGTGCTGATGAGATTAAAAGTTTCTCTGCTCAAGCTGTAAATGCGCCAGAAGTCGCAGGACATCAACTGCATGGTACAAGTGGAGGCATGGAACATGCCCATCCTACTGACGCAGGCACAAGGACTCCCTTAATAAGACGCGATAGACCTGATAGTCACTACTCTCGGAGAGGAAGAGGTTTGGAAGGCAAAAACCCCGCCGGTGGAAAAATTACATTCTCCTCCTCTGGAGCAACCACTGGAAAAAAATAACTTCCTCCCTTTCTTCTGCTATAATAAATTTTTATGCATGGCGATTTAGCCGCGCTTATTGAAACAGTCGGGTACTTGGGTATTTTTGGCATCGTCTTTGCCGAAACCGGTCTCTTTTTTGGTTTTTTCCTCCCGGGCGACAGCCTTCTTTTTACCGCCGGCATCCTTGCTTCACAAGGAATCTTTAACATCTTCCCGCTTTGTCTTATCCTTTTTGTCGCGGCGGTGAGCGGCGACAGCACCGGTTATTACCTCGGCCATAAATTCGGGAGACGGCTTTTTCGCCGGGAAGATTCAATTTTCTTCCATAAAGACCATCTTCTGCGAGCCCAGAAGTTCTATGAGAAGCATGGCGGTAAAACCATCATCCTCGCCCGCTTCATGCCTGTTATAAGAACTTTTGCGCCTGTTGTCGCAGGCATCGGCAGCATGCAGTATACAAAATTTCTTGCGTATAACGTTGTCGGCGGCTTTCTCTGGGCTGTGGGACTACCCTTAACAGGGTACTTTCTCGGGAAGGCGATACCCGGTGTCGATCGCTATCTTCTTCCTATCATAGCGCTTATTGTCCTTGCCTCAATTGCCCCCGGCATTTACCATGCGGTAAATACGAAAGAGAGGAGGAGCCAAATTCTCGCCACTGCCAAAAACCTCATTTCTCAGAAGAGGTAATTTCTTTTTTTGACTTGAAGAAGAAATACGCAACTGTGACAAAAGTGATAACAGGTGTTATGAGTTCGGGAATATGAAAATTAAAACTATTCAAAACCATTATTATTCCTAAAAACAAAATTGAATACATTGCGCCATTTTTCAAATATTTATACCGCTTAATTCGCTCTATATTGCTCACCGTCACCTGTCGAAGTACCAAAGCGCCAATACCGTTGCCCAGAAGAATGAGTGGCACAGAGAGCGTAAAGGCAAAAGCGCCAAGAACGCCGTCTATGGAAAATGTCGCATCGATGACTTCAAGATAGAAAATCTTACTGATATCTGACCTCCCCTTCTCCATGAGCCGCTTCTCCTCTGCTTCTGCATTTTGCTTAAAGCCGTGGGTTATAAAAAAGGCTGTTGACCCGACAACTGCGCCAAATGCCATTAAAGGATGCGTTTTAAGAGCAAACCAAATAATCGCACTGAGTAGTATAGAAACGACTGCGTAAAACCAGACTGATTGACGGTGAAAGAAGCGCTCGCCGCGTAAGCCATAGTTTTTCGGCTCAGCAAATAACCAGTGGAAAAAAAGAAAAAGAAGAAACGTTCCCCCGCCTATGAGAAGTACAGGCGCTGCTTTCTCAACTGCCTCAACGACTTTGGGATCGCTGCTAAATGTCGCGGTCAGCGCACCGATAGGCCCAAGGCTTGGCAGCGAAGCCCAGACAATCGCCCAGGGCAAAAGCCCACGTATGACAAAAACTGCAAAAAATAGCCCCCAGAAAAGGAACCACTTCCGCGCTCTTGCCTGCATGGTCGAGAGGACCTCTGCGTTAATGACTGCATTGTCAACACTTGTTATTGCCTCAAATAACGCCAATCCTAAAATGATAAGCCCAAGCGAGAAAAAATCCATAGTTCGATAAACTCATGCTTCGATTTCACTCAGCATCCTCAAATCCTGAGCCTGTCGAAGGACTATTGCCCTGAGCGATCCGCCAGCTGGCGGAGAGTCGAATGGGCATAGATCAGATTATAACACGCTGCCTATAATAGTTTAGGGTTTAAGGGTAAAGAGGCCAGTATCGTGAGGAGGTTAGGCTTAGGGTATTTTTGACTCCTCACCTTACCCCTGGTCTATACTGGTTTCCTAACCCATCATCTTTCAACTAATATTCACTGTTTTGCGAATTCCACATGCACATTCTTGTCTGTTGTCAAAACATTTGAAAACGTAAGCGTGCTATCGCCTTCTTTTTGCAAGTAACTCGGTACATCAATCGGCCGGAAGCTTTTTGGAAAAAGAAGAGTAAAGGTAAACGGGTCATGATTTGTTCCCGGTTGCTTAAGGAATCGAAGGTCATAAGAGAATGCTGGTTGCGAAAGCGCGATTTGTTTTGCCAGCTGGTATGTAAGCGTAATTGTCTTCCGCGACCCAGACGGCACGACAAGCAATGCCCCAAACCCCCGCTTTCCCTCCTCTTCAGCCGTCTCTATTTCGAGACCCTCAGGCGCACGAAATTGCTTTGCTTGATAAACTGCGGGGTCTGTGACCGCTTCAACAGTCGCTAGAGCCTTTCCGTCAATTGCGACCTGGTCAAGCACTGAACCCTTTGGTACGAAGATACGGAGGTAGTTTTTATAATCTCCATTAAATGCGCTCTTTTCCGATCCGGTGTGGGTATACGATATTTTTACCGTCTCCACTACCCTTCCTTCTTCATTCACCTGAACCATCGTATTAATTGCCCGCTGGATATGGTAATTCGCCTTATTTGCGCCGACGTTCGTTTCGCTAACAAGAAGAAAATCATTGACTACATCTTCCTTCTCTACCCGCTCATCCACAATTGACCCAGATAAATTATTGATACTAAAGATCCGCGCAAGATAAGGATCAGAAAAAGCAAATTGTACGTGCTTTTGCTCTATGCCAACGGTTGTTGCAATAGCCAGCTTCAAAAGCGGCGCTTTTTCGGGTACAAAAAGCGCTTGCTCAAGACTTTTGTATACAGCTGTGAGAATATCTCGCTTTTGTGTTGAGCCGGGAAAGAAATCTTCTTCTGTTTTTGTCTCAATGAGAGTAAAAAAGTTTTCTGATGAAACGCTTGTCTGATATTCAGGAATGGAAATTGGTCCAACAACCGAAAGCAGTGTTTGCGCAAACGATACATCGACACCAATTACGCCATCTACTCTTTCGTTTGTTTCAAGGTTTAGAAAATAGGCTGCCTTCTTGGCGTTGGTTGGGAAATCTGCTGACATATTGCTGTCTCGTAAAAACCAGTGCGATGCGCCAAGATGGCGCTTTATAGCAAATGGCGGCTCTAGATGCCCTTTTAGTTTCCCGTCTGCGTCATACACGTCATGGATCGTAAAGGTTAGCATTTTGCCGTTCTTAACAGTCAAGAGACCATAAGAGCCGATGAACCCTCCACCTGGACGAAGTTCCATGTTGTTTTGAAACAAGACAAGGTATATTTTCTCGTTGTCAAACCCTAATAAATCAGGCAGCGCATCTGCGACGCTCAAAAAGAGCGCGAGGATTGGCTCGTATTTTTGCAGTTTTTGGCCGTAGGGTTTGGGGATTCGCTTTTCTGCCTCAAGCTGGCGAAGTAGTACGATTGCGTTTTTACTCTCTTGCAACGCTTTATAAAAATCCTGTTTTGGATTTTGTGTTTTGCCGCTTGCGACATTTTCAAAAAGAGATAACGCCTCAATGCCTGATTGCGTTGTGTCAGAGGCAACTATACCCATATGGAAAGTGTCCGACACATTCTCAATAAATCTCTCCTGCCGGAGATACGTCGCTGCGGGCAAAAGCTGAAGCGTTGTGGTCTCGCCGAGTACGAAAGCTTGCTTAGCAATCCCAACCGCCTGCTTTGCTTTAGCAAAATTCCCCTGCTCTAGTTCTTGCACCGATTGGGAGAGCAGTATGCCGCCTGCAAAGCCAACTCCTGAGAGGAAAAGCAGAGGAACAAGTAAGACGCTTGTCAAGATAAAACTAAGGCCCAAAAGGCGCTTAAACGAGGGGAGTTTTGCCTCTCGCTTCTTTGTCTCAATTTGGATGGGCTCTCCCTTTTTTTCTCCAGGCATTGGGAGATTAAGTAATCGCAACCGATCCTCCAAAGGATACGGATCTGGCAACATATATGTTCCTTTATGGAATGGGGGTGCTATATCATCTATTTTCCCTTTACCAAAGTCTATTTTCAAAAGCGGATAGATCTTGCGAAGAAGCCTCGCAACCGAAAGCTCTGTTGGCGGGTGTTTGGGCAAAAGAAAAAACAAACGTTCTTTTGCGTGATCGGCAAAGGCGCAGGCGAGAATCCCCGAGACAACATCCCTTGTGTGGATGGGGTAAAGTTTTTGTAATCCATTGCCAAAGATGATAACTTGGCCGGAAGCTGCTTGGGCAAGGAGCAAGCCAAATGGAGAGCGGGAAAGAGGCATATTGCCAAACATCTCACCATAGACAATGATTTTGACAGATGGCGTCTTTGTCAGAAGCACTGTGAGCAATCTTTCGTCTGCGTCCCTATAGGAAAGAATAACAAAAAGTACTGCGTTTGTCTGATTTGCTTTCGCAATGAGAGGGGGGAGCATTGCGCGCATTTTCTTGTCTTTATCATAGACGAGAAAGATATATGGGAAATTATTATCCGGAATGCGGGGGACTCGCTCTAGAAAAGGGATAAAAATACTTGTCTTTTCTGCGTTTGTCGGCTCTTTTTGACTGACAGTAACTGGTAGAAACTCATGTGCCAAAACGCTCACCAAGAGAGACGCAAAAAGCCCTTGTTTGTCAATAATCAACACTGGCAATTTCTGCTCAGACTCGGCGCTAACGAACTTCGGTGCAGACATACATATAGTGTACACAAAAATGACAGATCGTTCAAAAAAAACAGAATGTTGACGGCCTACTCTTTCTTATCGGATAAATTTTATAACTCTGTCGGTTTTGTATTTTCTGCTTCGGAAATTTTTTCCTGTTCTGGATTGCAAAGACAAGCTAAACTCATACCTGGGCTGACAACTTTTTTCCGGTCCACAGAAGTCCTAAAACAAAAGCCAGGAGCAGTTTCCCCTGCTGCAATGTGAGGAGATAATGGTCAACGCTGCCAAACGCTATGAGGCTAAAAACAAGAAGCCATTTTCCCCATATGTAGTGCCTCCTGAGCTGTTTGTAAAGCGAAAAGAAAAATAGTATTGCCAGAGTGGCACCGGCAAGACCTGTCTGACAAAACCAAAGAAAAAAAATATTGTGGACAGGCTGAAGAAAAAAGACGCTGTGTTTATTTGACAAGTACGATGGGAGACTGAGCAAGAAGTTATTTAACCCCACACCAAAAATCGGATGCTCCCAAAACATCGTAAAACTCGCAACGAGTAAATCCCTGCGAATACTGATAGACTCATCGCTCAGACTCAGTGAAAAAGAGCGGTGGGGGAGAAGGAGAAAAATAATCATTATAGCAACAAGGCAAGAGATTATCCCAAACGCTCTGTGTTTTTTCGGGAGCTTTTTATACAATACAACGATTACACAAACGAGGAATACCACAATACTGACGCGGCTCATGGTCAACAAAAGCGCGATCGTCCCAAGCATAAGCGCAATGGAGTAAAGGGCTTTCTCAAGCTTTGCACTTTGCGCTTTGCACTTTAAACTAATCAATGTCATGCCAATCACCAAGTAACCTGCCAACACATTGGGATGAGGAAATGTTGCGTATGGTCGAAGCACCAGTTTTCCAGAAACTGCGGCGTTAGCAATGCCTGGCGTCTGACTGGTAAAACTCCGTTCCCCAAACCAATAGAATATCCCACCAATTGATCCTTGATTGAGAAACTGCACAATAGCAAGAAACGATTCTCCAATGATCCCGACGGCAAAGAGAAGCAAAACCGTAGAGTATGCTTTAGAATTTTTCGTAAGAAACCAGGCAGTAAAGACGCCAAAGAAAGTAAATTCAAGAAGTTTTAAAAACCCATATAATCCCGCCGCCGGACTCTTTGAAAGAAAAACACCAACGAGAAGAAGCGCAAAGAGCAAAGCGCAAAGAGTCACCGCAACTGCGGGATCCCGCTGCGGCGGGACAAAGCCAAGCGAAAAGCGAAAAGTTTTAAGCTTTTGGCTAATTTTTGATTTTTGATTTTTGATTTTTGATTTTTTGCTACTGAAAAACAAATGAATAATAAAACAAACAAAAAGAAGAAGGATAAGAATATCAGTAAAGTAAATCGTGGGGGAGAGGTAGTCAACTCGTATGCCGTAAACGACTGCGTACTCAGGCCAAAAATGCTTCCCGAGTTGGGTTGGAAAAAACAGTATTGTTGCAAAGTAGAGCCAGGAGAGAAATTTAGTTTCGCGGCTTGACGACAAGGACGCGGTCTTTCCCCTCGCCGACCGACTCTGAGGTAACTTCCGCATCGTCTTGTAGGAGAAGATGGATAATGCGCCGTTCCCAGGATTTTAACGAATGAATTGCTTGCTCTCCACCATCTGCAATTGCTTTTTCTTTTGCCGATAGCGCAAGTTTTTGTAAATACTCGCTTCTTTGCTTGCGATAGTCGCCGACTTCAATCATTACTCTGACAAAACGGTCAAGTTTTTTTGCAACAAGGAGGGAAACGACAAGCTGCAGCGCCTCAAGCATCTCGCCATGATAACCAATGACAATACCGGTGTCTTTTGTATCGAGGAGCAACTCGACTGCATCATCTTTTGGGACAAGGTCGAATGTACCGTCTATTTCAAGCTGCGAAAAAAGCGCAGTTGCCACCTCTCGTATACTCTCTATATCCTCCTCTGTAATTGGTTTTTGTTCTTCGGATACCATGCGTTATTTCTTTTTTGTAATACGATTGACCCAAGGGGATAATCCTCCTAATCCTTGAAGCCGATACTGCTGTATGATAGCAAAAAGCGAGAAAGTATTCCAGTAAAGGGATAAGCCGAGCGGAAAACTAAACGCCGCAATAGCAATTGTCACGGGTATGAAATATATCATCTGCGTCTGCATCATTGACTGAAAATCAGGTTGTTGTTTTTGGTCTGTTTTTTGAGGCTTCGGTGGGGAAGTGAACATCATCTTTGACTGGATAAGCTGGAAAAGACCTGTCAGTATCGGGACAAGGAGAATCAGAAATCCAACACTGCTCAGAAGTTGAGATGGGCTCTGGCCAAGCGGCAGCCCAAAAAACGTCGGGTCGCCGAGCTTGTCAAGCTTTAAAAAGTCAACATACGAAACGTTATTAAAATGCTTGAGTGTTTCAGCGTCACTTGGCTTCACAAATGCCATTAACACGCTATAAAGCGCGTAAAACAAAATAATTTGCAGGATTGAGGGGAGGCAGCCCCCCAATGGATTAACCCCGTGTTGGCGATAAAGAAGCATTGTCTCCTGTTGCAGTCGGCGTTGGTCGTCTTTGTACTTTTCTTTTAATTTGGCGAGTTCTGGCCCAAGATCTTGCAGCTTTTTTGATGTCTTAAGTTGTGAAGCGGTAAGCGGCGCAAGTAACAAGCGAATAATAATGGTAAGAACAATAATAGCAAAACCCAACGCATAGGGAATGTGCAAGAAAAGCAAGACGTGATAGACGGCTAAAAGACCGTTTGTAACTGGATCAACAAAAAGGAGATTAAAAATCGTTCCGATCATAGTTGGCTAAGGGTTGACAGGAAAGAAAGCGGCGTATTGCACGCGCGCCTCCGTGTATCAGCCCGAATTGCCGTATTGATTGTTTAGCATATGCAGAACAAGAAACCGGATAGCGACACATGAGAGGAATACCCAATAGTTGCTTCATAATAGGCGACACGATTACCTGGTAAAGCGTGAGTAGGGAAATACTGATTTGTCTCATGCAAGAAGCCCCTGTTTTTTAAGGATTGCTGCAATTATATCACAGGGAAACGCTCCTTTGTCAGAAAACGGGTCTTTTCTCGTTATAAATAAGATGTCATATCCTGGCTTTATACGGGAAAGGCGCCCTGCTATGCACGCGTGAAAAAGCCTTCTTGCTCTGTTGCGCAAGACCGAAGATCCGGCGATCCGTTTTGAAATAATGAATCCAAATCGACTGTGGGGGAGTGTATTTGGCGCGACTTTAAAAAAGTAGACTGGTGTTTGTGCTGACTGCGGAGACACAAGAGGCTTTCTGAGCGGCAAACGATAGGCGCGTTTTAACATAAAGACTGAAGTTACAGAGAAAGCCTACTTCGTTTTTTGGCAATTCGGCGCTTGAGGACTTTTCTACCAGTATGCGTTTTCATGCGGGAGCGAAATCCATGCTTCCTCTTGCGTTTGACTTTTTTAAGTTTTATGAATTTCTCCACGAAATGATTATAGCAGAAAAAAAGGGTGGGCGTAAAAGCGGAAAGGTATTGGTTTAGTTGTAGCTGCTAGCACAGGTATAGTTTTAAGGCGTAGTTAACTTACCATTCACCTAAACCTTCTTACCATACTAGCTTCCATGCCAAAACCTATTTCCCATTTTGCTGCTTGACTTCAGTTATCCACATTATTACACTGCAATTTATCTTACTGACTTTCATGTGCGTATGGATGAAAAAACTACCGCTACTCTTTGGAAAAAAGTACTCTCAGATATTGAACCGCAAGTTTCGCACGCAAACTTCATTACTCTTTTTAAAAAATCTACCCTTGTCTCGTTTGAGGATAACATTGCAACCATTGCTGCGCCCTCTATCATGATTGTTGACATGTTGCAAAAGCGCTTCTTTGATCAAATCAAAACGCTGCTTGATGAGCATACGGGGAAGAGTACAGCGCTTGTTTTTATTACCAAGTCGCCCAAGGAGAAAGGCGATAAGAAGGTGGGTCCATTATTCGCTCAAGAGGAAAAGCAAATCGCAAAACCAATTGTTGGCCATTTACCCAGAGTTCGGGCGGATTTTACCTTCCAAAACTTTGCCGTTTCAGGAAGCAATCAACTTGCCTTCGTCTCGGCATCACGGGTCGCTTCGAATATCGGTCATTCCTATAATCCTTTTTTCATCTACGGTCCGGTGGGCGTCGGGAAGACCCACTTGATGCACGCTATTGCAAATGACGTGTACCAAAGACAACCGGATAAAAAGATCATCTACATCACGAGCGAGGAGTTTACCAATGAGGTTGTTGAGGCAATCCGCAACAATGACACCGGGAAAATGAAACGGAGATTCCGCTCTGCCTATACCCTTCTTATTGACGATATACAGTTTATTGAAGGCAAAGAGCGGGTACAAGAAGAGTTATTCCATACGTTTAACATCCTCATCGACCAAGGGTCGCAAATTTGCCTCTCATCCGACCGGCCACCCCATGAAATAAAAAAAATTGAGAAGCGACTATCGAGTCGTTTTGCCGGAGGACTCACTGTTGACATAGAACCGCCTGATTTTGAATTAAAAAGCGCAATCCTTCTTATCAAAGCCAAAAAGTATAGCCACGAATTACCCATAGAAGTTGCAAAATACTTAGCAAGTATGGCTGAGGACGCGAGGAGTTTAGAAGGATTATTGCTTCGTGTTATTACGGAGGCAACGACAGGAAACGAACCAATCACGCTTGAGCTTGCGGAAAAAAGTTTTCGGACGGTTCGTGAGGAGCGAAAGAGCACGATCCACACAGAAGACATTATCAAAAGCATTTGTGAGTTCTACAATGTAAAACCAACACAACTAAAAGGACCTAAACGGGATGCTTCGCTTGTCAAGGCGCGACAAGTTGCCATGTATCTTTTGAAAAACGAGTTAGGACTCACACTGGTTGAGATTGGAAACCTATTGGGCGGACGCGATCACACAACGATTTTGTATGGTGTGGAAAAAATACAAGCCCTTGTGAAAGACAAAGCAAAAGTGTCTGAGGATATCTTGGGGATAACTAGAACGTTTAAAAGATAAAGGGTTTTGATAATAGAACTGGAAACTTATTAGTAACTTTTCCAAAAAGATATCAACGACTTATCCACACTTTTTCAGGCATGCTCTCTTGCTTTTTTCCACTTTTCCCTATACACTACTACAACAACAAAAAGATACAAAGTATGACGGCCTCACTTTCAATACTAGATCTGCAGAAAAAACTTGCTTTTACCAGTCACGCCATATCCGCAAGAAGTCAATTGCCCATACTACTTCATTTTCTTTTAGAAACAAGTAAAGACACATTAAAGATAAGTAGTACCGATCTTGAGATCGGTATTCAAACATTTCTTCCAGCAAAAGTAAGTGAGGAAGGATCAACAACAATTCCTGCAAAGACGTTTACAGAGCTTGTAAACTCGCTCTCCTCAGGAGAAGTAACGCTCAAAACAAAAGACCAAGCGCTTGAAGTCTCAACAAAACATGTAAGAAGCATGTTTCAGACAATCGCCAAAGACGAATTCCCAAAACTATACGAGGAGAAAGGGGAAATTTTGGCAACACTTAATACAAAGGAGCTGCATGAAGATTTCACATCAGTCATTTTTGCCGCAAGTGTTGATACGGCTCGTCCCGCATTATCAGGAGTGTTGGTCAGGCAAGAAGAAGGCGGTTTTCTGCTCGTTGCAACCGACGGGTATCGTTTGTCATTAAAACACAGCGCAACCAAGCGGAAAAGCGACACAAACGGAGAAGGAGTGAGCATGATTGTTCCTGCTCGTGTATTTCGTGAGATTCTTAGCGCCAAGGAAGAAGGGGAAACCATAGCTGTTTTTGTCTCAAAGGAGAAAAACCAAATACTTTTTCAAATAGGACAGACAGAGCTTGTCGGCAGGCTAATTGAAGCAGATTTCCCAAGCTTTGAAAAAATCATCCCGAACGATTTTTCTTTAAAAACGGCATTTGATAGGGAAGAGTTATTAAAGGCTGTGAAGATTTGTTCAATCTTTGCCAGAGACTCTGCCAATATTATCAAACTCTCCATCCGGAAAGAACATATTATTGTCTCCTCGCAAACACCCTCTCTTGGTGAGAATACAGTTGAGGTTGAGGCAAAAATGACAGGGGAGGAGAATGAGATTGCGTTTAATGCCCGATATCTTTTGGACGTATTATCTCATTTGGAACCAGAGGAGTTAACATTTGAAATGTCAGGCCCACTAAATC
>CAYWEP010000007.1:0-30715 GCA_964457405.1 uncultured Gammaproteobacteria bacterium
TAACCCCCTGATGCTATAAAACGAGTAAACACTTTGTTTAGTATCTGCTAAAATATGGGGAAATGAGTTTACAGATTGGGATAGTTGGCTTGCCCAATGTGGGGAAGTCGACGTTGTTTAATGCACTGTTGAAGAGGCAAGCGGCGTTGGCGGCGAATTATCCTTTTGCGACGATTGAACCCAATATTGGCGTAATACCAGTTCCCGATCCACGGTTGGAAAAATTGGCAGAAATAACTGCAGAAGAGATTGCTTCGCCTTCGCTCGCAATGACGATTGGAGATTCTGGACAAGTCCTTCGACCCATTCGGCTGGCTGAGGGCAAGCAAGCTCAGGACGTTGCCAGAATGACGAATAGACCACCAATAAAACCAGCAACAGTAGAGTTTGTAGATATTGCTGGTTTAGTTAAGGGAGCAAGTGAAGGCGCAGGCTTAGGTAATAAATTTTTGTCTCACATCCGTGAGGTCAGTGTGATTGCCCACGTTGTCCGGGCATTTGAAGACCTAGATGTTGTCCGTGAGGGAAGCGTTAGTCCAGAAGAAGACCACAAAACAATCCAGACAGAACTCATTCTCGCAGATCTCCAGACTGTTGAAAAACAGCGAGAAAGTAAAGCGGTGAAGACAGATCCTATCAAAAAATCTGCGGTTGAGAAATTGTATAAATCACTCAATGAAGGCAAAGCAGCGAGGGATATTTTACTCACCAATGAAAAAAAAGAATCTGTTAAAGACTTATTTTTACTCTCCAACAAGCCAGAACTGATCGTTCTCAATGTTGCAGAGCAAGATTATACTGAAGAAAAAATGCAAGACATCATAAACCAATATACTAGTATATTAGTAGTGCCAGCGGAAAATATGATTGTCATTTGTGCAAAGATAGAAGCGGAGTTGGCAGCATTGTCTGAGGAAGAACAGAAAGAGTATCTTAGAGACTTAGGGCTTGCCACATCGGGCCTTGAGCGACTTATTCAAAAGGCATATGAGCAACTTGGCCTGATTAGTTTTCTTACAGCAGGCGAGAAAGAAGTCCGCGCATGGACCATCAGAAAAGGAAGCAGTGCAGTCGAGGCAGCAGGTGGAATCCATACGGATTTTATGAAGAAGTTTATCAAAGCAGAGGTTATTTCGTATGATGATTATGTTTCACTCGGCGGCAGAAAGAAAGCCCGTGAAGTTGGAAAAGCAAGGCTGGAAGGAAAGGATTACATTGTGCAGGATGGAGATGTCATCGAATTCAAGATCGGATCATGAAATTGACCCAAGGACGAAGTGGGCTCGATTCTCCCGCTGAGCGGGATCACTCGAAGAATATTGTGTCGGAACTGTGAACAGTTACATTGAGATTCCCCCTTGATGGAATAAGCATACTCTGGTAAAATTATGCGTACCTATGAGACTGTATGATTTAGTGTTAGTTCTCAAGACGTCTTTGTCCGATGCGCAGCGGAAAAAGTTACTTGATGACGTTAGACATAAGCTTGTGGATGTGCGAATAAAAGAAGAAGAGTGGGGGCAAAAGCCGATGGCCTACAAAATAAAACAAGAATTGGCGGGCTTTTATCACGTAATGCATCTTGAATCAGAAAAAGGCTTGGACTCAGAGTTGGACAAAAGATTGCGAGCGAACGAGAATATATTGAGGCACCTTTTGTTAAGAACAAAATAAACTCTAAATAAATTTAAAATTCGAATTTCAAAACTATTAGGATTTAGAAATTAGAATTTAGGATTTTTTTCTGAAAGGAAATATATGGCACGAAGTCTTAACAGAGTTCAGTTGATTGGTAATTTGACACGGGATCCGGAGCTTCGGTACACGCCTTCCGGTACAGCTGTTTGCTCATTTGGACTTGCAACCAATCGTTACTGGACGACCGATCAAGGCGAAAAGCACGAAGAGTCGGAGTTTCATAATATCGTTGCTTGGAATAAATTAGCAGAGCTTTGTAGTCAATTTCTTGTGAAAGGGCGCAAAGTGTATGTTGAGGGAAGACTCGCTACCAGATCATGGACCGGTCAGGATGGGCAGCAACGGACACGGACAGAGATTGTAATAGAAGACATGATTTTGCTTGATAGGAATCCGAATCTAGCAGCAAGAAAAGAAGAGACCCATTCGACAGACTCAGGGTTCACCCAGAAGGTTCACCCTGAAGGGCAAGCGAAAGAGACGAAAGCAGAACAGCCAGCAGCATCCGTACCTGATTCAGATGAGGCAGTCAGCCCGGAGGATATACCTTTTTAAGTCACAAGTTATAAGTCCTAAGTTATAAGTTATGAAGAAGCTAGTTAGAAAACCAATGCGGAGAAAATTTGTCGTTCCAAAAGAGTGCTATTTTTGTACGGATGGAAAAGAACCGGCATATATTGATACATCAGTGCTGCAGCGTTTCCTGACAGAGAGAGGAAAAATTGTCGGGAGATTGCGAAGCGGACTCTGTGCAAGACACCAGAGACATCTGACGAGCGCCATCAAAAACGCACGCTTTCTCGCACTGATACCATACATTTCTAGAGATTAATTTCAAATTTCTAATATCTCCTGCGAAGCAGGATCTCGCTTCGCGAGACAATTTGTACTTTCATTTAAAATTTGACATTTGAAATTGGTACTTATTGGAAATTTTTTATATGTCTACCCTGCCTATCAAGTTTCCTCCAGGTTTTTACCCAAAAGTAACAAAAGGCGATACTGTTGCCATAGGTCAGATTTTAGCTATGAAAAATAAGCAAACTGACGAGGTGGTTGATCTCCCGGCGCAACTTGGGATCGATGTACGGGACGTTCCCAGGACGGTAAAGAAAAATCCCGGCGACAGCGTTGTCCCAGGTGACATACTTGCTTTGAAAAAGGAGTTATTCGGGGAGAAAAAAGTCATAAGCGGTGCTGCTGGCACAGTCCTTCGTTTTGAGCGGGATAAAGGCATACTTATTATTCGAGTGCATGGAGGAAATAGAGGAACAGACACAAAAGAGACAATTGTTTCTCCCCTTGATGGTGCTGTCATCTTGTGTAATAATGAGGAAATTCGAATAAGGTCCGATTCCAATGGACTGGTCGGAAAAAACGGCATCGGCCCTGGGGTTGAAGGAGAGTTGGTCAAAGCGAACGGCTTATCCCGCAGCAAAAGCGGTGATGAGGATGACGTTATCGCAGCCGACTTAACGGCAGACCAGATAGGAAAGATCATTATTGGCGGTGTTTTCAATCGGGAAGTTTTAAGTAAAGCCTCGGCAATGGGAATACTCGGCGTCATTGCATCAGAGATCCTTGAGGAAGACTTAGCCTTTCTGACTGAAAAAGACTTACCGCTTACCGCTGTTGTTTTTTCGAAAGAAGATGTACAGAAAATTGCAGAACGGGTGGGGAAACGAGTTTTTCTCAATGGGCAAGGAAAAACAGTTCTTTTTTTACATTATGAAAAAAAACCTTAGAATAATTGCGCTCCTTATCATTGCGGGGTTTATCGGTTATTATATTGGCGTCAATAAAGTCAAACTGGACTGGAAGAATTATGCCCCGCATGTTGAGGTAGTAAATAAAGAGCCGCCCGAATCGGTAAGCCGCATGGACCTAGCTCCTTTTTGGACTGTTCTCTCAAAAATTGAGGAGCAGTACTATGATAAAACCGCCATAGATTCGCAAAAACTCCTCAATGGGGCAATAACCGGATTGGTTGAGAGCCTGGAAGACCCCTATACCGTCTATCTGCCGCCCAAACAAAACGACAATTTCAAGCAAGGCTTGGCCGGAAAATTTGAAGGCATTGGGGCAGAGCTTGGTATGCGCGGAAAACAAATTATTGTTGTTGCGCCACTTGATGGGAGTCCGGCGCAAAAAGCCGGCATTAAAGCGGGAGACGCGATCATGAAAGTGAACGAGCAACTTACCTTTGGTTGGACGCTCAACCAGGCGATTGACAAAATACGGGGGCCAAAAGGAACAGGTGTTACGTTGGCAATTGTTCATAAAGATGAAGAAAAATTGTCCGATATAATAATCGTCCGTGACACGATAACGGTAAAAAGTGTTGTTGTCTGGACAAAAAAGATCAAAGATATTAGTGAAGTAAATAATAAAAAGCTTGGAAACGGCGACGCAAGAGTAACATACATCAGGCTGTCGCAATTTGGCGATAACACCAATCAAGAATGGATAGGTATCGCAAGCTCTGTCGCACTTGATATAAAAAAAGAGGGCAATTACAAAGGGATTATTCTTGATCTTCGTAATAATCCCGGAGGGTACTTATCTGACGCGGTTTTTATAGCCTCTGAATTTATTCCCCGAGGTACGGTCGTTATCCAGGAAGACGGTCGGGGAAACAGAAATAAGTTGAACGTATCACGAACCGGTCTTCTCCATGATGTACCGCTTGTGATTCTCATCAATAGAGGCTCGGCATCGGCAAGTGAAATTGTTGCAGGCAGCATGCGTGATCATAAGCGTGCTACCATTGTTGGAGAGACATCATTTGGTAAAGGGACGATTCAGCAGGCGGAAGATTTAGGCGATGGCGCTGGACTTCATGTCACCGTTGCGAAATGGTTAACGCCGAATGATACATGGGTACACCAGAAAGGTCTCACACCGGATATAGAGATTGCAGTTGACGCGAAAGATCAATCCCACGACGCGCAACTTGAGAAAGCCATAGCAGAGTTATTATAAGTATGCGACGATTGATTATCCTTATTGTTATTCTCATCGTTATCCTCGGGCTTGCCAGTCTTGCAAATCGTTTTATTCCCCAGGGAAAGGTAGCTCTTCCAAATGGTGATCGGTTGCGGATTGCGTCAGAAGAAAATGTCATCATCGACACAGTAAAAAAGGTTGGACCGTCTGTTGTAACTATCGCTGCAACGTCCAAACAAGCAAGTCTTTTTGATGAAGAAGATCCTTTTTCAATTTTTGGCATTCCTTCACAGCGGCAGAGGCAAAATCCGCGTGAGTCGCAAAACATTGGATCAGGCTTTATTGTCTCGTCAGATGGCATTATTGTTACGAACAAGCACGTTGTTTCGGATCCGAATAATAAATATTCTGTCGTTACCACAGACGAGAAGCGGTATACCGTAGATCGGATTTACCGCGACCCTCTCAATGATATTGCACTTTTGAAGGTTAACTCGGGTCAACATATCAGGCGAGCGTTAAAACCACTGACACTTGGTGACTCAGGACGTCTGCAAGTAGGGCAAATTGCTATTGCTATCGGGACAGCTCTTGGAGAATTTAACAACACGGTCACAACTGGCGTTATATCTGGACTTGGGCGGGGAATTGTTGCCGGATCGATCTATGAAGGATTTGTCGAGCAGTTGGATAATGTTATTCAGACTGATGCGGCAATCAATCCCGGCAATAGCGGCGGGCCACTCCTTAATGCCAAAGGAGAAGTTATTGGTGTAAATACAGCAGTTTCCCAATCTGGGGAGAATATTGGTTTTGCCTTGCCTATCAATGTTGTCAAAGACTCGCTTAAGAATTTCAATGAGACTGGCCAATTTAATAGACCGTATTTGGGTATTGCCTACCGCATGATAACGCGTGAGCTTTCAGACCAAAATGAGCTTCCTGAAGGAGCGTATGTACAAACAGTCATCCCTGATTCTGCAGCTCACAATGCAGGCATTAAGCCTGGTGATATCATTACAAAATTTGACGGGACAAATGTACGCGCGAGTGCATCAGAGTTAGCATCTCTTATTAGCAAGAAAAAAGTTGGTGACAGAGCAACCTTGACGATCTGGCGTGAAGAAGACGGGAGCCGGAAGGAAATGACAGTAAAGGTGACGTTCGAAGCCGCACCGGAACAGTAAACCAAGTTTTTCTTTGCACTTCCTAGAATTTGTGCTATAATAGGCGAAATGGCGAAAAAAGCCGAAAAGACAACAAAAATCAGAAAGACTATTAAAGGATCCTCGGTGGTTGTTGCCGACAAAACAGCAAAGACGAGCTCTCCTGTTCGTCTGAAAAAGTCCTACCTTCTTTGGGGGGTTGGTGTTATTGTGTTAGTTTTTGCCCTTTACTTTTTCAGGAGCGTTTTTATCGCCGTAACGATAAATGGCCGGCCGATCAGTAGACTCGCCGTGATCCGGGAACTCGAGAGGCAAGGCGGCAAGCAAGCGCTCAATGCAATCGTGACAAAAAACCTTATTCTTCAGGAGGCAAAAAGGCAGAATGTAACAGTCAGTCAGGAAGAAATTGATAAAGAATTAAAACGTATTGAGGAGAATATTAAACGCCAGGGGCAAACACTTGACCAGGCGCTGATGTTGCAGGGAATGACAAAGGAAAATTTAGTCGAACAAATTCGTTTACAGAAGATGATAGAGAAGATTGTTGGGAAAGATATTAAAGTGGCTGATAAGGAAGTTGATGAGTATATAGCAAAAAATAAGGAATCTTTGCCACAGGATCAGGAGAGAAAGGTATTAGGCGCGCAGGTTAAGGATCAACTACGACAGCAAAAATTAAATGAAAAAGTAAACTCGTGGATAGAATCTCTTCGCAAGAACGCAAAAATCTCCTCATTTGTTCCATACTATCCCTAAAAAAGAAGCCGTATTGTCTCTTGACAAGCATGACAATATCTGAAATTATAATAGGTAATGGCTAAAGCAAAGAAAAGGAAATCCACTAGAGCATCGTTTCACCACAATGCTGAACATCATCATCATTTTTTGTTAATCGTAGGTGGAGGATTCTTGCTTATGCTTCTCATTTTATTGACGTATAACAATCTGCCATTTGTCAGTAATTACCAGCAGCAAGCAGCGGTTCCGCAAGAGAGTATGGAAAATGAAAGTAGCGACGAGGTCTCGATAGAGAATTATGCATTTACTCCAAATACGATCACCGTGAAAGCAGGAACGACTGTAATGTTCACCAATAATGATACTGTTTCCCATACGGCAACCGCTGATGATGGGAGTTTTGATACAGGTACAATACAGGGAGGACAGACTGGGGAAGTTACATTTGATACACCAGGAACCTATTTGTATCACTGCAGCCTGCACCCGAATATGACGGGGACGATTGTCGTTGAGGAGTAGAGAATAGTTGTGATCAAAATATTGCCCCATTGCAGCTTTTGCACAAAGAGCATATAATACTAGTCGAACTGTCCATAAACAGAAGCTATGTCTGCTGAAGGACAACCGAGAGGCCTTGCGAAAGACGCTTTTATCGGACGTGATGGAAGCTACACTTGGCAAAGTGTGTATGCTGAAAAAGAGTATACAGGAATTCTTCCAGAAATAGAAAAGGACACTTTATTCGATCAAGCTGGAACAACCGATCAAGAGACAATAGAACCTCCTAAAATATGGAAACCTACATTTCGAAGAACAGACATTGAAGTCCCCATAAATAAATCTGATTATTCAGAGTATGCTGCACTTGCCGAAATCGAGGAGATTCCTGAATTTAGACGAGTATTTCATGCTATGGAAAATGAAATAGGAAAATACATCGTGGGACATGAGGATGTCATAAGAAAAGTGCTTATTGCGATTATCGCAGAGGGCCATGTAATCATAGAAGGAATGCCTGGTACAGGAAAAACACAGCTTGTTAATACAATTGCTGATGCAATTAACTTAACTTTTCGGCGAATCTCATTTGCACCAGATATCATGCCTGCGGACATAACTGGATGCGATGTTCTTATAGAGGATAGAGATACCGGGAAAAGAACAAAAGAGTTCCAGGAAGGCCCAATATTTACAAATTTATTACTTGCAGATGAAATTAATCGAGGCCATCCAAGAGTACATAGCGCGCTTCTTGAAGCGATGCAGGAAAGAAAAGTAACATACTCTAATCTTGTACATCTACTACCGAGACCTTTTTTCGTACTTGCTACTATGAATCCGCTTGAGCAAGATGCAGTATATGCGCTACCCGAAGCACAGCAGGACCGATTTTTATTTAAATTATTAGTTGACTATACAAAACCGGCAGATGATATGGAAATACTTAATCGTACAACTGGTGAACAAATACCTATAGTGGAAAATGTCTGCGATGGCGAAACGATTATACGAATGTCTCGTCTAGCACGCAAGGTTCCAATTGCAAAGTGCGTCCAAGCATATACTATACGATTGACTCACGCGACACGACCAAATGGAATTTACCTTCCTGTTCCAGACGTTACTAAGCAGTTAGTCCGCGTAGGAGCAAGTCCACGCGCAGAGCAAGCGATGGTACTCGCAGGAAAAATACGAGCGTTAGCAGAGGGGAGACTCAACGTTTCTTTTGAAGATATACAAGCTGATGCACCTGACGTCTTACGACATCGCCTTATATTTAATCTTGAGGGTGAACACTATCCCCCGGATGATATCATCAAAGCAATAATGGAACATGTATCTCCCTATGAGCGGTACGATCCTGAAATATTTGATAAAGAGAAAAAAGAGGAGTAAAACTCAACCGTTGCACAGCCGTTTAAATTAGTATTAGATAGATATGTGGAGTCTATTTTTCTTGAGATCACGATCATCATCTGCGTTGCTGCAGCTATCTCAATCGTCTTTCGTCTCTTCAAGCAGCCTGCGATACTAGCCTACGTCTTCACAGGTATTCTCCTTGGCCCATTAGGGATATATCATTTTGAAAATCACGAGGCCCTCCGGACACTTGGGCAACTCGGCGTTACGTTGCTTCTTTTCATGCTCGGTTTGGAGCTAAAGCTGAAAGAGCTTCGGTCAATCGGAAAATCAGCAATTATCGCCGGTGTCCTGCAAATGTATTTTACTTTCTTCGTCGGGTTCTTCATGACTCAGTTCTTGGGCTTTAGTAAGACAGAAGCGATTTACACCGGCATCGCGCTTGCATTCTCAAGTACGATTGTTATTGTAAAGCTCCTCTCAGATAAAAAAGATCTCAACAGCTTGCACGGAAAGCTCGCGCTTGGTATCTTGTTGGTTCAGGATTTCTTCGCAATCCTCACAATTATCTTCTTATCAGGAAATCCTTCGACAAGCTCAGGACCATATATTGGCGGTTTATTCGTAAAAATAGTCATATTATTTGCCATTATCGCCTTTTTGAGTAGCGCAGTTTTTCCAAAGTTGACTCGCATTATTGCACGGTCTCCTGAGTCACTTTTCCTTGTCAGCCTTGCCTGGGTTTTTGCTCTGACAGCGCTTGTTGCATCCAAATACATTGGTTTTTCAATTGAGATTGGCGGGTTCCTTGCTGGTTTAGCACTCGCAAACACGCATGAGAATTTTCAGATCGTTGCCAAGATGCGAGCACTTCGAGATTTTTTCATTACGATCTTTTTTGTAACTTTGGGGATAGAAATGAATGTCACAAACGTTGGCAATGTGCTCCTTCCTGCAATCGCCATCTCGGCATTTGTGCTTTGTGTAAAGCCGTTTATTGTCATGGCGATAACTGGTGTTCTCGGGTACAGAAAAAGGACGTCATTTTTTATCGGTTTAAGCTTCGCCCAGATTTCGGAATTCAGTCTGATTATTATTTTTCTTGGGGCGCGTATCGGCGCAATAAGTAATGACCTTGCGACGATTATTGTACTCGTCAGTATCATTACCTATGCGACATCCGCGTTTTTACTCCAGAACAACAATAAAGTCTATAAAAAAGTCCATAGGATGTTATCTGTATTTGAGGCAAAGCACACCCGGTCCGAGCAGATTTCAGAGAATGGAGAGCTGTCAAGTCTTGACAACCATGTTATTATCGTCGGTTGTGATCAGATGGGGCAGAGTATTCTCCATGCCTTGGAAAATAAAAAACAGGATATCGTCCTGGTTGATTTCAATCCAGATATGGTTAAAAAACTGAAAGAGAAAACTGATCTTCCGGTATTATTTGGTGATATCGCTGATAGCGAGATCCAGGAGCGGGTGGGAATTCATAAGGCAAAACTAGTTATATCAACGGTGCCTGATCTTGAGGATAATTTACTGCTCATCCAAGGGATTCGACACCAGAACCCAAAAGCAAAAATTATAGTCATGGCGTATGAAGCAGAGGAGGCAAAAGTGCTCTATAAAGCTGGCGCAGATTATGTTGTCTTGCCGCACCTCACTGGTGGAAAACATTTAGCAAAATTGCTTGTCGATAAAGACCATATGCAGATGATTGCGGAATATAGGAAAAAAGATCTACGCTATCTCGAAAAAGATTACGCTTCTGTTGGAGGTTGAGTTGCTTCTTCCGGTACATTGCCGTTCATTATTTCCTCCAGATTCTTCCAGGACTGGTTTTTCCTGTGATCTGTCAGTCTGTCCTGGGGGAAATTGTATGTTTTAATTTTTTCGGCGCGCATGCCCCGTCCCACCTGGGTCGATTTGAGTGACGCAATCTGTTCTTGCTGCTTCTCAATTTCACGTTCCCACAATTTCGCCCGCAGTAATTTCATGACGATTTCGCGGTTTTGCGCTTGCGAGCGCTCGGACTGGGATGTGACAACGATGCCTGAGGGTTTATGGAGGATTCGTACAGCCGTTGATACTTTATTTACATTTTGCCCGCCGTGTCCGCCTGAGCGAAATGCCTCAAAAGCAATGTCGTCAGGGCTGATATGCAAATCAATGTCCTCAAGCTCCGGTAGTACGGAGACTGCCACTGTTGATGTATGAATTCTACCGCGTTTTTCAGTCTTTGGGATCCGCTGTACCCGGTGGACGCCTGCTTCGTACTTAAGCGTTCCAAATGGATGACGGCCTGAGATTTTTACCACTCCTTGATCTAGTGGCTCAACCCGCAGACCTCGCAATTGTGCGAAACGCTCATACATTCTCAGTAACTCTTCTGCAAAAAGATTGGCTTCGTCGCCTCCGGCAGCGCCTTTCACCTCGAGGATCACGTTCCGCTCGTCCAGGTCATCGGTTTCGTTCACTTTTGTCCGCCAGCTGGCGGATTGCAGACTTTCCTCTATGAGGCGTTTTTGCTCTGAAAGAGCTGCCAACTCCAGCTCTGCTAATTCTGCCATAGCAGGATCCTCAGCCAATAAAAGCTTTGTTTCTTCAATCTTTTTATTAAGTTCCTGTAATTGCACGAGACGGTAATCATTCATAATAATTGACGGTAGACAATAGAGGGTAGAAGATAGAACTTTGAAGGTAGAATATGGAGAATTGAAATCTATCTTCAATCTTCTATCATCAATAATCTACTTTCCACCTTCCACTTTCTATCGTCTAGGTCTGGGTGGCTACTTTAACCCTTGGAGCATTTCGCGAAGCGACTTGGGAGCGCCTGCCTGCTTTTTCTTTTCCTCAATCTTTTTTACTTTTGTTGCCTGGTAGGACTTGGCAGCTTCTTGTTTCTTCTGGAATTTCTGAATACGTGAAGCAGTATCGACAAATTTCTGCTCGCCGGTGTAGAAGGGGTGGCAGTTGTAGCAAAGCTCGACATGAATAACATCCTGCGTTGAACCTACGGTAAAACGATTGCCGCAGACGCAAATAACCTGTGCCTCTGGATTGTATTTTGGATGAATCGTCGCTCTCATAGTGCTTACAGTATACTGCACAAACGAATTATTGACAAGTCCAATGCTGCATTCTATACTTTTGTCGAGCCTCTACTGGTAGAGTTTATTATATTTTTATGCTAGAAGGCGGACCCGAACGGCCATTTTACCCTGCAGTTTCACAGACGGATTGGGATCCTATCCAACAGCCCATGGCAGTTGTTCCCAGGGATAGCATCGGTTCTCAAACTGAGCTACAGCCTGGGACCGAGATGGTATTCAACAACCACCGTACTGAAATTAAGCCTGATAGAGCTCTTGCCTGCGTAGATGATTTTAGATCGAATGATCAGCAAGGAATAACGGATGCATATGATCGGTTTTGTCCAATTGTCATGTCCTTTCTCCGAAAACATGAATGCCCTCAGGGAGTTTCTGAAGAAGTTTTCCAAGAAACTATGCTTCGGGTTTGGGAAAAAATTGACACGTTCGATATTGAAAAAAGTAACGCAAATAAAAAAGATAAATTTTCTACTTGGGTTCTTACCATCGCCTACAATTTGCTTATTGATTATCAGAGAAATGAGCGGCGTAGACCTCAGAAAGCTGATCTTGACTATAATGATATTGACATTATTCTGAACCGACAGGAATCGAGTGACCTGAGCCCTGAAGAGCAAGTGCTAGCAACAGAGACGGCTATTGAGGTAAGGAGTGCGCTCGAAAAACTTCCAGACGGACAAAAGCAGGCGATTACGTTAGCATATTATAATGGGTTGACTGAGCGAGAAATAGCCGAACTAACTGGTATTCCGCTAGGTACGATAAAGGCACGAAAATGGCATGGTTTAAAGAACATGAAAGCAAGACTCCAATATATGGTAGAACCTGAACAGTTATCTAAAAATGTTGACAGGACTGGAAATATTGGCTCTTGACATTTTGCTTCAAAAGTGATATGCCCAAGATGGACAATATTCATTCAAACATTCGTGCGCTTATCACACAGCCTGATCCCAATTGTATCGAGTCCGAAACAACTTAGATCCACCTATAGGCGGACCAAGAAGGATTCCTCTTTTTTTCTGCGAACATTATTGTTACAAGAGAGCCATCCCCTGTTTTAAAAGAAGGAGTGCGTTGTATGCCAGTTGAGAGGGGTCCAGTTGATGGAGTACCCGTTGGGGGAGGACGAAAGTTTGATCTTGAATCAAAGCTGCAGGAGCATAGAAACCAGGAGAAAAAGCTTCGTTGGAGGGGAAATTTCTCTGAATACTTTGACATAGCCGCAGATAATCCAAGCGTATCGCGACTTTCCCACGCCCGAATCTATGACATGATTGCATCTGAAGGGGTTGAGGTCAGCGCAGATGGAGTCAAGAAGTATAAATTTTTTGAAAATGAGTTGTTTGGCATCGATGAATCGCTTGGTCAGATTGCGGAGTATTTCAACTCTGCCGGAAAACGATCAGAGGTTAGAAAACGGATCCTTCTTCTTATGGGTCCACCGGGCGGCGGTAAGTCATCGATTGTCACTACCCTGAAAAGGGGTCTTGAGAGATTTACCCGTGCGGATGAAGGCGCAGCCTATGCCATTGAGGGCTGTCCAATGCAGGAGGAGCCTTTGCATCTTATCCCGAATGATCTGCGGGAGGAGGTAGAAAAAGAATACAATCTGCATATAGAAGGCGATCTTTGTCCTCACTGTCGATATGAACTCGAGAACACGTACTTAGGGGTAGTAGAAAACGTCCCGGTGAGACGTTTTGCATTTTCAGAGAAAGAACGCGTTGGCATTGGTACATTTACGCCATCTGATCCGAAATCGCAAGATATTGCAGAGCTCGTGGGCGGCATTAATCTTGCCACTATTGGAGAAGTAGGATCTGAAAGCGATCCTCGTGCATACCGATTTGATGGAGAGCTTAATATCGCTAATCGTGG
Organism: uncultured Gammaproteobacteria bacterium; assembly: GCA_964457405.1. Lineage (GTDB taxonomy): Bacteria > Patescibacteriota > Microgenomatia > Levybacterales > UBA12049 > CAYWEP01. Next base: position 13,415 of record CAYWEP010000007.1, read on the forward strand.
TCTTATGGAATTTATTGAGATGCTCAAATGCGATGAGAAATTTCTTTACGTGCTTCTGTCGCTTTCACAAGAACAGAATATCAAGACAGGGCGGTTCTCAATGATCTATGCAGATGAAGTGGTCGTTTCTCACACCAATGAGCATGAATATAACGCATTTAAGGGCAACAAGAAAAACGAGGCATTGCAGGACAGGATCATTCTTGTCAAGGTTCCCTATAACCTGCAGGTATCAAAAGAAGTGAAGATTTATGAAAAACTGATGCGTCAAAGCAATATGAAAGGCCACATGGATCCCAATGCTCTTAAGATAGCTGCTACCTGGGCAATACTAACCCGGCTTGAGGAATCAAAAAAGGCCGGCATGAGTGTTATGAAAAAACTAAAACTATATGACGGCGAGGCTGTTGATGGTTTCCAGCCGAAAGATGTGAGAGAGCTGAAAGAAGAAGCAATAGGAGCTGGCGATAAAGAGGGGATGGATGGCATTTCACCCCGATACGTGGTCAATAGACTTGCATCAGCAGCTGTTAGGAATGAAGACGTTCCATGCATTAATACAATTGACGTCTTGCGGTCATTGCGGGACGGGCTGGATCAAAGTACGAGCATTCCAACTGAGGGAAAAGGAAAATATAAGAAGTTCATTGACATAGCAAGAGCGGAGTACGATGATATGGCAAAGAGGGAAGTGCAGCGGGCATTTGTCTACTCCTTTGAGGAGAACGCAAAAACACTTTGCAATGTCTATTTGGATAACGTAGAAGCATTTTGCAATAAAACGAAACTGAAAGATCCAATTACTGATGAAGATGTGGAACCCGATGAGAAGCTTATGAAGAGCATTGAGGAGCAGATTGGAGTGAATGATAACAGTAAGAAAGCGTTTCGTGAGGAAATCATGATCCGTATCAGCTCTCTTGCGCGAAAAGGAAGGACCTTTGAGTACTCTTCTCATGAGCGGCTCAAGGAGGCAATTGAGAAAAAACTTTTTGCCGACCTAAAAGATTTGGTGAGAGTTACTACGTCTACCAAAACTCCAGATCCTGATCAGAAAAAAAGAATCAACGAGGTGATTGAGCAGTTGACAGAAAAACATGGATATTGCCCGCACTGCGCAAATGAACTGCTCAAGTACGTCGGGCATCTCATTCACTAAGGAGGATTATCATGGGTGCATTACCGGAATTCTCCGTTTCTTTGACTTCTGCCAGGGACGGCTACTGGGACTTACATGATAAGGGAAGCGTAGACCAGGCAAGGCACAGGGAAAAGATAGAAGATGCGATTAAAAAAAATTTAAAAGATATCATATCGCAGGAGAGAGTCATTACCTCACCAGACGGAAAAAAATTTAAGGTAAAAGTACAGCAGAGTCTTGATAATCCTTATTTTATTTTTGACAGAAAAAAGCACAAAGGGGTAGGTTCAGGAGAAGGGAAACCGGGCGATGTAATCGGTCGAGAACCAGGCGGTCAGGGACCCGGGACAGGGCCGGGTGCCGGTGATCAACCAGGCATAGACTATTATGAGGTAGATGTCTCGCTTGAGAAGCTCGCTCAGCTGGCCTTTGCAGACCTGGGCCTTCCGAATCTTGAGAACAAACGCCATCAGGAGTTGGAAAGTGAGGATATCCGGTTTACTGATATTCGAAAGAGCGGGCCATTTGCAAATCTTGAGAAGAAAAGAACGATAAAGGAAAACATCAAGCGAAATGCCGCGCGCGGTGATCCACATTTTAAAGATATTTCTATGGATGATCTCAGGTTTCGGACATGGGATAAGTCGCTCAGACGAGAAAGCAATGCGGTAATTTTTGCATTGATGGATGTGTCTGGGAGTATGGGAATAAATGAGAAGTATATCGCTCGCACGTTTTACTGGTGGATGTTACTATTTTTGCGCACAAAATATAATAACGTCGATATCGTTTTCATCTCACACCATACCGAGGCGAAAGAGGTTTCAGAAGAAGAATTCTTCAATAAAGGTGAATCTGGCGGGACGATGTGTTCGTCTGCCTACAAACTTAATCTTGATATCATCCGCGATCGATACAACCCAAAGGATTGGAATATCTACCCCTTCCATTTCTCAGATGGTGATAATTGGGGTTCCGATAATGAAAAATGCCTTGAGCTTGTAAACCAGCTTGTGCAGCTGTCAAACCAGGTAGGTTATGGAGAGATACGCACAAGTGGATGGCAATCTGACTCAACGCTTATGAAGGAATACGAAAAGATTAAAAATCCAAAATTCACAAAAGCAACGCTGAAGAGTAAAGATGATACCTATCCGGTTCTGCGGCAATTCTTCAGAAAAGAGACAGTTGAGGGCGCTGTCAGTAGAGCATGAGCAAAGAATTTCAGCCTCTGATAACAGAGAGAGAGCAACATATTATAGAGTCAGAAAACCCTGAACTTCTTGCGGCAGCAGAGGATATTGCAGAAATTGCCCGTGATTTTGGCCTTGATCCGTTCACGACAAATTTTGAGATTGTGCCGGCAAAGAATGTCTATGAGGTTGCGGCGTATTATATTCCGGGGAGATTCTCCCACTGGACATTTGGGAAGGCATACTATCAGGAGAAAACGAGGTATGACTATGGTTTAAGCAAGATCTACGAATTAGTTATCAATACAAACCCATCAATTGCGTATCTCCTGGAGAACAATTCTGATGTGCAAAATAAACTTGTCATTGCGCACGTCTTTGGTCACACAGATTTTTTTAAGCATAACGTTGCCTTTGCGGACACTAACCGAAAGATGCATGAGACCGCTGGTCTCCACGCAGATCGGATTCGAAAATATGAATTTGAGCATGGCCCGGAAGAAGTCGAGAAATTTTTGGATGCTGTCCTTTCGATAGAACATAACATTGACCGAAATTACCAACGCGAATGGTCTGCGGTAGGCTATCAAGAGGAAATGCGCCAGAAATTCAAAGAAAGACAGGAAGCAAAAAAGAGAAGGATGTCTGACTACGATGATCTATTTACCAGTGAGAAGAAGTCAGAAGCAGGACTATCACCTGAAAAGATGCCGTTTCCCCTCGAAGAGGAAGAAGATATTCTTGGTTTTATCATGACATTTTCCCCAAAGCCGCTTGAGGATTGGCAGAAAGATATCTGTCAAATAGTCAGAGACGAAGCATATTACTTTCAGCCGCAAGGGAGAACGAAGATTATGAATGAGGGATGGGCAGTATTCTGGCACAGGAAAATTGGTCATGAACTTTTCGAAAGAGATAAGCTAACGCTGGGAGAAGCAATTGAGTGGGATGACTTACATTCGGGCATAGCAAGGCCGAGTGCAGAGCGTGTGAATCCATATCATTTAGGTTGGCAAATATGGGAAGATATTGATCGAAAGTTCAAAGGCATTCCTCACCCGGAGGGCAAAGTTGAGGAAGACTGGCAAGAGATAAAGAAAGAACCATCGTTTTATGAGGGGAGAGAAGATTATGATATCTTTTGGGTTAGAGAAAATAACCCAAGTGATCAAGCTTTCTTACGCTCTTATCTCACTAAGTCACTGATCGATGATCATAAGCTTTATACGTACGGACTGCATGGGAACGAATGGCAAAAAGAGACCTATGATCCAGAGGTAGTCAGAAATCAACTGATCGCCAACCTTAATTATCTGCCAATTATCAGAGTTGCAGAAGGTGGCGGAGACTACAAAGGAAATAGAGAGCTTTATCTTCGACATGCATGGGATGGCCTTGACTTAGATGCATCTTGGGCTGATAAGACGCTTCAAAATGTTCATGGTCTTTGGGGAAGACCGGTGCATTTGGAAAATATGCAAGGTGGTGATAAAATGATTTTTTCCTGCGCGGATGGGAAAATTGTTGAGAAGAGGGTATTGGAGAAGGGCGTGGGAAAGAAGTAAAAACGATTACTGTTGCATTATGATTACGGAACGAGTTGCTGGGAACACAATATCGATAGGCGAGGCAGCTGATTCTTTACCTCATGATGGAGGAACGCTGTTTGCTCAATATGAATCTCTTTATGAGAGTGATTGGGAGGCTGTGGTAAGATATTGTGAGCGCCTCGGTAGTAGTGATCCGGAAAATGCAGCGCAATATGGTTTTACAAAGGCATACAATGCGCTTCCTGCCCTCAGGGCAGCTCATCCTAGTTCCATGAAAGGCTGGATTTATAAAATTACGCGCAATGTGGTTTGGGATGAGTTAAGAAGCAGGAGGCTTGAGGTGACAAGACTTGGTGAGCGTATCGCTAGTGAATCATATGAAGTGTTTAACATATGCGATCATCAGGAGTTACCTATGGATGTAGCAGTTAACAACGTTACTGGGGATGAGTTATTCGAAATGCTAAGGACATTACCTGGCAAACAAGGCCCTGCGATTTTGTTGTACTCTCAGGGTTATAGCTATAGAGAAATTGCCGAGATTTTACACACAACGAGGGCAGCGATAAAGCAACAAATCTTCCGTGGCAGAATAAGAATGCGACAACTGCTTTCTTCCGAGCTAGCCTCAGCGTAATTTGTGGAGTGGATGGTAGTGGAGGCGGCCTTCGGCAATAAAAATCCCCAAAAATACCAAGAGCGTTCCAATGATAAATACAGGCGTCAGCACCTCTCCTAATAATGGTATTGCGATAAGTATCGCAATGAGAGGATCAACATATGCAAATATACCAACTTCGCTTGCGTGTATTTGCTTGACGCCGAAATTATACATCAAATGCGCTATGAACGAGGAAAAGATAATCCCAAATCCTATGCCGATGAGGCCCTGCGTGTTCAGATGCTGAATAAAATTTGTTGTTTGCACTTCTGATGCAACAAGCGGGAGGAGCGGAAGTGAACCTAAGAAAAGATACCAAAAAGTCAGCGTCATGACGGTATATCGTTCAGTAAGCTTTTTTACCATAATCGTGTGGTAGACGCTGCCCAAAGTAGTGGCAAGGAAAAAAACGTTGCCGAGGATAGAGCTATCAAGCTCTTTTTCAAATGCCGGACGAAGGATGACGAAAAGTACCCCAAGCAGACTGACAAAAGTTCCAAAGATAACTTTTTTTTTCGGGTGTTCTTTCAAAAAGAGCATTGCAAAAATTATCAAAAATATAGGGCCTGAGGAGACAATGATCGGGCCGTTAATGCTCGGAGCGTGTAGTAGTCCCAGGAAGATGGCAGTGATTGGGATCGTGATGCCGAAAAATGACAGCAGGAGAATATCCGGTATGTCCTGTTTCTTTATTGTCAGTTTGTGCATAGTAAAAGGGAGGATCAGAAACGAGGCGAGAAAGAGTCGCAGGAAGCTAAAGGTGTACGGCGGGACATTCTCAAGCGACCACTTAAAAATCGGGAATGCAGCGCCCCAAATAATATTGGCAAAGATAAGGGCGAGGATAGCAAGCTTGTATTTGGACAGGTGCATAGGAATTTAGGTTGCTTAGGTAACTTAAGACACTTAGGTCACTTATGCTATTTTGAGAGCTGGTTCGTCAGCTCTTCTACCGTTACCGTCTTCTGTTGGCGGGTTCGCATGTCTCGCACTGCTACAACTCCTTTTTCCTCCTCCTCAGGGCCGATGATAACAACATACGGGATGCCTTTTTGGTCAGCGTATTTTAACTGTTTCTCCATTCTTGCATTTCTATCCAGCCACAATTCTGTTTCGATTCCTTTGTCTCTTAGGCTTGACGCGATACGCATTGAAGTTCCCGCACAGTCAGGGCAAAATATCGTGACGAGTACCTTTGTCACAGTAATTTTCCCGTCAAGCATGCCTTTTTCTTCCATTGCCTCAAGCGTCCGGTCAAACCCAAAAGCACACCCAACAGCAGGGACTTTCTGTTTAGAAAACGTGCCGATTAAGTTGTCATACCGTCCGCCACCACAGACGCTGCCTGCGGAGTATCCTGCGATTTCAATTTCAAAGATCATGTCAGTGTAATAATCTAGCCCGCGTGCCAGCGTTGGTTCAAAGATAATGTTTTCCTCGTCTACTCCCATTCCTTTCGCAATATCACCGATCAGGCTTACTGTCTTCGGTTTTTCGGCAGATTGGACCCATCCGAGCATTTCAGGGTCAAAGCCTTTTTCTTTTAATTCTTGTTTTACTTTTTCTTCCCCAATTTTTTTCAATTTGTCGATAATAATAATTGCTTTTAGCGGGATATCTTTAAAAACCTTTCGATCATTGATAATGATTTTATAATCAGTAAAGCCGAGGGCTTCATATGATTTTGCAACGACCGCTAGTATCTCCGCATCAGCCGCCAAGGAATCCGTACCGACGATATCAATATCACACTGGAGAAATTCTCGAAACCTCCCGCGCTGTGGGTTTTCCGCACGCCAAACAGGCTGAATCTGGTAGCGCTTAAATGGAAAAGGAAGCAAGTTTTGACCTTGTGGTGAGCTTGTCGAACCATACTGCGCAACTACTCGGGCGAGTGGGACAGTCTGGTCATAGCGGAGGGCGACACGGCGGCCGCCTTGGTCTGTGAATCGGTACATGAGTTTATCTCCTTCCTCACCATACTTGCCCAGGAGTACTTCCTCATACTCCAAAGCCGGTGTCTCAAGCGGATCAAAGCCATAGGACTCAAACACCTTTCGTAAGGTATCTACCACATACTGCCGTTTCTTGGCCTCTTTGGGCAAAAAATCCCGGAAACCTTTTAGTGTTTGTAGTTTTATATTTACCATATTCGGGTTACTTGACAAAAATTATTTATTGTCTATAATACATAGTAACGAACTTCCCCCGCAGCAATGCGGGGTGATTTTTTATTCTCATCTTATTTATCTCTTTTTATTTCTTTTTTTAGCTTCTCAAGTGGTAGGTATAGATTGGCTCTTTTAACTAGTTCTCTCGCAATGTGCCCGCGGGCAGAAACAACAATAACATTCTTTCTTATGTTTCTCAAGTAATCAATTGCAGGTTCAAAATCACTATCTCCACTTGCTAAAACGGCAATATCAAACTCTTTTGCTCTCAATACTAAATCTATTGCTAGCTTAACATCAAAATTTCCCTTTTGAACGGTCTTACGATTTTTATGGTCATGAATAATTTTTACTTCTCGCGTGATAACAGTATATCCTATTTTCTCTAGAGCTTTGAAAAAATCTAGCTGTTTCTTATTCGTTGATATAACGGCAGTGTAAAAATAAGCTCCAGTTATCTTTCCTTTCTTTTTCCAGTAAAGTAAAAATTTGTCATAGTCAACATGCCACCCCAATGTCTTCTGTGAATAAAAAATGTTAGCTGCATCAATAAACACCGCAACTCGTCTCTTGGCATGCTTCTTAACCATATATTTTAGTTATTCCAGAAGCCTTTTAATGTCTGTAACTTATCCATATGTGCCTATCATACCTTCTTTCTTATAGCTTCGCAATAATGGGCAGGATGCCAGGGCCCTGACAATTATATTTACCTAATGTCCACCCCAATATTTCAGACGGTTTGCCATTATGTACCATTCTTCCACTCTTTCTCCAGGAATAACAGCAGCATCATTCTTATCTTCAACTAACTCAACCAAAGCTGACTCATACGATCTTGGTACAGTACCTCTGTTAACTACTGTCTGTACGTCCTCTTTCGTGAAGAGAACTAGCACACCATCTGCCAGATCACCTTCCAAACGGTCCTTAATCTCTTCTGCTGGAGTAAATGGTTTGCCCAGCTGCGTCATCGCATCCCGCAAGCCACAAATAGTCCATGTCCGAACAGTCGGTACATCCGGTGGTTGATAGTATTGCCCTTTTTGATTTTCTGTCATATTATCACCTCCTTTCCCCAATCATATTTATTACATTAATCCACTGGTCGGCGATCTTTTCTTAAGTAATGTGACAGTCATTAACTCCCATAGATCATTAAGCGTAGATCTAGCACTCCTACCAATTTTTTCTCGCGATTCAACTAGCTTAACAGTTACGTCAAGAACTATTTCAAGCACGCGAATGTCATTCGCTTCAAGTGTTTTCCCCGTACTTACAATTCCTAATATGAAATCTTTATCGGAATATGCATATTGATAGGCTTCATCGGTGCCTGCAACAGTATCAATTCTCACTTGTTCAAGTCCGTTCCATCGTGCGTATCTTCTTGAGATGTTCGGAAATTTCGTAATTATAGTTTGACCAGAAGCGTCATATATAGTAGGAGGTCGTCCTTCCTCGGCCGCTATTTTATTTGCAAATCTCTCCGTTACACCAAAGTACAGTCTTGAACGGGGAGCTTCGGGAACGAGTTCAAAAATTGGAATTTCTGGCATATCAGCGATAGCATAATTAAAGAAATCTCTGTTTTCTAAGAGAATGTCGCTTCCGGTGATGCCTGCTTGGATATCTGAATCAATATCCCGAACTAGGCCAGGGATAGCACTTGCTCGAAAAAATAACAAGTCAACGTCCGGCCTGTTCATAGAGATCCTATATGTTCGTTCTGCATCCGGAACATCAAGACCGATGACACATAAAAACTTTTTTACACTACCTTCAAGCTCTCCTGTAGGAAGCGCTAACTGTAATCGTTTTGGCGCGTCAAATCTTTTGACTGGTAAGCTAGGAACAGGTTCTCTTTCGCTCATAATAATTTCACATCCTTTTCTGAAACAGAAACAAATCCGATTTGCTCAGTTTCTCCCAAGTATTTCTTGACTATTTCTTTTTTTCGCGCAGCCGGACAATCCCATATGAGTAGGGTAGAGTTCCTGCCTGCAATTAAAAACTTCTCAATTCTCATATTTCTCTCCACAAAAAAAAACCGCCTTGCGGCGGTGTTAATACTTTCTTGTAGTGATGTATCAATACGTCACTACAAGCGCACCGCCCAGGACGGTGTCATGATGATTTATTGATTTGTTAGCTTGTTTTATGTTGTTGTTCATATGTTTATTTTATCCTTCCAAGTATCAGTTGATAGCCTCCCATGCCATTTGTGAGCCATTTCTGGATCCTAGCGATAGTAGTGCTACTCATACCTGTTTCTTTTTCAATTTTGGTATATTGCGTTTTTTTATCAAGCATTCTTGCGACTTTCCAACGATTGGCAAATTCTTTCAGTTCTGCCTCTGTCAGTAAGTCTCGAAAAAACTTTTTACATTCTTCTTCTGTGGTAAGAAAGAGAATAGCTTTAAACAGTTCTTTCTCTGCATGGCTAGGTTTATATTGCATACTTTAGTTTAATAAAGCAGAGATATGCTAACACTTTAGCTTGATAAAGTCAAGTAGCAAAAAATTAGAGTGCTATGAGGCTTTTTGGGGATTTTGTGAGCTGGATGAGTTGATTGTTATGGATTACAAACAAATCCTCGATGCGGACGCCGCCGAAGTTGGGAATGTATATGCCGGGTTCAATAGAAAATACCATACCATCCTCCAATAATTGTTTTGATTTTGGTGATAGCGATGGTGCTTCGTGGACTTCAATCCCGATGCCATGCCCGAGAGAGTGGGGAGTAGTGGGGAATCCTGAATCGATTATATATTTTCTAGCAACACGATCTACTTCTGAAGCTTTAAGAGAGGTTTTGTTGGAAGTTATAAGTCCTAAGTTATAAGTTATAAGTTGGATTGCATTTTGCTGCGCTATTCGAACTGTTTCATATATCTTTTTTTGTTTCTCCGTGGGTTTGCCGAAAAATACTGTTCTGGTCATGTCGGAGCAGTAGTTGTCAAATTTTACGCCGAAGTCAAGGAGCACAAAGCTGTTGGCTTTTAGTTTGGTATCCCCTGTCTGATGGTGAGGGATTGCGGCGTTTGCGCCAAATGCGACGATTGAGGGGAAAGAAAGATCAGCACCCTGTTTTTTAATATATAACTCCAGCTCAAATGCGAGTTGCTTTTCTGTTATACCGGCTTTGATTTGTTTGAGGATATAGGTGAACGCTTTATCGTTAATCTTGCATGCCTGTTTTATTGCATGGATCTCAGACTCGTCTTTCCTAATCCGAAGATCACCGATACTAAAATGATTTAAATCATTTAAGTAGCGGGAAAATATTTTGTGTTCGGAAACGCTGATATTATTCTCATCAAACCCGCACTTTTTTATCTGGTGTTTTTTAACAAGTTTTTTCAATATTTCTTTTAGGGAATTTTGTATTGTTCTTTCGATAAGTGTAAAAGTTGAAACATTCCTCCTTATTGCTTCTGCGTATCTTCCATCAGTAATAATGTAATTTCCTTTTTTTGCAATGAGTAAAAACGCTTCACGCTCTTCTGCAGCAAAATTTGAGAAACCAGTGAGGTAGCAGATGTCATAAACATCTGATATGAGGACAGCGTCGAGTCTTTTCTTTTCAAGAAGGGCGTGAAGTTTTTTTATCCGGTCATTCATCGTATCGGCGTTATCTTCTTCCCGCTTCCGGTTGAGGGTGTGACTTCATCATCATCTTGCAACGCAGCATCGGGAAGCTTGATTCTCGGATTCTTCGGGAGCTCCGGAAGAAGAAGTACTCGAGATGCGACAATACGGCCTGGATTTTTCTTATCGGGAAAACCTACAATACTTATCCGTTCCCCGGGTGTGATCTTGGAAAAACCCGCCCTTACCACGCCGTCTTCTCTACTGTAGGTTGCTGTTTTTGTCACGTTTTCGACATCAACCGTTATTTCTTTTCCCTCTTCCGAGAGCACTATCAGCGAGAATTCGTCATCATTTGTACTTTGTACCTGTCCGTTTATAAAAACCGGAATGATAAATGTATTGATGAATCGTCCTAAAAGTTTGTGGGACTGCTTGTTATACAGTCCGATTATGCTTAGCTTTGTTCCTTTTGCAATGTCAGAGATGCCAAATCCTTTCTGTGATGTGGAGGAAAATTCGGTTATCTCATCAACGCTGACAATTCTGGTGTCGTTATCGATATCGGTAAGAGTTATTTGCGTATCTGAGACTTCGGTAACAATGCCGATAATACCGCGTTTTTCAACCAAGTTTAACTGCGCAACACGAGACGCAATACGCTCTTTTAAATCGCTTATCTGCTCGCTTAATGCATCAAATTTTGATTTATCAGTCGGCGCTACCGATGGGGTTGTCGTAGATTTTTTGGTAGGGGATTGGGCATATGCAGGATGAAAAAAGAATAAAAAATTAAATATAAAAAAGAAAAAATACAGATTAAAAATCAAAAATATTTTATATTTCATATGTATATTTACTATTTAATATTTACTTTTTTTAAAAGCTTTCGGTTGAAAAGCTTACCGTTCTTATTACTTTCTTTTCTCCGCCGTCCGGGAATATCGCTGTAATTTGGATGATGTTTGCACCATTACTAATCGTTTGCGTGGTACTAAAATTGCCGTTTTGCGCTGGCGTTATTATCTGCTCATCCGTTTCCGTGGTGACAATGATTGTTGCGTCTTTGACTGTTTTCCCAGCAATAGTAATTGTTTTATTATTTACTACTTCTTCGTCTTTCGGGCTGTCAACTGCCAAAATATACCCACTCGTATCCGGTGTCGGGGTTGCTTTGAGCGTTTGTGTAGTGTTTGTCTCTTTTTGCGGGATGACTTTGGTTGATTGGTAAAAGTAGAATGCGACTCCGGCGACCCCAAGGCCGATGAGGAGTGCGATAAATGAAAGTATCAATCGTTCAGCTTTCATGGATAAACCGCGAAACAACGCAGAATAGCATAAGTTTAGAACAGGTTCTACAAAGGACAGTGGAAATAGTTCCATGATGATACGGTAAAAGAATCCTCTTGTCAAGAAAAGTGGATGTGTGTTAGGATGGGGTACATGGAAATAGCGCTGCTTCCGAAAAATGGTTTGAAAATGAAGGGAAAAAACGCTACTATCCTTGTTGATGCTTCGGATAAAACAATAGTGCATAGCGCAGTAATTCTTCTTAATGAAAATACAGAAGCAAAACGAACTGAGACTGTTTTTATACAAGGGCCAGGAGAATATGAAGTTGGTGGCATAAAAATTGGGGGTTATAGAAACAATACATTTGTTGCATATAGCATAACTGTTGATACCATAGACATATTGCTCGGAACAGCTGAAGCGCTTGAAAATATGCAGCAAAAATTAAAAGAGCATCATATTCTCATTGTTTCAACGAATTCCCTGATTGATTCCTCATTTGTTACAAGCCTTGCCTCAAATGCAGTGCTTTTTTATGGTGAAAAAGGAAGTGAGGTTATCAAAGGGTTTGCCTCGGAAGCGGTAAAGAAGCTCGCAAAATACCAGGTTACAAAAGACAAATTACCACAAGAGATGGAGACGATACTATTAGCTTAATAGACGATAGATGGTAGAGCATAGAAGATAGGTTTTGAAGATAGAAGGTGGAAGATGGATTCTATCCTCTATTTTCTATCATCTACCACTACTTTCTACCTTCTATTATCTATCGTCAAACGAAACTCTATGGTAAAGCTCAAGACTCCTCCCCATAATGACGAGGCAGAACGAAGCGTCTTAGGCGGTATTCTTATAGACAAAGACGCGATCAACGTCGTATCTGAGCTTCTTCTCCCACACCATTTTTACAATGACATGCATAGTATGATTTATGAAGCGATGCTTAGACTGTATGAAGAAAGAAAGCCGATTGATCTCCTGACACTCACAGCACAATTTAAGAAAAATAAAACAAATACAAAAATAGAATCAACCTACCTCACCGAATTGGTCGAGAGCGTTCCCACAGCAGCAAATATTGCAACATACGCACACCTTGTTAAGGAAGCATTTACCAAACGGTCATTGATACAAGCGGGTACGCGTATTGCAGAGATGGGATATGAGGAAGACGTCGAGGTAAAAGAGGTTCTCGATAAAGCAGAATCATCACTTTTTTCTATTTCACAGGGGCATATAACGCGTGGCTTTGTTCCTGTTAAGCAAACACTGGCTGAAAGTTTTGATAGAATTGATGAACTGCATCGAAAAGGAGAGGGGGGGCTGCGCGGAGTTGCTACCGGATTTGTTGATCTTGACAGTATGCTTTCTGGCATGCAAAATGCAAACCTTCTGATTTTAGCTGCTCGTCCTGGGCAAGGAAAAACAGCGATGGTGTTAAATATCGCGCAACACATAGCAGTGAATGAGAAAAAGTCAGTTGGCATTTTCTCTTTGGAAATGAGCAAAGAAGAACTGGTTGATCGACTCATTGTCGCGCAAGCAGATGTGGATGCTTGGCGCTTTAAGACAGGAAAGTTAACAGATCCTGACTACGTCAAGCTTTCAGACGCAATGGGAGAGCTCGGAGACGCGCCGCTTTTTATCGATGACACACCCGGTTTGTCACTTGCGGAAATGAGGAGCAAAGCAAGACGCCTGCAACTTGAACACAAGGTAGGGTTGTTTATCGTTGATTATCTCCAGCTTGTCGATCCTGGAAGGCGTTATGATAATCGCGTCCAGGAAGTCTCAATAGTATCACAGGCCTTAAAAAATTTAGCGCGCGAATTAAATATCCCAGTGTTATCTGCTTCACAGTTGTCACGTGCTGTTGAGCATAGAGGAGAAAAAAAACCGCAACTTGCAGATCTTCGTGAATCGGGCGCGATTGAGCAAGACGCAGATGTCGTGATGTTTTTGTATCGGCCGGACAATGATGTGTCAGGGACACTCATTCCAACAAATCTTCTCATTGCCAAGCATCGCAATGGTCGGACAGGAGAAATCCCTTTACTTTTTCGTGGTGATAGGATACGATTTCTAAATGTGGAGAAACACAAAGCAGTATAGTCTGAAGGGGGGTGAGTAAGCAATGACGGATGATCCAACAATGCCAACACCAGGAATGCCAGGTACACCAACACCCCCGCCTGCGGGTGGAGATATACCGAGTCCGCTACCCCCAGTTCAACAGCCAGAACCAACACCGCCTGCTCCGCAGCCGCCGACAACACCACCACCGGCGCCAGAGCCGCCTGCGGGTGGAGGAGGTACACCTCCTGGTCAACCGATGTAATAATTGGGTGACTTTATTCTGTATGCCGTCGTCCCAGGTGTCATAAAATTGCAATTGCAAAATCTGGGATGACGGCATCCCATGCAACTAAACTCATACCTTGACAGTATAAGTTAGATATTTTATAGTAGGGGAATCCTTGTATGTTTGCCACAGGGCTCATAACGTTTCGCGAAACACTTGAAGTAGCACTCGTCGTCGGCATCCTCCTGACATTTTTTACCAAAACAAGACAAACACAGTTTAACAAGTATGTCTGGTACGGCGTAACAGGAGGCGTGGGGCTGTCTATTCTTCTCGCCTTTGTTCTTTATATCACTTTCGGAGGCTTTGAAGGGAAAACGGAAGAGATATTTGAAGGTATCCTGATGTTTGCAACGGCGGGATTTCTGACATGGATGATCCTCTGGGTCCACAGGCAAAAAGGAATTGCGACCAAGCTTCAAAAGAAAGCACAGTACCACATTCAAAAAGGCTATCCTCTTGGTATCGTATTTTTAACTATTACATCCGTTATCCGTGAAGGAGTTGAGACAGTGTTTTATCTCCGCGCAATAAGTGTATTAGCAGGAGGAAGTCAGCTCGCCGGTGCATTACTTGGTATGGGTTTTGCGATCGGATTGGGGTATGCAATATTTCGCTATAGCCTGAAGATTAATCTAGCCAAGCTGCTCCAGATTTCAGGAGCTATACTATTATTGTTCGCTGCGGGTCTAGTCGCGCATGGAGTACATGAGTTTCAGGAGGCAGGGGTATTGCCGATTTTTTCCTTTGATCCGCTGCTGAATATCTCTCATATCCTTGATAACGGTAGTTTTTTAGGCAGTATTCTTCGAACATTGTTCGGATACACGGCAAAACCAACGATACTTGAACTCTTATCATACGGATCCTATGTTTTTCTCATTTTCTTCATTGAAAATATCACCGATAGAATGCTTCTTGCAAAAAAAGCGACAGTTATTAATAATAGGTAACAGATGAAAATTCTTCTCGTTTTTGCCACATATTCAAGCGGTACGCATATGGCTTCGGATGTTGTGTCTCAGCAGTTATCCGCAAAAGGGCACACTGTGGAGTTGAAGGATGTACAGGAAGTGCAACTTGACGCGTTTAATAATTATGATTTGATTATTCTTGCAACGCCAAGCTGGGATATCGGCGGGCAAGGGGGACAACCACATGAACATTTTGTCGCATTTATTGCAAATGCAAAAGGGAAGACAACGCCCGGGAAAAAATTTGCGGTCTTTGGATTGGGAGATTCATCGTACCCGCAATTCTGCGGAGGAGTCGATCATCTGGAAAAGTTTGTGAAGGATTTGCAAGGGATACTTGTTGCGCCATCGTTGCGGATTGACGGATACTTTTTCAATCAAGACGAAGCAAATAATAAAATCTCCGAATGGCTTGCCTCATTGCCTACCGCGTAATGCTTCTCCGTATCGTTGGCGCGAGACGAACAGCGATATCATAAGGGATAGTATCGGTTTGTTTTGCAATTGCTTCAATAGAGTTTGCATCAGAGCTCTTGTTGGAGATCACAGTTACTTCTTGCCCGACTCGCGGATTTGTTACCCCACTTATGTCAATTGTTGTAATATTCATACTAATTCTTCCGACAATCGGACACACCCTTCCATTTACCAGCATGATGCCACTATTTGATAGTCTTCTGTCAACGCCATCATAATAACCAATCGGCAATACGCCAATTACGATTGGTTTTGGCGCTTTATACGTCCCATCATAGCCTACGCGATCTCCAATATTGAGAGATTTTACCTGGACAATTTCCGTTGTCAGTTTTAGGATTGGTTTTAGTTTTTTATTTGGACCACGTGGGTCAATACCGTAGATCGCTTTCCCAACTCTGGCCAAATTGCCGATAGACCCACTCTTTACAAAATTGAGAAAGCCTGCAGATGCTGCTATGTGCTCCCATGTGGGTTTTATGCCAAAAGACCAAAGGATTTCTTTTGCTGTATAAAAATTTTTAAGCTGCAATTGTGTTTGTCTGCTTTCTGGTCGGTCTCCTGATGCAAAATGCGACATGAGTCCATCTATTTTCAACCGAGGGAAGTGTTTCATGCTCTTAATAAGTGCTGGAAGTTTGTCAATGCGAAATCCTTCTCGGTGCATGCCTGTATCGACAAATATGTGGATTGTTCCTCCTGGTTGATGTTTGTTTAATGCTTCAAGTTGTTTGTAGTTATATGTTGTGTATGAAAAAGGGAGAGGCTCTTCGCGTAAATTCTCTGGATCAACGTATCCCATGATATGGATTTTTGTCTTAATGCCATTTTTCCAAAGCAAATATGCTTCAGAAAAACTATTGACACAGAAAAACGGAGTGTTACTGTCATCAAGCATGGTTGCGATCTCAAGTAGTCCGTGTCCATATGCGTTGCTTTTCAGAACTGGCACGATCGCGATTTTTGGGTTGAGCGAGGAAAGATAGGTGTAGTTATGTTTGAGCGAAGAAAGCGAAAGTAAGATTTCGTTTTGGTAATTAAGGGCAAGCGGATCTGCAGAGTGCATGAGCGAATTATTATGCATATGATGTTTTTAATTTTTGCTCTCTTTTGTGTCTTTCTATCGCAAGTTGTATTAATCGATCGATGAGTTCGGAGTAGGGGACACCGCTTGCCTCCCAGAGTTTCGGATACATGCTGATTTTTGTAAAGCCAGGAATAGTATTTATTTCATTGACAAAAAATTTGCCATTCTTATTAAGAAAAAAATCGACTCGCGCCATGCCTTCACAACAAAGCGTTTGAAATGCTTTGACTGCCAGTGCTTGTACCTCTTTTACTTTTTTTTGCTGAAGCGTTGCCGGTATTTGCAAAGCCGCGCCCTTCTCATCAATATATTTTGCATCGTAGTCATAAAACTCATGCGTTGGAATTATTTCACCAGGTAGTGAGGCAGTAGCGTTCTCATTTCCTAGAACAGAGCATTCTATTTCCCGACCTTTAATGAATTCTTCAACAAGCATCTTGCTATCATATGAAAACGCAGTATTGACTGCGGATGCAAATTCTTTCTCGTTATGAACTTTACTGACGCCAACAGACGATCCCGCGTTGGCTGGCTTGACAAAGAAGGGAAGGCCTAGTTGTTTGACTATTTCATTAAACGAAATACCTTTGTCATCGCGAGGTCGCCCAAGGCGACCGTGGCGATCTCTTTGAGATTGCTTCGTCGCTTCGCCCTGTACCAGATGGTACGGGGCTTCGCTCCTCGCAATGACATCTGACCGTTTTACAACAATAAACCTGGCAACTGGCAGTCCTGCGTCGCGCAACAGGCGTTTCATAACGTCTTTGTCCATGCCGACTGCGGATCCGAGGACTGATGCA
>CAYWEP010000008.1:0-29397 GCA_964457405.1 uncultured Gammaproteobacteria bacterium
CTGTACAGCGGTAACCGTTGCTAACACGTTTTGTGATCTGTGGAAACGAATAAGACCCTCTATGTTGACATTGCTGACTCCGTCTCCGTAGGTCATCAAAAATGTTTCATTGCCAATGTAGTCTTTTATGGCAAGGAGTCGCTGGCTCTTCGTGGCGTTCTCTCCTGTCTCAACGAGTGTGACCTTCCAATCTTCAGCTCCGTTTTTGTGGAAAAGTGCAGTATTTGTACGCATATCAAAGGTGACATCTGAGTTGTACAAAGCGTAATTGGCAAAATATTCTTTGATGATACTGGACTTGTACCCGCAGGCGATGATAAACTCTCTGATACCGTAGTGTGCGTACGTCTTCATGACATGCCAGAGGATTGGCCGACCACCGATCTCAACCATCGGCTTTGGCCTCACGCCTGATTCTTCGCTTATTCTGGTTCCGTATCCACCTGCTAAGATAATTGCTTTCATAGTTCGATAAACTCATGCTTCGATTTCACTCAGCATCCTCATACCCTGAGCGATCCCGATTTAATCGGGAGAGTCGAATGGGTCATATGTTATAGTATGTTAAATTATACATGTTTTAGCTTCATCAGTCAACCTATAATATTATTTTGTGGCTATCGCCAACTCTCCTCTGACACCGACTGGTATCCTTTCTTTTACCGCTGAATAGACCACACGGAAATACTCATGTGCCGATCGCTCCCAGCTAAACTGCTGTGACCAGATATACGCTTGCTGGGAAAGGTATAGTCGATACCGTTCATGAAGGATAAAATCAACCATACATCGGGCAAACTGATCGACATCTCCGGGCGGGATCAGAACGCCTGTCTTCCCGTGAAGAATCGAGTCTTTAAGGCCGGGCACATTAGATGCGATAACTGGTGTACCTGAAGCATTTGCTTCAATAACGGTAATACCCCACCCTTCAACCATTGACGGCTGCAGCATCGCCCAGCTTTTGGAGAGTATTTCGGATTTTTGTTTATGACTGACTTTTCCATGCATGGTTACCGCTTTTTTAAGACCAAGCTCGTGTACTAATGCGACAAGGCTCCCACTTGTCTCACCCTCACCCATGATGGCAAGCCGTGCCTTTGGGTACGAAGCGTGCACCTGCGCAAAAGCTTTTATGATCACGTCAACATTCTTGTATGGCTTCAGGCGCCCAACGTAGCTGAAAAGCGGATCGGGATCCTTAGTGCCCCTGGTATAGTCCTGCGTGTGAATGCCGGGGTTGACGATATAAATATTGCTTGTTTTCGCCAAGCCTAGCTTCACAATATCCTGTTTTGAAGACTCAGAAACCGTCACTACTCTATTGTTTCTATAGATAAACGGCATCAGCTTTGCCTCAAGGAATAGACCGATGTGTGAAAGCGGGAAGGGGAGGTATTTTCTGAACACATCCTGGTGGATATGGTGAACTTGCAGTATTACCGGCTTTCGTACATACAAAGGTGTAAAGAATGGAATACCGTTCTCACAATCTATGACAACATCGTATTTCCCAATGTACCGGATAAGGTAGTAGGCAATAGCCCATACATATACCAAGTATGTTCCGCCTCGACGCTTGATGGTGATACCGTCTATGACATCATTTCGTACGTTTTTTCCGTCATTACCGCAGAAGATCGTCACGCTGTGGCCGCTTTGTACAAACTGTTTGGCAATCTCATGCACATACACCTCAGCGCCCCCTGCCCAAGCATGTCTTCTATCACGCCAGTTGAGGATGAGGATGCGAAGTCCAGACGAGAAGACTTTATCCGGTTTGACAAAAAGATCCCATAGATCTGCCAGCATCCGTTCACGAGAAATGACCTGTTTTACGAAAATGTGCATCAAAGCGAGGGTTACGAATGTAAAAAAGCCTGAGAAAAACACTGCTTTGACAAAGCTAGAAATATTCGCGTGATCTTGTGTGATAAGAAAAATAAGGCTTACTGACAGGATGAAAGACGCAACCGAGAACGAATAGATCTTTTTTGTCAAGTAGTATGCAACAAACGCGCGGGAAGCAGTAAAGTAGAACATGCCAATTCCCATGAGTAGAACGTATGGAGAGATTGCCTGAGCTTTTTGGCCAAAAAGATAGGGAAGCGTTATGGTTCCCATCAGTCCAAATGCGATAAGACCCGAAAAAGAGAAAACAACTGTCGCGATAAAGAAATAAGTGAATAGTCTCTGCGAACTCTTTCTCGACCCCTCGTTCACGCTCGTAAGTGGCAGGATAAACTGGCTGCTTAAGCCTCCTAAGAAAAAAATCATTTTCCCGACCAAGGAAGTTATGGTATAAACGCCCGCCTCATTTGGGCTAAGGTAGCGATTGGCCAGCAAAACATCAAAGCTTATAAAAATCATGGTTGATAGTCCTGACAACATAGACGCGAGGAAAAATTTCCGCGGGAAGTGGTGTGCGCCATGTGGGGCAATGTCTTTTGTCTTTTGCTTCTTTAGAGAAAGAATAAACCAGCCGAGAAGAAACGAACTTACTAGCGAAAACGGAATGGCAAGGTAGGCATAGGATGTAAGATCCGCTATGACCAATGCATGAAGAAACGCTATCTTATATAATGGCTCGGCAATACCGACAATCCCAAGAAACGCGAATGATAACTTTCCTGATAGATATCCTTTGTCAACCGACCCGACAAAACCTGCTATAAGCATCGGGACAATGGACAAGAGAGGAAGGATCGCCGGCATCGAGAAATAATTCTGAACAAGCGGCGTGACGGCAATCCAAAGGGCGGCAAGTACTATGGCGAATTTCCAGGTGACGCCTCGCACTCTTTTCCAGAACGTGTGCGCCGCTTCCTTCCCATACGATCCAAGTAAGTAACCGCTTCTGTAGGCAACCGTTGCGGAGCAAGCGATGAAAAGAATGCTTGCGATATTGAAAAAGCTACTGTACATGCCGATAACGGCGATATTGCTAAGAGAAAGAATCCGTGACGACCAAATATAGAAAAAGAGTGTGAGTGCGTTGGCTGCAACTGACAAGACAACAAGTGTTACTGCAGATAAAGAGAGATTCCGAATACCCGAAAGTTGGGGAATCGGAAAAACAGTCTGCTCAGATACCAACCAGCCACTCTCCTTGGCAAGACTTTTTGGTTTCTTTTGCAGATGCAAGCCGTGAATAGTCTTTTCCCAGTAGTGAGGCCTAAAAAGCAATTGATAGAGCGCGATACATCCTGCTACACTGATAAGAATCCAGTAAAACGGAACCAGATACACATATTTGATAGTGCTGTAGCTTCCTTGCTTGAAGGTGCCGACCATGTAGTAGTACATAAACAGGAAGTTCCCAAAAACCAGCGAAAAACCTGCCATATAGAACACCCATGACGGATAGAGAGCCTCTATGGTTGGCCCGACAAAGCTATTGAGTACAAAATAGGAAATTGTTGTAATCCACATGATCGGATTTAGGAAAATGAAGGCAATTTTCCCGCCTAAGATGAGATGGAAGAAAAGCGCGTGCCTGCCCCGCTCTTTTGTGAATGATAAAATACTTCGAAGGTGGACAAGGTATGTCTGCATATACCCTTTGATCCAGCGCGAGCGTTGTCTGAGCCAATTTTTCAGATTGCTATTGGCTTCCTCAAGCGTGAGTGAATCAATCATTGCTGTCCGGTAGCCTTTACGAAAAAGGCGAATACCTAAATCTGCATCCTCAGTGACATTGAACGGATCCCATCCCTCAAGCTGCACAAGATCTTTTGTCCTGAAGTGGTTTGATGTCCCGCCCAATGGAATCGTTGTTTCAATAGATTGCAATCCTGTTAGGATCACGTCAAACCACAAAGAATACTCTGCGGTAAAAAATCTGGTCAGAAGATTCTGACGAGGATTGAAGTAGTTTAACTTTGCCTGAAGACAAATAACCTCTTTCGGAACTTTTTTAAAAGCAAGGTATGCCTTCTTCAGCTGCAGGGGATCGGGAATATCCTCAGCGTCATAAATCACCAAGTACTCACCCTGGGCGTAGTGCAAGCCGTAGTTACAGGCTTTCGGCTTGGTCTTAGGAATTGAGTGGGGAACGATCACAGCCCTGACATAATCGGGAAGCTTGGACGCAACAATACGCTTTGCATCGGAATCATCTTCCTCGAGCAGAAGTATCACGTTAAGCTTGCTTTTTGGCCAATCGAGCTCGTCTAGCGCTTTGAGGAAGTGGGGAATAATATGCGCTTCTTTATAGAGAGGGCAAAGAATAGTATAGACCGGAAGATCATTATCCCTCAGGCTCTCTAATTCCTTATCACTGACGTCAACTTCCTGGCTGAAATGAAGACTTTTTAAGACAATGTAGAGGTTAAAGAGTACGTCAATAAAGTAAATCGTACTCAGGATTGCAATCAATGCCACACCCGCTGCCAAAGGACTGATGACAAATCCAAGAAAAACACCAAGCGCAAGGAGAATTGCAATGATCTTCTGCTTAGTCTCAAATGTCCGTAAAGCAGAGGCACTATGATGGAGCGTCGTGTGGGTGACGTACTTTTTCTTCCTAAAGTGCACACCGGCTCCGACCATTTTTCCTTTCTCTACTGCTGGAGCATGCATCGGGTAAATCCGTTTCGTTCTGACCCGTAGTGCATCGGATCCTATTTCGTAAATGGTTTTTGCCAGGTTTATCTTTGATCGACTGCCTTTTCGCTTGTGGAATACAATGTGGTGACTTTGCATGGTAAATCCTGCCTCTTTTGCACGGTGCAGGAACTCAAGGTCAAATGTCCAGCCTGAGCGGGGTTCTGTCGCGACTATCTGAACAACTCTTCGTGTAAATGCCTTAAGACCGGACTGAATATCAACGTTTAAACCAAATAAACCCTTCCCAAAAACATACCTGAACGACATACTGAGGAATTTGCGGATACCACTATCGTGATATCGCTTTCTATTAGCCACAACAATATCCGATGTCTCAAGTTTCTCAAGCATGTGTGGAATCTCTTCTGGCGGATACTGCAAGTCAGCATCAATCATGACAATGTGGTCTCCCTGCGCATAGGAAAAACCCTCATAGAGTGAAAAGGCCTTCCCTCGTTTTCCTTTTTTGCGAAATACCCTTATTGTCTTTGAGGAAAGTTTCGCCAGCAGCTCATATGTCCCGTCATACGAACGATCGTCTACAAAAATAATTTCAAATGGTTTTCTTGTTTGTCTGAGTGCTTCGACAAGACGCGTCACGAGCTCTTCTATATTTTTCCGCTCATTATATGTAGGCACGATGACGCTTATTTGTACGGCATTAGGTTTTTGCTTCATGATCCTCCTTTTGTGCTTGTAGGCTGGGTTTTACTTTGTGATCTTCGATGAATTTATCAAGTGCGGATTTCTGGATGCGGTAATGACCACCAAACTCTATTGCTTCAAGTCGCTGTTCCTTAATGTACTTATATACCGTGAGAGCGCTAAGCTTGAGAAGCGCTGCTACTTCCTGGACAGTAAACAGCGTGTTATCTAATAATAAGCTCATAGTTTTATAGTTGAGTTGTTATATATAACACAAAAAGCTTATAGTGTCAAGTATTTGTTATGCTGAGTATTTTTATTGTAAGTTTAATTTATAAACTTATAGGAAGAATTATATTGCCTTATAAATTGTATGGTTTCATATGGTAACGTGTGGTTTACTGATATGTGGAATGGTCTAATGATCTGAATCATTAGACCACGCATGTCATTCTCCGCAGGCGTAGTAGCCTCATTCCCACCTTCCAGGTGGAATAACTTCACAAATTGATAGGCGTGGCGAAGATGAGGAGGCGTTTAAGAGAGGTGCCGATGGGCGTGCAGGTTTGGAGGATGAGCTGGGTTTTACTCGTATTCAACAGGTAGCCGACTTCATTCGGCCAGACGACTTTTTTGTCAAAAACCGTGTAGGTAAACTGTTTGGCGTCTTTATAAATAATAATGGTGTCTCCTTTCTTAAGCTCTCCTAAACGTAAAAATACCGTATTAAATCTTGTCAGCTCCCAGGGCATACCTGAGGAATGCGCAAATAAAAATGTCATACCATTTTCTCCCGGTAATTTGGTGTTTTTTGCATGCGCGACCCCGCGCCGTAGTGCTTGTTTGTATTCTAACTCATTAAATGGGTCGACGTTCTCAATAATAGGGGAGTAGGCGTGGATTTTGGGAATAGTAATAAATATGCCGTTTGCGTCTATTGCCTGACCGGGGCTTGATGGAAAGAAGTACGCTGAGAGAAATGGGTAGAAGGTGAAGGCGAGGCCGAGGAGGGACACAACTATAAATAGGTTGCCGAGCCATAGCAATAGTAAGAAATTATTGTTCCGCTTCTTTTCCATTGTGTAATTATATCAAACTACATCAGTCTTCCGCAGGTGCAGCTACAATTCCACACCAAGGGTGGCTACGAAGCTACACACTGGGGTGGAGGTATAAAATCACCCTTAGGGTGAACAATTGGGGTGGACAAGGTGTTACAAAAAAAACAAGCCGGGGTGCTTGTTCTGAGAAACAGTTGCTACGCGAAAGCGAACCCTGGGGACCGTCCCGCACGCAGTCTCAGCATGGCGCCGTAAAAAAGCATAATGACATTCGCAAAAAGCGCAAAATAAAACCAGTTGTTTCCTGTGACAGGGAGTAAATTCTGCGTCGAAGCGCCGAGAAGATCTCCGCCTTTACCACCTCCACCACTGCCCGGAGGATTGCTTTCAGTTTTGGTGGTTATTTTTGTCTCCATAGACGGTTCTGCTTTATCGCTAGGAACCTGCGGCTTTTCTTCTTCCTCAGGGCAACAACTATTGACTGTGACCTCGCTTTCGTTCACGGCATTGGTTATTTCCGAATTGTATGCGATATTCCCAGTGAAGATACTGATGTTGCCACCGGTATTGCCATTTGCCTTATTTCCGCCAGTAATAAGATTCCACGCGATGCGATTAAAAATATCAGCGCTGTTATCTATATCCAAAGTCGTATCTGTGATATCTATTATATCTATCTTGTTTCTTGATTCTGACCCATTCCCAAATATCGTAACACTTGCTTCTTTCGCAACGAATGCAGCAAGCGAGACTGTTGTGCGATCTGCCTTATTTTGTATATTTTCATTTACGCTAATATTTCCCGTCTGAATTCTTACATTTCCGGTTGTGTTACTATTTGCTTGATTGTTTCCAGTCACTGCGATCCCGGAAATACTATTGGTAATTTGCGCTGATTGCACTGATGTTATAGTCGTTTGTGATGAGTTTGAAATTCCTATGGTATTCTGTGAATCAGTGCCGTTGTCCGATATGACAGCTTGATTGCTGCCACCATTCTGAGGACAACAACCCTCTGTAATTATTGAGGCATTTGCAGCACTTGAAATATCGGTGTCAACAAATGCGTCTCCCGTAGTAACTGACGTATCACCACCTGTATTATATGACGCATCATTATCTCCTGTAGTCGCCTGAACGCTCGCACTATTTGAAACGTCAGCGTTATTTGATTGATTGATAGCTGTTTGATTATTATCTGAAACGGTAACAGTATTTGTGGAGTCTGGTCCGTTGCCAATGACAACGACTTCTTCTGCAGCGACAGTTGGTGGGAAAAAGAAAAAGAATGCAATTCCTACAACTAACGCGATATGTGTCTTATTGCTCATAGAACGTCTCTCGTGGATAATGGATAAATTCTTAACGAATTCGAGGCAGCATTTTACCCAAGAACAGTTTTTTTCCAATTATCAAAAGTGAGATAAGCGGCACGAGCAAAACCACCCATGCGAGATTGATTTTTACTTTCTTTGCTTGAGCATCTTTGGCAAACGTATTCATAGAAAGAACTTGAGCACCGGTGTTACCTGTATCTTCACTTATGCTTGCAGCAAGTACTCCATTTGCTGATGTGAGCGAGGTAGTGCCTTCACCGCTAGTCTCTATACGTATATCAGTATCTGTATCATCATGGCTTGATGAGGATGTTTTTTGCTTACTTGAGCCATTATTCGTTACAGACGATGAACCTTCATCGCTGCCGCCAGTATTATTGTTGCCTTCTGAATTGTTTGCTTGTTGATTCTCTATCTTACTTTGCTTGTGCTGACCGGGAGCGACAAAGTCACCTATCCAACTCCCAAAGACATTGACAACGGTAACAAAGAGCTTGCCGTTACCGACAATATTGTTGTTGACGAAGTTCACTAAATTCGCGACGATTTCAGCGTCCCCTGTCTTTATCATTGCGTTGCCTCCTGTGTTATCGTTCGCTTTGTTATAGCCTGTATTCGCAGTCAAATTGAGGTTGTTAATGACTTCAGCGTTATTATTTTGTTTTGTATTATTGTTATTCGTCTGCGAAGCGCTTGCAGTATTGTCAGATCCAGAACCGTTCCCGTTATTTGAGGCAGTAATGACACCGTTTTGATCAACGTTGAATTCTGTTCCGGCCGATCCGGCAAAGTTGTTTTGTCCTTGTGGAGCGCCGATAAGTTTTCCAATCCAATTGCCAGCCTCGTTTATGAAGACAAGCCACATATTGCCACCAATGAGATTAGTATTGACAACATTCAACACATTGACATCAACGCTCGCGTCGCCAGTTTGTACGGAAGCATCGCCACCGGTATTTGCATTTGTCTGGTTTCCGCCTGTTGTCGCGTCAAACACAAGATTATTGATGATATCTGCATCGTTATTTTGGAAAACATTCTCATTGTTCGTAAGATCTACGTTTGCTTCATTATCTGATCCTGAACCATTACCAGTGTTTTTCGCAGCAATGTTGTTTGCACAACCATCACACGGCGCCCCTAGTTGGCTTTCTGGAAATATAATATCGCCAATGAGATCACCAAAGATATTTATGACGCCATAGACGACATTCCCAGCGAGGTTATTATTTGCAAAGGTAAGCACATTTGCCGCGACATTCGCATCCCCAGTGTCAATACTGCTGTCTCCGCCGGTATTGCGACTTGCAGAATTATTGCCTGAATCCGAAGAGAGCATGAGGTCATTGCCGATTGTCGCATCGTTATTTTGGAACGTATCATTGTTATTCGTAATATCCAAAGCTGCATTATTGTCTGAATCAGAACCATTGCCAATATTTTGTGCGAGTAATGAACCGTTCCCGCAGCCTGCAATACAATTCGCTGCGAAATCAAGCACGATATCGCCGATGTGATCATCATCAACATTAAATTCTGATACGATTGCGCCATCGACATTTGTGTTTACCGATGTAATAATTGTGCCAGTCGTGTTCGCATCGCCGGTATTTATGCTTGTGCTCCCAACGTTATCATTTGCATCGTTTTGGCCGGTTACTGTACCCTGGTTAAGACTATTATTAATCGCTGCGTTATTGTCTTGGATGGTATTATTATTGTTAACAATCGTTGCAGACCCATCATTGTTAGAACTCGTACCGTTTCCACTATTGACAACTGACGCACCGCTACCACCTGAGCCTGTCGGCGAAGAGGCTAAATTATTATTGCCCGTTGTTAGTATCCCTGCGGTACTGGTAGCGTCCCCAGTCTCCACTTCTGTATCTCCAACTTGACTAGATCCATTGGACCCTCCCTGGGACTGGTTGGCTGGGTTGGCGAGAGACTGTTGAACCTGTTGTTCTATCTGCTGCCGTAATTGCTCTCGATAAAGACGTGCTGCGTTATTTGGATCATCCGCATCGGCATCATAGTCTTCGTCTCCATCAAGGTCCATGTCCTCATCATCGTTGTCCTGGTCTTGCGAATCAACCTGATTACTTTCTGAATCAACAGATACATCGGCAACATCCGGATTTGTATTTGTTACTGTCGTTGTTTGCTCAGCAGGCGGGGTAGAGGACTCTTCAGCCAGAATTACCGTAGAAGATTGGGGCATCACAATAGTGAGCATGAGTATTGTTGCGAGTATTTTCTTTAATTTTATTGTTGTCTTGTTATTCATATTTTTTTATATGTTACTTAGGTTACTTTAGTATCTTAGATTACTTATGTTTTTAAATTTTTATTTTCTTATGATCGTGGGGCGCTTTTGCGGAAGTGCTCGCTTGGCACCCCACGAATCCTAAGGGTTAGCTCGAGTGTGAACCGAGCCAGTCAAAAAGTGCATCCCAATCCCATTCGAAATCGAAATCACTTCCAAAAAAGTTTTTGTTCGCGTGATTTGAGACATCAACGTCTGCATCCGAATCACCAGTTTCAACGGATGGATCTCCGCCTTCCCAGCTGGTGTTGTCTTCTACATCGTTGTCGCCTGTATCAGCATCTGCATCGACATCGTTATCGAAGTCTGCGTCGTTATCCTGGTCAACATCTTTATCACTATCATTATCGAAATCGATTTCGTTGTCTGACCATGTACCGTTACCTGCGATCTTTGCCTCTAAATCATCAAAGCAACCGCAACCATCGATATCAGCCCAGTTGAAATTGGCAAAATTGGCTACGTCGACAGTTACGTCGGCATCGCCTGTATCGATTGAGACATCACCACCGGTGTTGTCATTTGCATCGTTATTGCCTGTATCCGCATCTGCATCGACATCGTTATCGAAGTCTGCGTCGTTGTCCTGGTCAAGGTCAATATCGTTGTCTAGATCAAGGTCAATATCGTTGTCTGAGTTTGAACCATTGCCAAGAATTTTTGCGCTCACTTGACCTCCTCCATTATCTCCGCCACCAATGGTAGCAGAGTTTGCATTTGCCGCATTGAGGATGTGAACGTCAACATTCGCATCACCAGTTTCGACAGTTACGTCTCCACCCGTGTTGTCTTCTGCATCGTTATCGCCAGTATCCGCATCTGCATCGACATCGTTATCGAAATCTGCGTCGTTATCTTGATCAACATCAACGTTGTTGTCTATGTCGACATTCACGTTGTTATCAGATGCTGTACCGTTGCCTGAGATCTCAACATTGAGATCTTGCGGGCAACATGAATCGACCAAAGCGTGATTTATATTTGCTTTATTGTCGACTGTTACATTGATATCAGCATCACCGGTTTTGACATTTACGTCTCCACCTGTGTTGTCATTCGCATCGTTATTGCCTGTATCTGCATCGACGTCAATATTGTTATCAATATTTGCATCATTGTTCTGATCGACATTAACGCTGCTTGAAAGATCTACATTTGCATCATTATCACTATTTGATCCGTTACCGGTAATAGTGATGGTTGTTGCAAAAGCAGGCATGGCTAATGCATTGAGTAAGACTGCGCCGGTTGCAATAGCTGTTGCTAATTTTGTTTTTAGATTTGTCATTGTTTGTTTCACCCCCTTCCTTTTTAAGATCCTCGCTTCGCGAGGCACTTCATGTGTCTATCCGTTTTTTGTCCAAGACCTGAGTGCTTGAACAAAGAAAAACGGAAGCTACTCAATCTAATAGAGATTAGAAAAGAGAAGTCTCCGTTTTTTATCATCAATGCTTCTATATGGAAGTAATTCTCTATGTATTGTCATTACAAGCAAAAATATATTTTTTGCATCAACAAAAAAGGCATCCTGTACTATCAGGATGCCTCCGTGTGCGGTCGGCAACGCTAAAAAAAATTCCTTATTCTGTTAATCTTTTCAACAACTTATTTCCTTATTTTGTGTTCCACTTAAGTGGATACACTAAATATATGTGATGAAAATTCGCTTGTCAAGACCCAATTTTCACGGTATGGCTGATTGATTGCGTATTTGCTGTCTTTTTGATATTGCGTTCTGTGATTTGCACAACTTTATAGTCCTGTACATGAATTTCAACGCTACCCCAACCTCGAATATTTTTTAGTGTTTCAATAATTTCTTTTAAGAGTCTATCGCTTATTTGTTTGGTCGAGTAATCTCTCATATCTGTTGATCCGGATTACTTGAAACGCAACGGGATTGTTAGTTTCGCGCCATTGATCTCTCCAACCTGGAGTATGATGTTTTTATCCGAATTGTTTATTGGGAAACCAACTCGTGTATATTTGGTTGATGTGGCCTGCACTTCGACAGGATCATTGTGGATGTCTGGTGCTAGTTTCTCAGGAGAGGTATTCACGTTCAGCCGGAAATAATCACGAGTGTTCAGTTGAATTGTACGATTATAGTCATTTGTTATTTTCATGTTAAGAATTAAAAACGTTCTCTTGTTTAGCGCCGTTGCCCGTCTTCCTCTAAGGTATATGACGTCTCGCTCCTCCGCGTTAAGCATCACAACCCTTACCTTACTCACTTCTTTTCCCGCATTGTTTTTGAGCGGAAATGAGAACTCTTTATTGAGCGTTAGCGATTTTTTCGCACCGGGAACATTTGCTCGATTCTCCAACAACGAAGATGAACCACCGAATTTTGCAATCGATGTAATTCTCCGGAACGCAAATGCAACAATCAGCACAACTAGTACTATCGCGCCGATATATGCAATTGTTTTCCCGTTTCGTTTTATCATTCTTGGAGAGTAGGGCAGGTGTGGAGGATACTATCAGACCGCACTAATCGTTGTCAAGAGAGATTGGCAGAAAATAACAAAATTATAATGAGGAATAGAGTGCGGTGACGCTACTGATATCTCCTGCTGTGAGTGTGTCTTTCTTTAATTCTCCAATACTACCATATCCATACATGGTTAGGTCCCAATCAGATGCACTATACATATCGTCAAGACCCATCCAGTGCCCGATCTCATGGGTTGCAATGTTTTGGACATCATAGCTTTCAAGACCGCTACAAGCACTGCTATAGGGAGTAAATGACCACTTTTGCCTTGCGTTAAACACGATATCTGTTTCTATTGTCTCTTTAGTTACCGGACTGTACCAAGTGTATGCTATAGCCAAGGTTGATAATGATTGTCGTCTCCACAGAACAGCATTTTGGCCATCCAATCGTGCCCGAGAAGCAGAAGACGTAGGGCCCTCAGTAAAGAAAGTTGCACTAACACTTGCATCCCACGTTGAAAAAGCATTGACAAGAGCAGTTCTTGCGAGTGTACTTCCTACAGAAGAGGGCACTGTTGCATAGTTTACTCTATACATTGTTTGACCTGGTTTAAGATGCCAACCAGTAAGTTTTACCTGTGTAGATGAATCATTATCAGGTGTACAAGCTGGCAGTGGAATGGGCGTAGGTTTTCTGTGATTACGTCTGGGACGTTCGGGATGGGCAATGACTCGAAGCCTCAAGTGTTTTTTTCCTGGAACAGGATAGTCACCTGATACATCAGGCGGCTCCGTTGCAGTGGAAGGCATGGGTGCTTGTGAAACTTCTGACTGGAGTCCTAAAAACTCGTCTGGTTTTTGCGCGAAGACAACTGGTGCTGAAACAGCGAGGAGGCAGATCCCAAGAAAGGCGACGAGCAGATTTCGCATGGACAAATTCATAGTATAATTACTTTTTTCCCTTGTCAACTTCTGACTTTTGTGCCCCCTCTTTTATGGATTTATCCTGTGAGGGGGTGCTCGTTATGATTTGGAGTATGTTGGTTGTACCGCTCTCAGCTTGTTTCTGCAAGGCGCGTTCTATATATGATGTGTCTATTCGCTCAAGCATTCTCGAAAGCTCCGTATCCTCTTTTTTTATTCCCATCTTCGTCCGCATATCTGCGAGAATTTCCAAAACTTTCGTGATCTCCTCTTCTGCGGTGAGGTTTATTTGGAGATGGAGCTCCTCGCGCAAGCTGTCAATGTGGGCAGTGCGATTTTGGCTGAGTAAAACAAAGACCGAGAGAATAATCGCCTCAAGCGAGACAATCATCGTCAGAAGACCAAAAGGAAAAGGATCAAAGGGGACAACACCAGGAATAACATTTACGTTAAGAGCTATCCAGATCGCAAACCAGTAAGCATTTAAGAGGAGAAACGCAATGCTTCCCGTACTGGCGGTAATCGTATCTGCTATTTTTTCTCCGAAATTGCGATGCTGCAGAGCTTTTGCTTCAAAGGATCGGATGATTCGTCTCCTGCGCGAAATCTTATCATTGGCATGACCAATACTTGCCATACCTTATTTGTACCACTCCTTAATAAAGCTTGACAAGTAGATTTTTCTATTTTTGGGGATATCGTGGGGAGGGAAAGCGGGGATGACTGAACTTAAACCTATCGTGGTATCGAAGGCCCTGTATGATGCCGCCTAGTGCTACCCCTTTTACAAACATGAGGTGTTGAAAACTATCAAATACATACAATGCGCCGAGAGTCAGTACGGATAACAACAGCCAGTGATGGAGATGGTAGGTTCTTGTCCGAAAATGAACTTTGCAATTAGGCAAAATCTCAATATTTTTATATCCGACCCGTGGAAGAGCACACTTTTTTTTGTTGGGATGGGAAAAAACGAAAAAAAGGTAATACCCGATACTCAGAGAAAGCAGAAATAGTATGTAGGAATTCATAAGGATCTTACGGTATTCTTACAATGCACTTACCTCATAGTAGACAATCACAAAATAAATGTCAACCCTTCGACAGGCTCAGGGCAAGTCCCTTCGACAAGTATGAATTCAGTTCTTTCCAACGCTCACCTGGAAGGAGCCTATTCAGTCACCTTCCAGGTGGCCGGATGGACTCCTGGAAGGTGGTCTCTGGGAAAAACTGAATAGATACTTAGACAAGCTCAGGGTGAACCTTCTGAGGAACGGTAGGGGGATTTTGCTATAATAAGAGAAAAGCCTATGACGATTCTCTTGGATACAGACAATTACAAACCTGCAGTAAACGGTATCGTGAGTCACATCCTGCTCATTAAAGAAGAACTTGAAAAGCGCGGCCATACGGTTATTATCGTCGCCCCTTCCTACGGAAAAAGAAATGGTAAGCCGGAGGAAAACGTGTATCGCCTGCGCGCAATCAATAATCCACTTCGGTCTTTAGATAAACTCGTCTTGCCGTTTGATCCTGCTGTAGAAAGCGCAATTTTACGATACCCCATAGATATCGTCCATAGCCATCTCTTCTTATCCGGATTCTTCGGTTTGCAGATTGCGAGAAAAAAACATATTCCAAAGGTGGCAACACTCCACACGCTTTTTGGATACTATTGGCAGTGGCTTCTTCCTCATGTTGGGGGCGTCACCAATCCCGTAACCGACCTTGTCCAACGATTTTATTTTGAATACTACGATGCTGTTATCGCTCCTTCTTCAAAAGCCGTGAGTGCGCTTAAAAAAGCAAGGGTGAAAACAAGAATTGCCCTTATCCACAATGGCATCAAACCTGATCCCTTTATCCATGCCGATGCATCACTATTCCGATCAACCTATCATGTCTCAAAGAATACACGACTTCTTGTACTCGCCGGGAGGGTAGATCCTGGTAAAAATATCGACCTTGCGCTTCGTGCGATGCAGCGGATCATCAAGAAAACTCCTGATGTGAAGCTTGCAATTGTGGGTGATGGACTCCAGAGAAAAAAAATTGAAAAACTCATAAAGCGCCTTAACCTCACTCGCTACGTCTTTATAACAGGCTTTGTGGACTTGGCTATGGTCGCAAGCGCCAACAAAGCGGCAACAGCTGCGCTTTTCACGAGCACACACGACACGTTTTCAACCGTCGCTATGGAAACAATCGTTTCAGGAACACCGATGATTTCAGTCAAGGACAAAGCAGTCGTCGGCATTGTGCGGGATCACCATAACGGCATCTTCACTTCCACAAAACCAAACAATATTGCATCCTCCATCCTTGATTACTTAGCAAATCCTGCGCTTGAGCAGAAACTAAGAGAAGGCTGTCTGGCAGATCGAAAAAAATTTTCAATTGAGCATACGGTAGACAAACTACTTGCGTTATATACTGAATATATAGAGCAATATAAAAATGAAAAGTCGTTTATGGATGTATCAAAGCCATGAGTAAACCAACGTGTACCTGCGTGATCCCATTTTATAACGAGCGGAAGCGGATACTATCCGTTTTGAGAGTCGTCACAAAAATCAGAAGCATTGATGAGATTATTTGCGTCGATGACGGATCAACAGACGGAACACGCCAGGATATAAAGAAGCGATATAGAAACGTCAGAGTTATTCGCTTGATGAAAAATCAGGGAAAGGCTCAGGCTATCAAATATGGATTAATGCGTGCTCGAGGGCAGTACATACTCCTCCTTGATGCAGATCTATCGAATCTGAATGAGAATGAAATCGAACGAGCAATTGTAAAGATCACAAAAAACGATAAAGTCGACATGATTGTTCTCAGACGAAAATATGATCCTTTTATCTCAAAAATTGTGAGAGGTGACGTGCTCGTCTCAGGCGAGCGGATCGTAAAAAAAGACGATCTGGAACGGGTCTTTGAAGGAAAAGTCAACGGCTATCAAATCGAGCCTGCGATAAATTATTACATGATGGATCGGAAAAAGAGCGCTTTCTGGATGTGGCATTCCGGCACGAATACCAATAAGTTAAAAAAAATCGGACTGATGGAAGGACTAACGAAAGAATCAAAACTCTATATGAGTATTATTGCGTATAAAGGGCCGTGGAAATATATCCGAAGCGTCTCGACATTCTGTCTTGAAAACCTAAAGGATGAATGAAACACTATCTTGACGAGTTTTGGCAAACCATTACAGCCGGCGGCCTGCCCACATTTTACCTTCTCATAAGCTACTTATTCACGAGGATTGAACCATCAATTAATTTTTTTCGAATCCTTCTGATCTTTCTCACAATTGAGGTAGTGAGTGCGGGTATTAAGTTTCTGTTCCCAACCGATAGACCCAATAACGCCAAAAGGAATTCAATGCTTCGGCGGTATACTGCCTCAAGCTTTCCAAGCGTTCACAGTGCGCGAGTCGCAGCACTCGCAACAATTAGCTATATGGCTTTTCCGAAAGATACGTACTTGTTCCTTATTTTTGCCCTCCTTGCTCTTCTTGTTGGCTATTCGAGAATATATCTAAAAATGCATTTTTTTAGAGACGTCATAGCTGGATGGCTGCTCGGCATCGGCATAGGCTATCTTGGAGGCATATGGTAGCAAAAGTCTCCTCATATATGCATCTCTTAAAGCTTTATTACCAGCTCCAATTTATTGAGGTTATATTTGGTGTTCTCTTAGTTGGATCTACGCTTACTGCGAAGCTTCTTTTTGATCTTTTTCTCCTCTTTGTTTCTTCCCATCTTATGCTGTATGGAGGACTCTATACGATTAATGACCTACGGGATATCGAAGAAGATAGAAAAGATGAACACAAAAGACACCGACCGCTTCCGTCTGGCAGAATACGGCGTCGCGACGCGGTTATATTCGCGACTGTCCTTATTTCCCTTGGACTCACCATTGGGTATTTCTATTTTGGACTGTCAGTCTTTCTCGTGTATGTCGCGCTTATTATTCTGAATATCTTGTACACCTATGTTTTTAAGCGCATTCCCTTTATAGAACTCGTAGGAAATGTCCTGACGCACCCGTTTCGCGTCATTTTGGGTGTTCTCGTTGCCGGAGGCGTTATCCACTATCCAATTCTCCTTGCGTATTTGCTGACAACATTTGGATTTACCTGTGCTCGCCGACAAATCCTCAGAATAAGTAAAGGCTCAGAACACAGACCGAATATGAAGTATTACACGAATATACGGATGAATTTTTTGGAGATCGTTGCATTTATACTTATTGGAATAATAAGTACGTTTGACAAAACAACAAACCAAGTCTGGTATTCGCTTTTGCTTTTTATCTACTTTCTCTCAGTATTTGGTATGCACTTTCTTTCACCAGTCAAAAACTTTTTTATGAAAATCTATCTTAGGTAATTACCTTCTTGCAAAACCACATATTTTGTGTCTTAATACATATAAAGCATCAAGAGCGACCCGCCAACTGGCGGATCCGGCAACCGATTTTCGCGAAGAGAAAATCGTCCTGAGCGAGACTGAGTAAAACGAAGTCGAGTCGAAGGACGACGAAGCTTCCAAAGACACGGTGCCAAAGCCTGGGAGGAGGATGTGCCTATACTCGTATTAGGAAATACTGAAACCTCCCGCATCTGGGAGGTTTTTTGTGAAAAATTTTATTTTTACTTCAGAATCCGTCTGCGCAGGCCACCCTGATAAGGTGTGCGATCAAATAAGTGACGCAATGCTCGATGAAGCCCTACGCATTGACCCCTTTGCACGCGTTGCTGTCGAGACGATGGTAACTGAAAACAGAGTCTTTATTGTTGGCGAGGTGACTGCTTCGGGCACATTTGATTATGAAGCAATAGCGAGAAAAACAATAAAGCAACTTGGGTATAATACTGAAATATATCGTTTTTCCTACAGGAGTCCAATTGAGATCCATATTCATGAACAATCCAGAGAAATTGCAAACGGAGTAGATAGGAAAGGAGCAGGAGATCAGGGCATGATGTTTGGTTTTGCCTGCAGTGATACAAAAGAATACATGCCACTCCCCATCATGCTTTCCCACGAGCTCGCGATGCGAATTGACTATGTACGCGAGAAGAAAATCCTGCCCTTCTTACGGCCAGACGGGAAAACGCAAATAACAATCGAGTATAAAAACGGTATTCCCTGGCGCGTTACTCGTGTTATCGTCGCGGTACCACACAGTGAGGCAGTATCGCTTGGAGAAGTAAAAGACGCGCTTTTTAAAGACGTTATTTCACCTGTCCTTCTGAAAAGAGGCTTTTCTGTACATGAAAAAGACTGCATTGTCAACGGAACCGGCGCCTGGCACAAAGGCGGTCCAGCTTCTGACTCCGGTCTAACAGGTAGAAAAATAGTTGTTGATTCGTATGGCGGATTTGCCAGAGTAGGCGGGGGGTGCTTTAGCGGAAAGGATCCGACCAAAGTGGACAGATCCGGAGCCTATGCTGCACGCTTTATTGCGAAAAATATTGTTGCTCATAACCTCGCAGAGCGAGCCGAAGTGCGACTGGCGTATTGTATTGGAGCAAAAAAGCCTGTGATGCAAGAAATTGAAACGTTTGGCTCAGAAAAAGTAAGCGTGAAAACTTTGATAGATTTTGCAGATACTGTTTTGGATACATCGGTTGAAGGTGTCATTGAAGCATTAGATTTGAGAAGACCTATTTATTTGCCGACGGCCACATACGGCCACTTCGGAAGAAAAGAATTCCCCTGGGAAAAAATAGCAAGCAATTAATTAAGAGGAGGGAACATCGTCAAAAATCATTCTATAATACACGAGGCGGTTGAGCTCAACGTCTTTCATGCAATACTTGCAGATTTCATTAATTTTACCCTCCAAAAACTTGGGGTATACCATTGACCCGTCCATCTCGTCTTTGGAAGTAGGAAGGTGAAGGACCTTTGCGAGGGTGTCCAGCTTTACCGTAGCGTTAAACGACCATTTTGTCCATTCGCGCATCGTGTCAAAAATAGGATTGGAGCGGTACCTTGCAAAATTAAGGTCTACAGACGGCTTAACGCCATTAATGATAGAACGCTGATAAATGAACGGGAGATCAAAATCCATAACATTGTGGCCGATAAAAAGGTGTGCATTGCGGGCGATTTCCCAAAACTTCCGCAAAATTTCCGACTCTGTTCCTTTGATTACGTCTTTTTCTATTTTGCCGTGGCCTTCTTTTATGATGCCAATGCAGCAGATACGGCCGTATGTGCCGTCAAGGCCGGTCTGGAGAAACAGCTGCTCATCGTCTTTCTTCCCGTTGCTATTCCTCTTCTTGAGGATTTCAAGAATCATCGCTTTGCTTTCCTCATTGCAGGGAAGTGTCTCGATGTCCAAAAACAAACGAATCATACACTGCTGAGCTCATTATACTGTAGGGTACAGCTGAGAAGCAAATCTTCGATTTAAATCACATAATTTCGTTGTGAAACCGATTCATTAACTCATGAGAAAATCATTGTGAAAATCTCAACTAAGAAAACCCGTCATTCTGGTAAGCGTAGCGCATCCAGAATCGCTTACCGCAGTAACCAAAGAGATTCTGGACAAATCCTTCGACCCATTCGGCTGGCTCAGGGCAAGCAAGCTCAGGACGTTGCCAGAATGACGACGTGAATTTGTAGTAATTTGAGGCAAAACTGGGGTAATCTCAGTTATAGAGGTCATTGACTTATATATGTTAAAACAATTACTATAGAAACTCATGGCAGATAATACTGATGATAAAGATATAAAAGATATTGTGAAGGACGTTGCGGATAAAACCGACAAAAAAGCCGGTGAGGAGAAAGTCGTAGCGGAAGTCTGCCCTAAGTGCGGGAGTCCGTTGGGGGATATAACGACGACTGCGACTGGCAGGAGGCTGCAGCGATGCTCTGCAGGTTCGTGGGATCCACAGACTAGGCAAAATAGCGGCTGCGACTATGTCAAATGGCTCGAAGTGGAGCCTCAAGAGCTGGATGAAAAATGCCCCAAATGCGGATCTCCGCTTGTCCTTTCGGTCACGCGATTTGGCAAGAAAATGAAGAAATGCTCAACCAATATCTGGGATAAAGAAGCAAAAAAGGCAACAGGCTGTGACTATATCGAGTGGATCAACGGCACGACAGAAAAGCTTGATGAAGAATGCCCGGTCTGCGGGAAACCTCTGGTATTATTCACAACCAATGCCGGAAAACGAATGAAAAAATGCAGCACAGCAGGATGGGATAGAGAGAAAAGAGTCGCTACCGGCTGCACCTTTGTCCAATGGCTCCGCCCCGGAGAATACGAAAAAGCCGACACCGGCGGAGAAGAGTTTCTTCCGCCCGAGCCGAAAGGCTAGGGGAGACTCTCGCAGGCAAGACCGTCACCGTCGCTATCGAGCTTGTCAGCGTTGTTACTTGGGCTTCCACCTTTTCCCACAAAATACGCTTGCGCCTCGGCATGGGTTGTAAAATCTTTGCAATCCTTGTCACCGGCTTGCCCAGCGGAATTAGGGAGATTAGGGGTATTTGGGCTGTTGGGAGGAGTAGAAACGGAAATAGGCTGGATGGCGCAGGCAGTATCACTCCATAAACCGAGTTTTCTATTTTCAGCGTTTTTTTGAGCCTGCTTATACAATATCTGGTATCTATATGGCGTATTGTATGTATATTCATACGCATAGCCTTTTATGATCATAGTTGCACCGTAATCTTCCGAATTGTTATTGATAAAAACATATCGAAGCAAACGCTGGTATTTATCACGGTCTCCTTGTGTCGGATCAGCTTCCAACCAGACGTTACTGCCAACAATGAAATACCCTTTTGCCTTATTTGACGCCTCTTTGCCAAAACACTCAACAGTCTTTCGCGGATCAACCGTCTCAGGAGTATTAATGCCGATAATTCTGATGGTCTCTTTCTTGCCGTTTATCAAGACTGATATCGTATCGCCGTCAACCACTTTTGTGATACTCGCTATTTGGCGGGAATTTTTGGAGGTCGCGAGGCTGCGCGACCTGGAAGGTCGCGAAGTCTCTACGCCCGCAACAGTTTTGGTCGGAACCGGGGAAACCGTAAGTTGCTTAGTGTTCGAAAGCGCAATGCTCAAAATAATCAAAGCTAAACCAATTATGAAAAGAGTGGGGATAGTGATGAGTTTTCGCCGACCGGAGAGCAGAAAACGTATCATCGCTACTTGACCTCGAGTAATTCTATCTCAAAAACGAGGGTGGCATTGGGCGGGATTTTCCCTGAACCTTGATCACCATAGCCAAGCGATGAAGGGATCGTTAATTTTCTTTTCCCACCGACTTTCATACCCGGGATTCCCTGATCCCAGCCTTGAATCACGCTCCCCACGCCAATTTGCGTTTCAAACGGTTCGTTACGATCCACCGAGCTGTCAAACTTTGTGCCATCTGTCAGCGTACCTGTGTAATGAACTACAACAGTATCGCCACTTTTTGCCTCTTGTCCTGTACCAACAGTAATATCATCGATTTTTACTTTTTCCTCTTTTGGAGCGCCTGTTGTTGTATTCATAAATTGCTCACCTGATGTGTCATTGTCTGTTTTATTCGTTGGTACCATATCAAAAATAAAAAGAGACGCAACCGCAACAATGCCGATTGCAATAATACCAAGGATAATATTTTCTTTTGACACAAGTAACTATTTTACTATAAATGCCTTTTTTGGAAAAGGGCAATAATTCCTTTCAAGAATACGATGACCACAACGTCAATCACCAAAGGAACAAGAAGAAATATGCTGCCTGTCCTAAAGACACCTTCTGTCCAGTACGGGAAAACGATCTTCGGGTCAATGTCGGGTAGACGAAGGCCGATGAAGTAAAGAACGATTACGACAATGACCAAGCCAAGGAACAATCCCAAAGCGCCTTCCATATCTTTACGGCTTGAAAACATCGTGTTACCGATTTCAAAAACAATATATCCAATAAGAAATATCTGCCAAGGATTATTCGGAATGCCATCTTTCGCCGTATAAAATAGTGTGATAAGAATAATTGCGGTACCAAAAAGAAATGGAGCGACACCGATTATGACTCTACGGAACGGGTCTGTCTTGGCAATAGCAACACTCCCCAATTTTACCCCGTGTTCGTCAAGATGGGGGACAAGCTCTAATTTCCCAGCCGGAACAAAGACAAAACGCGCCATAAGGTAATGGCTGACTTCGTGAACAAGCGTCCCCGGCATGAAAAGAATACCCATCACATAGATAGTTATTGTTTTGCTGCGAATGACAAAGTGGACAAGATAGGAAATGCTCTTGGTCAATATGCGGGAGAGGAGAAAGAGAAGAAAGAGTTCTACAAAGAAAAATAAAACATAGAGCATTTATTCAGTATAACAGAGAAAGTTCACTTAATGACTGTACAAAGCTAGTTCACTCCCGATGTGGACTGAGTAGACATATCAGGATTAAATATTAATATTCATTGCTATTTGCTCAGTTACCCTGAAACCACACTTCTCATAAAAGGGTAGTAAATTCTTTTCAACAGTTATTGGAATATAGGTGACACCAACGGTTTGCAGTTTTTTTA
Organism: uncultured Gammaproteobacteria bacterium; assembly: GCA_964457405.1. Lineage (GTDB taxonomy): Bacteria > Patescibacteriota > Microgenomatia > Levybacterales > UBA12049 > CAYWEP01. The sequence continues at coordinate 22,908 of CAYWEP010000008.1, forward strand.
TAACTCTTCGCACCAACTCCTGCCCAAGTCCTTTTCTGCGATGCGCCTTGTCAACAACCAACTTTTGGATATATCCACGCCTTCCATCATATGATCCTAGCACTGTCCCAACTATGTTCCCATTGTCTTCCGCAAGAAGACTAAGACCAGGATTTTTCTCTAGGAATAATTTAAATCGTTCAAAACTATCGTGTTCGTTGACAAAATAGTTCTCTTTCCAAAATGGAACGAGCATACTATAGTCTTCGATTGTTATATCTCTAAAACTCATGCTCTCTGCAGTATAGCAAAGGTTTACATTATCTGTGCTACAATCCATCTGCTATGAACCTCGCATTTCGTATGCGCCCCGTAAGCTTAGATACATTTGTTGGTCAGGAACATCTTGTCGGAAAAGGAAAAATCATCAGAAAGATGATCGAGACTGATCAGCTTTTTTCTATGCTTTTTTGGGGGCCGCCAGGTACCGGCAAAACCACACTCGCAAATATCATAGCACAGGAAACCAACTCTGAATTTTACATGTTCTCTGCCGTCACGACAGGAAAGGAGGATCTGCTGAAAATAGTTAATCTTGCGAGAAATAACCTAGTATTGAATAAACGGACAATCCTCTTTATCGATGAGATACACAGGTGGAATAAGGCTCAACAAGACGTCCTCCTTCCACATGTAGAGAGTGGTCTTATCATTCTCATCGGCGCGACAACTGAAAATCCGTCTTTCGAAGTGAATAATGCGCTTTTATCCAGAAGTCGAGTATTTGTCCTTAACATGCTTGCAGAAAATGATTTGAATCATTTAATAACTCGCGCGTTAACAGACAAGGAAGTGGGGTTGGGGAAAACGAAAAAGACAATTGGAAATGATGCAAAAAGGACGCTTATTCAGCTTTCTGGAGGAGACGCACGAATTTTATTAAACGCTTTGGAGATTGCCGTGCAGATGAATAAAAGTAAAGAGATTGCAAAAGGCGTCATAATCGAAGTGTTTCAGAATCGCGCTGCCGGACTATACGACAAGAAAGCAGATGAGCACTACAATACTGTCAGCTCATACATCAAATCAATGAGAGCATCAAATGTCGACGCAGCGCTTTATTATCTGGCTCGCATGGTCGAGGGTGGAGAAGACCCTAAATTTATTGCGAGAAGAATGGTCATTTTCGCGTCTGAGGATATAGGCATGGCGCAACCAACAGCACTCGTTGTCGCGAATGAAGTATTCAGGGCGTGTGAAACAATAGGATATCCAGAATGCGCCATCAATCTCGCTCACGGAACTGCATATCTGGCGAAAGCCAAAAAAGATCGGAGCTCATATGATGCATATCTAGAAGCTCTGGAAGATGTGCGAAGATTCCCCAACGAACCAATCCCGCTTAAGATCCTCAACGCACCGACAAAACTCATGAAAAATCTTGGATACGGAAAAGGATATGAGATGTATACTACAGAAGACCTCCTGCCGGAAAAATTAAAAGGGAGAAAATACTACAGCGGAAAATAAACCAACTGAACACTGCAGGCGATTATTTTCTTGAAGCTAATCTTGGTATCTGGTATCATTACACAGACCACATTGTGGTCGTATTGCGGAGTCGTCTAATGGTAGGACAACGGACTTTGGATCCGTTTATTCTGGTTCGAATCCAGGCTCCGCAGCAAAATTTCTAGCCTCAAGAAACTATATCAAACTGTTCAACCCCTGAATTGATTCGAACTTTCAGGCATAGAGATTAGTTGTTAGCTATTTTTCCCATTGCCTGAACAAACTCTTCTTTAGCCATAGTGTGAGCTCTGAAAAATTTTGCCAATCTTTCACTATCCTTTACATTTGTTGGACTACCTAAAGCGCAAATGTAATCTGTATTTTCTCTTTGCGGAATATAGATTGGCTCTAGATCAACGATTGCTCGAAGCTTGTTTACCTCTACTGTTAGCGACCTACCATTACCTTCCCTCCATGGATGAACTTCATTGTAATCAGATGCAAGTCTTGCAATTTCTATTTCTGGATTGCAATGACTTGTATTTAGGAGTAAAGCTACATCAGCTTGCCATACTGCTAACCGAGATGGAATATCTGCTGGAGTAGGAGGATTTTTACTTGTTCCAGCCCAATGCTCAAAATCTCTGGGAAGTCCACCATGGCCTAACCCAGCCATAATACCTAAGTTTGTTTGTCTTAAATCTTCATAGGTAAAATTTCCACCATTTAATGATTCAATCATTGATCTAGCAACATTACTATTTCTAGTCCTTTCATATCTCGATGGTTCACCATTCATTTGCATTAGAAAAATAGCAGCATCTAATACAGCTGAAGTATCAGTAATGGCTTGTTCATTAAGAGCAAGTCTTTCGATCGCTCTTTCTAACCCACTACCATAAAGCCTTGCTTTTCCTTTTCCAAAACCAGGTGCGCTTCTTGTGATTCCATCATCTTTTTCTAGTTCTGAAATTTGATGAAGAGCCTGTTCTGCAAATACCCCCAATGCTAATAATCTTGCTCTAGCCTCATCTTCAGGGATAAAGTCCAAATCAGCAATTCCACTCGTATGTAGTTGATTTCTCAAGCTAGTTAGTTCTTCGATAAACAGTTGTCTTTGTGAATCAATCAGTGGGTCAAATTCAGTTCTTTCTCGAGTTACTAAACCCGGATGCCACACAATAGTCGATTTAATAGCTAAGACCATTAATTGCGGCAACATTCCTGCATCAGCAACTCTGCCACTATTGACAGCGTCAAAAACCCGTACTGCTTCACCAAATTGAATAGCTTCTATTAAGGTATCAACTTCTTTACTTTCAAGTGTAAATTGTTTTGATTGCCAGATACTTAATTCCCCAGTAGCTGGCTGAGTTTGTTCATGAGACATAGAAGTTAATTATATCAAACTATAGGTTAGAAATATAGCTATGCAAAGATGTTTTGAAGATAGGTTTGAGATTTTTCATAAACTAATTCTGGATATTTCAATCTTTGATACCACTTAGCAGTTCTGAAGTCATCAACCAGAGCCAGCCATTCGACTCGTCATCGACTCTGAGGTCTGAAGACCTCGTCGCTCAGACTCGAAGAGCTACGCTCGCTCATGGCTATAGCCACATGAGAAAGAAAATCGTCCTGAGCAATTCTTACTGTGTGATGGAAAGATCAAAAAACCTATATAAAAATGTGCTTACAAACCCTAGGGTGTATGACACAGCAAAATAAAACGTAATTGGTAGTTTTGCGACTCGTGCTTTTGGATAGAAAAGTAGTATGAGCGAAAGAAGCATAACAGATCCAAACGCCCATAAATCAATAGCAACTACTTCAAGCGCAAGGAAAGCAAAAACTCCAAGCGCAGTTATAAAACTATTGAGCGTTATAAATATAAAATCTTTTTTAGCTATATTCGTTTTTCGTGGAAAGTTGTGTTCAAAAAATATTAAGGCCATGTTCATGAGCACAAATCCAAGGTAATAGATATAGTTACTAAGCTCATCGTCGTGAAACATAACAATATTGCAAAGTTTTTCATCGAGCATGTCTTCATAGCAGAAGCGGTAATGGAGGTAGTTGGTTACTTCATGATCTCCAGATCCAGCTCCAAAAAAGTAGATGCCTGCAATAAATACAATGTTTAATATAACAAAAAAAATAGTCTTTCTAAATGGACTATCATATACAATTTTATGCCTGAGTAGATAATAAAGGATTATAAAAAAAAGTGGAATAATAACCATGGAATTAAAATCAAGCCAGCGCAAAAATTCATGTGGCTCAAGGTAGCCTGAAGTAATAGGAGTAAGGCGGTTGATGGAGAGAAGGATAATACTAAGGGATAAACCAGTAAGAATAATATGGATGTTCTTCATGTTCAACCTTGCTTATTACAAGCATATCTCATCATTTTGCACCTTGCAAATGTTTATCCCAGCGTATCACTTAAGCTCGTAAGCGAAAGTCCTGCAGGTGGAAACTCGCAATTCTCGGATTAAAGGGAACTTATCAAACTGGTTAGCAGATGATCCAGCTCAGGAAGTGCAACATCGAGCCGTGGCGATAAGCGTACTGCCGCACTATCTCCTGCAGAGAGAAGTAAAATGTTGTGTTTGTCTCTCATGGTTTCAATAAGTTTTTGTCTTGCCTGACTGGTTTCAAGATCAAATCCGACATACGTACCAGCAATTCTGGGTCTTATTATGCCCTTCCCGCTTTTTGCCAACCATCTTAATTCTTGATATAGGTAATCTGTCATCTGCAGCCCATTTTCAAATAGATTATTTTCTTCTATTATCCGAAAGATAGAGAGAGCTGAGAGTACCTGTGATTCCAACCCAGCCCACGTTGCTCCATATTTCCCTGGAATTTTAGCATGGTCGATAAATCCTCTACTCGTCTGATCTGTCAGGACAGCAGCCGGGACTCTTGAGATTTTTCCTATGGCAATAGCATCCGCTACCTCCATCGCTTTTTGAGGAAAGAACCATCCCCTGCCAAACATCTGGACACAATCGACACCCATAACTTTCCCATGTATATCACACAAGCTTCTTGCTCCATCCATAAAGGTCTCATCGATAAGCAATGCTCCACCTTCTGCCATAATAGGATATTCAGTCATCAGTCCGGCGACACCAGGATTTTTTTCAAATGCGTCTGCGACCTGCTCAAGACTAGTTTTTACTTGCTCTTGCGTTTCCTTCACGAGGATCTCTCCTGTTTCATCAAATACTACAATCGGATCTGGAATCCTTACCGCCCATCCTGTTTGCCAGTCTTCACTTTTGTAGGATGCTCTTGTCAACTCTGCAGGATATCCGGCTCTTCCATGAAATGCGCTTTCTGCTGCGATTACTCTCATCTGGTCAGGAGGATAATTATTTTTTTCTTTTACCAAAGCTATTATCCATTTGACAACAGCATCTGTAGCCAAAGTTCCTCCAGGGTATGTGAGGACCCTGTCAGTTTTTGGCCAATACTCCGATATCTTTTGAAGAAAAAGCGCTTGGTAGGATGAAGCAAACTCCGATACGGTCGGTGATCTGAGCGCTGCCCGCCCGATTGCTTTGAGTAGATTATCATCTTCTCCAAACCACTTTTCAATATTGATAGGGAGTGTCATCCAAAAATTGCTTGCATCATAGATCGTTTCTCCATCTAACCTATACAAATTACTTCCGGAACTTCTTTCCAAATCATATATACCCGGGTGGTGTCCCGGATAGCCCAGTCTGTCACAAATACCAGGTTCTGTTTGGACAACTACTAATGCTTCACGTTCGATTTCCTTCAGGAGTGATTGATCGGGGGTTAAAGATTCTTCATGTCTGCGCTCAATATCTCCACCCATATAGTAGCGATGATTCCAACGACGGCTTCAATATATCAGAGGCAAGCGCCCTCGTCAACAAAAAGGAGGTTATTCCTTGCCAATCAGCTTTCGTGTTCCCTTCGCAAGCATGCTGATAGTTATCGCTTCCGCATTTGCTGTTCCGTGTGCTGTTGCTGCATGCCAGAAGCCGCGCTCCCGCATCGCTTTCCAAAAATAGAGTCCCATTGTGAATTGCGCAAGAGGAATTTTTTTATGAAACGTATAATCTCCGTATTCATCTCTTACAAGATTATGCCAGAGCGCAAACGCTACGGATACAGGTACACCAAATTTCCAATGCGTTCCTTTACCCGCGATTCTTGAGAGAAGGAAGCTTGGGATAAATCGAAACTCAAACTCCTCCTCTAGAGGCTTTAAACCGCAGATATAGGTAAATGAGCCGGCAAGCGCAAATGCTTTCTCATGGAGCTTAAGCCTTTCATATGCTTCATGACGATGATCCTGTTTATCTCTCTTCACAAGTTGTTCAACATTGGCATTACCTACCGGAACTCCCAATTTGTCCAAGGTCACTACTGCAACGGTATTTCCTGCGTTTAACAGGGCGATCTCTTTTATTGTATCAAGAAGCGTTGGTTCTTTTTCCTGAGAAGCACCGGTTTCCGGCTGATCGGTGTTTTCTTTCGCTGCATAGACTTCTCTGCTTTGAGAATCTGCCAAAGTCATAACTGCCGCAGCTGATAATCTTGTGAAGTCCCGACGGCTCAATGGTACGACTAAAGCATGTTCAAGATGAGGTGATACCTGTTGTGGTGGAGAAAATACCTCAGCACCATGGCGAAACAAATCCCTGCGTGAAACAGCTCGTTCTATATTCATGGTGGTTGATTGTAGCACAGACAACTGTTAGTGTAAACTTATAGTAGTTTGTGACTGTTCACCCTTCTGACACGATTTTGTCATCCTGAGCGTAGCGAAGGATCTTTGGATGCTAAGATTCTTCGGCCGTTGGCCTTTCAAGGTGAACCTTTCAAGGTGAACCTCAGAATGACATTTTTATGATAAACTTCCCCGACCTTACGGTCGGGGATCTAAGTATGGAGTTGTTAGAACTGTGAACAGTTACGAAGAAAACTGAAACTGAAAATGTGAGCGGAAATCTCA